>JASGMC010000011.1 GCA_030156625.1 Methanoculleus sp.
CTCCGCGCCGCCGGTGCCGACGAGATCAAGTACAACGTCGAGACGATGGACCCGGACGTCTTCGCGCGGGTCTGCCCGGGCCTCTCCCTTCCGTTCATCCTCGACGCACTCGCAGGGGCGGTGGACGTCTTCGGGAGGGGTACTGTCTTTTCGAACTTCATCATCGGCCTCGGCGAGGACGACGAGACGGTCAGAGACGGCGTCGCCCTTCTTGCGAAGATAGGCGTCATCCCCATCCTCCGGCCGATCTCCGCCTCGCCCCTCCGGGCAGGCGAGATCACCGTCGAGCGCCCTTCCGCGGAGCGGCTTCTCCGCCTCGCGGCGATGACCCGCGATACACTGGAACGGCACGGTCTTGATCCCCGGCGGGCGAAGACGATGTGTCTTCCCTGCACCGGGTGCGATCTGACGCCGTTGCGGGACGTATGAGGGGCATCTCACGCAGAAGATCTCCCCGGCCCCGCTCTGTTGCAGATGCGGCCGGCCCGAGCATCCGCTATCCGGCAGAACCTCTGCTGCATCTCATCGGATATCGCGTGGGCCATACATGCCTTTGTGCAAACCGTCTCCCGGGATCGGAGGCCGTCTCGAGATGAAACCCGACCGCCCCCCCCTGCACCGGAGCATTGCGGCTGCCGTCAAAAATACGATTCCAATCGGGGTGAAGAGTTAGACCGGTTACCGCTTCACCATCCGAAGCCCATTCGCAACCGCGAGCAGTTCCGACCCTTCGTGAAAGACCACGGCAGCGGCTATACCGAGAACGCCGAGAAGGGCGCCCGGGATCATGATCGCAAGCACCGCAAGCGAGAAGACAATATTCTGATTGGATACAGCCAGGGCTTTTTTTCCGAATGCAATGGCCTCCGGTACCTTGGACAGGTCGTCGGCCATCAGAGCCACATCTGCCGCTTCAATCGCCGCATCAGTGCCGACCGTCCCCATTGCAATGCCGACGGTCGCCCGGGCGAGCGCCGGGGCATCGTTGATACCATCGCCGATCATGACCACCGCACTGTATTTCTCCTTCAGCGATTCGATGGCAGCGGTTTTGTCTTCGGGCTTCAGGTCCGATCTGATGTCATCGATCCCGAGATCGGCGGCAACAGCTCTTGCGGTAATCCCATTGTCACCGGTTAGCATGATCGTTGCAATCCCCATCGCATGGAGTTCTTCGATCATCGTCTTTGCATTCGGCCGGACCTGGTCCCGCACCGCGATCATGCCCAGGATCTCCTCTTCTGTTCCAACAGATATGACCGTCTTTCCTTCAGCCCGGAGCCAATCGATCGTACGCCGGGTTCCCGCATCCAGGGATACACCGGTGAAATATTCCGGCCGGCCGGCAAAGTAAGGGGTTCCCCCGATAATTGCAGTAGCAGCCTGCCCGGGAAGAGCACACGCATCCACCGCTTCGTACGGCTGGATGCCGCCCGTCTCCGCATGTTTCACGATTGCCCGGCCGATCGGGTGATCGGAGCAGCGCTCGATAGTATACGCAATCCGGAGAACTGCCGGATCGTCACCATTCAGCGGAATAATGTCGGTCACACCCGGGGTCCCGGTCGTAAGAGTCCCGGTCTTGTCGAACGCAACCGCCTGCGTCTTCCCGAGATTCTCCAGGTGGATACCTCCTTTGATGAGAATGCCGTGTTTGCCCGCGGAACCAATACCCGCTGCAACGGCGACCGGTGTGGACATAACGAGTGCACAGGGTGCTGCCGCTACAAGGAGCACAACGCCACGAATCGCAAGCTCGTCGAACGGTATACCGAAGAATGGAGGGACAACGATGAGAATGAGCGATACGAGGAAGACCGCAGGCGTATATTTCCGCCCGAACTTCTCGATGAAGGCCTGAGTCTTTCCCTTCTGCTCCTGCGCCTCTTCGACCATGTGGATCATACGGGTGAGGGTGTTGTCGCTGAACGTGGCCGTTGCCCGTACTGTCAGGGCACCCTCACCGTTGACGGTTGCAGCAAAGACCTTCATGCCCTCCTGTTTCTCCGCGGGAACGGATTCACCGGTGACCGCGGCCTCATTGATACTCGACCGGCCTTTCACGATGATTCCGTCCGTGGGTATGCCTGCACCGGGTTTCACGAGAAACAGATCCCCGACCTCGAGCTGTTCGGCGGGGACCACCTGTTCGGCCTTGTTCCTGATCATGACCGCTTCCTTCGGCGCAAGATCGAGCAGTTTCCGGATCGATGCCCGCGTCCGGGCGTAGGTGATATGTTCCACGCCTTCGGCTGCAGCGTACAGGATGACCAGTGCCGCGGCCTCTTCCCAGAGCCCGAGCACGATCGCCCCCAGCGTGGCGGCGATCATCAGCATCTCGATGTCAATTGCATGCTCGTGGATCAGCTCTTCAAATCCCTCCAGAGCCCAGTGATATGCCCCGATGAGGATGGCGACAAAGAATAACTGGTTCACGGCCGGTTCCGGGATAACCCCGAGAGAACCGAGAAGGAATCCGGGTACTGCGATACCTGCTGCTATCAGCGCGTTGCGGAGCGGGGGAAAGCCATACCATTCCCCTTCATACGCACCGTCATCATCACAACCGGATTTTTTTGAACAGGAATGACCCATGAGGTAAATCTCCCGGTGGTTACCGATAATTTTCTGATAGATAGTATACATTTAGTAGTTGATAAGCAGAAAAGTAACGGAGCAGATAGGTAGTATCCATGGAGAAACTGCAGACCGCGAAGACGAACATCTGTTTCTGCCCGTTATTCGGGATCCTCGATGTCGTGGCAAAGAAGTGGGCGCTGCTCATCATAGCGATTCTCGGAAACGAAGGCGAGAAGGGGTTCAACGAATTGAAACGGGAACTCGGATGTATAGGTCCAAAGCCGCTTTCAGACACGCTGAAGAGACTTGAGCAGATCGGACTGTTAAGCAGAAGTGTCGTGGCGACCTCGCCACCCACGGTGAACTATTCACTAACGCAGGACGGTCGGGAGCTGCGGGAACTCCTGATCCCGATGCTGATCTGGGTATCGGAACGTGGCGGGCAGCAGGCACCGAACTGCCCGATCAAGGCCGGGAACAGTCCGGTGTCCGCAGACGGTGCGGATAGAATACGGTGACGGGTTCTACCGAGACCCGCCCCACTGCCACATATATCCGCAGATCCTGTCCGGGATCTCTTCTACCGGATTACCGATAGATCGTCTGAAAGCGGGTCGGTGCAAACATTTCCACGGGAGCGATACATCCCCACCTGAAGCCTCCCCTCCCGATCCCCGAGAGCGGGATGGAAGATCTGCTCCGGGTACCAAACGCTTATCCTCCGCAGAGGGTTTCTCCAAAGCCGGTATCGTCAGGGGCGCGCGGGGGGCACATGACGGCGACCCCAGGGTCGGCACACCATTTCCAGAACCGCGAAACAGGGGTCTCGCCGCCATGCGACGTGTGAAGCGGCGGGGGGTTCATCGCCCCGGGAACACCCCGGTCATCCGGTGCAGCCGCCCTCGTCCTCGAGGTGCTGCAGGAGCAAGAGAGCGGTCTCCCGCCCGAGCCGGTCTGCCGTGAAGACAAGAAAGAGTTCGAGATACTCGACCGGGACGCACCCGAGGCTCTCGCTCCCGTCCCGGATCAGCCCGAGGAGGTAGCGGAGGTCGTCGTCGTCGAGCCGCTCCAGCCGACGGGCGAAGTCCTGGCCGTCCGTTGCGTAGTGGTTTGCGAGCGGCGGGAGAATCGAACGGCAGGGACCCCCGAAGCCCGTGCAGATCGTCCCCGAGGATTCAGGGGCAACCTTTTTCAGGATCGCACGATCCAGTTCTGTCAGAATACGCGGCATTCGGGATCACTCCGGTCGGCGCCGCCGGGGGCAGGCCGAAAGATTCACAATTGTGATTCACCCACTAGTACCAGTTACCTGCGCTTATAGGTTGTGATTACGATCTCCACTCCGGACACCCACCAGGATACAGCAGAATTACGCAGGCAGATCAACGCACTGAAGGCCGAGCGTGACGCAACAATCCTCGCGCATAACTACCTGGTCCCCGAGGTGCAGGATATCGCCGACCTCGTCGGGGACTCGCTCGAACTCGCACGGGCGGCGGCGACCCTCGATAGCGAGGTCATCGTCCTCTGCGGCGTCGACTTCATGGTCGAGACGGCCGCGATCCTCTCGCCGGCAAAGACCGTCCTTCTCCCCGCGGCCGACGCATGCTGCCCGATGGCGGAGATGGTCACCCCCGGCGAGGTCCGGGTGCTCCGTGAGCGGTTCCCGGATGCCGCCGTGGTCGCCTATGTCAACACCTCCGCTGCGGTCAAAGCGGAGAGCGACATCTGCTGCACCTCCGCAAACGCCGTCGCCGTCGTCGAGTCGCTCGCGGCAGAGCAGGTGATCTTCCTCCCCGACAGAAACCTCGCCCGTTACGTCGCACGGTTCACCGAAAAAGAGATCCTCCCCTGGGACGGCTACTGTATCGTCCACGACCGGATGACGGCCGGTGAGGTGACAGCCGCCCGCCGTGCTCACCCGGACGCCGAGGTGCTCGTTCACCCCGAGTGCCGGCCCGAGGTGATCGACCTTGCCGATCACGTCTTCTCTACCTCGGGGATGGTGCGGTACGCCTGCGCAAGCCCGGGACGGGAGTTCGTCATCGGCACCGAGGTCGGGCTCCTGCACCAGCTCGAAAAGAAGTGCCCGGGGAAAATCTTCTCCCCCCTCTCGAATAAGGCGGTCTGCGTCAACATGAAGAAGACCGATCTCGCAAAGGTGCTTGCGGCCCTCGAGCGGCTCAATCCGCGGGTGACGGTCCCGGAGGAGACCGCCGTCCGGGCGCGGACGGCAATCCGGCGGATGCTGGACCTTCCCCGGTAGGGCCGACTTCAGAATTCCCTGAGAACATCCCTCTGGCTGAAAAACCGGTCCCAGTCCCAGGGCTCGTCGAGCACCCGGACCTCGACGTCCCGGACGCCGCTTACGTCGAGCACCCGGCGTCGGACCCGGTCGGTAAGGTAGTCGACGAGCGGGCAGGCGGCGGTGGTCAGGACCATCTCCACGAGCACCGAGGAGTCCTGAACGGTGATCCCCTTGATCAGGCCGAGGTCGACGACGTCGATCCCGACCTCCGGGTCGATCACTTCTTTAAGCGCCGCCCGGATATTCTCCTCGATCGCGATCTCCTCCTGCCGTTTACCGCCAACCAGTCCCGACCGCTCCACCGCCCGGAGCCGCTCCTCGATCCGGTTCTGCCGGTCGAGAATGCGGCTGACCACCCGGAGCATCGGGTCGGGGAGGTCGCCGCGGTCGAGTCTCTCCTGGCCCTTCCGGCACTTCGGGCCGGCGAGCCTGCCCGGAACGCCCACGACCGTCGCACCGGCAGGGACGGGGTGGACGACGACCGAACCCGCCCCGATCTTCGCCCCGCGCCCGACGGTGATGGGACCGAGGACACTCGCCCCCGACCCGATGACGACGTTATCCTCGATGGTCGGGTGCCGTTTCGTCCGTTCGAGCGCGGTGCCGCCGAGCACCACGCCCATGTAGATCAGGACGTCGTCGCCGACCTCGGCGGTCTCCCCGATCACGACGCCCGATCCGTGGTCGATGAAGACGCGGCGGCCGATCTTCGCGCCGGGGTGGATCTCGATCCCGGTCAGCGCCCGCGAGATATGGGAGACGAACCGGGCCGGGAAGTAGAGCCGGCGGCGATAGAAGGCATGCGCGATCCGGTGCGCCCAGATGGCGTGGAGACCCGGGTAACAGCAGATCACCTCGAGCGTCGACCGGGCTGCCGGGTCTTTTGCAAAGACTGTCTGGATATCTTCCCTGATGCTCACTGCGCCTCGATCCTCCTCATTCTGCATTGAAGAGATCCGTCGAGAGATACCGCTCGCCGGTATCCGGGAGGATCACGACGATCACCTTCCCCTCGTAATCCGGCCGGCGGGCGACCTCACAGGCGGCGTGGACAGCCGCGCCCGACGAGATGCCGGCAAGGATCCCCTCCTTCCGGGCGAGCAGGCGGCTCATCGCGAAGGCGTCCGCGGAGGTGACCCGGAGAACCTCGTCGACAAGATCGGTCCTGAGAACGCCCGGCACGAAACCGGCCCCGATCCCCTGGATACGGTGCGGCCCGGGCGATCCGCCGGAGAGGACGGGAGACTCCGCCGGTTCGACGGCAATTGCCCTGAAAGAGGGTCTTCGCGCCTTGAGGACCTCGGCAACCCCGGTGATCGTCCCGCCTGTCCCGACGCCTGCGACCACGGCATCGACGGTCCCGTCGGTGTCCCGCCAGATCTCCTCGGCCGTCGTCCGGCGGTGGACGGCGGGGTTCGCCGGGTTGTCAAACTGCCGGGGCACGAAGTAGGCGTTCGGCTTCCCGGCGGCGATCCGGGCCGCACGGCTGACCGCCCCCGTCATACCCTCGGCTCCGGGCGTGAGAACCACCTCGGCGCCCAGCGCTGCGAGGAGTTTTCGCCGCTCCACGCTCATCGTCTCGGGCATCACCAGCACGAGCGGGTAGCCGCGGGCTGCACAGACGAACGCGAGTGCAATCCCGGTGTTGCCGCTCGTCGCCTCGACGATCGTCGTCCCCTCCCGGATCTCGCCAGTTCGTTCGGCTTCATCGATCATCGCGACCCCGATCCGGTCTTTCACGCTCCCCATCGGGTTGAATGACTCCACCTTGGCGAGGACCGTCGCCCGGGAGCCTTCCGTCACCCGGTTCAGCCGGACGAGCGGGGTGCCCCCGATCGTCCAGGTGATATCATGGTATATCCGTCCCATCCGCATCAATCTCCTATCCGTTACTCACGCATGTTGTGGGCCGGCCGCATCCTGAGCGTTTCCACGTCCCCGGCATCTCCCACCGCTTCCTCCAGGGTACTGACCGCCTCGATCGCAGCGGCGGTGGAGGGGCGTGCCGGCACCGCTCCGCACCCGCAGGCAGGGGCGATCGATGCCTCGAACGTCCCGATCTCGCGGGCGAGCCGGATTGCATCTTCCTTGTCGAACGCGATCAGCGGCCGGTAGACCGGGATCGTCGCCGCATCGGTGAGCACCATCAGGTTGTCGAGGGTCTGCGACGCGACCTGCCCCATCGACTCGCCGGTGACGAACCCCTTTGCCCCTTCTCTCCGGGCGATCTCGGCGGCGATCCGGTACATCCGCCGCTTGCAGAGGAGGCAGGTGTAGCGCTCCTGCCCCCGTTCCTCAAGCACCCGCCGTGCCCGGGCGAGGTAGCCGTCCTCTACGACCAGGAGTTCGATATCCGGCTGGTAGCGCCGGAGGGCCTCGACCGTGGCCTCTGTCCGGGCGAGGTTCGTCTCATCGAGATAGCCTTCGAGCCCGACGTAGAGCGGGACGATCCGGCACCCGCGCTTCATCATCATGAAGGCCGCAACCGGTGAGTCGATGCCGCCGGAGACGAGCGCGACGAGCGCCCCCTCGACGCCGAGCGGGATGCCGCCGACGGCCGGGATCTTCCGGTCGAAGAGGTAGCAGGTCCCGTCCCGGATCTCGACGAAGATCTCCCGTCCCGGGTCGTCGAGATCGACGCGGAGGTGCGGGTGCTCCGCCCGGACCAGGTTCCCGAGCCGTTCTGCGAGATCCTTGGAAGTAAATGAGTGCTTCCCAACGCGCCGGATCCGGAGGGCGAAGGTCGCAGCCTCCGCGATACCGTGACGTTCGGAGAACGCGAGGAGACCCTTCGGGAGATCGTCGAGCGGCACGGCGTCGCAGAGCGAGAACGAGACGATCCCGAAGACGTTCCTGAGCACCTCCGGGTCGACCTCCCCTTCGAGCCATATCCTCCCGCGCTCCCGCCGGGGCTCGGCATCAGGAAGCACCCGCCTGATGTTCCGGATAAGGGTCTTCTCCCACTCCCGGCGGACGGGCTCCGACTTGAGGAAGACCTCGGAGTAGCGCACCAGCCAGACCTGCTCTGTATCGATCATCGCTTTCCTCCGGGTCTGCCCTTCTGCCCGAGTCGTTCGACCTCCTCATCCCCCGGCACCCGGATCAGGAATGTCCCGTAGCAGGGTTTGGTGAAGGGGAAGACGATGAAGGTATCCTCCACCCCGACGGCGATCGGCGGGACCCCGATGGTATGCGTATCGAATATCGCATACCCCGGGTCGACGTAGTAGACCTCGCGGCAGCGCTTCTCCACCGCCGTCCGGCACTCCGCGAAGGAGGCTCCCCGGAGGAGGATCTCCGGGTTCAACTCGTCGATGCACGCCATCCGAAGACCTCGTCGATCCCTTTCTTCAGTTTTCCCGGGTTGTGGACCGCCTTCTCCACGACCGTTTCACAGGGAAAATCAACCTGCGCCGCGAGCTCCCCGGCGTTCCGGCCGAAGACGACGACGACGAGACGCGCTTCCGGGAGCAGGTAGCGCATCGAGGCGGCGTACGAGATGCCGGCATCGTTATGGGCGAATACCACGCAGAGGCCGGCGTCTCTCTTCCCCTCTGCGACCTCCCCGATACAGCGGTCGAGGTCGACGGTCTTTCCGATGTAGCGCTTCTTCCGGTCGGAGACGCGGAGGAGACCGAGAACCGAGGGGTTTCCGGCAGTGACCACGTCGTAGCCTTCTTCACCGAGCCGGCCTGCAAGGTAGAGGCCGATCGCCGCCTGCACCGGAACCTCCGGGCACCCGAAGACCAGGAGGGCCTGCTCGTTCTTCTGTAATTCATTCTGGGTCATGCGCATCGTCCTATCAGCGTGCTGATGGCATCGCTCGATATGAGGCCGATCACCCGCCGGTCGGCGTCGACGACGGGAAGGGCCGATATCGAACGTTCTTCCATCCTTCGAGCGGCCTCCGTGACCGGTTCGTCCGGCGCGGCGGTGACGACCGAGCGGGACATGATCTCGTCGAGGCTCCCGTACCGGCAGGCGACCGCTTTCGCGATGTCCCAGGAGGTGACGATCCCGGCGAGATCGCCCCGCTCGGCGAGGACGGGGAGGTGGTTGACGGCGTTCTCGATCATGATCCTTGCTGCGTCGTGAATGGACGCCTCCTCAGCGATGGTCGGGACACCCGCCTCCATGACGTCCCGGACGAGCAGGTGGTCGAGGAACGTGCCGATGAGGTAGTTCATCTGCCCGTCTTCGAGGAGGAAGGCATCGTGCCCGTGGTTCGACCGGATCTCGCAGTACTGGACGTTGATACCGTTCGCGGCCAGCGCATTGGTGATCTCCTCCGACTGGTAGGGCGGGTAGAGCCAGTCGGAGGAGACCGAGACGACCAGGAACGAGGCCTTCGTCCCGGCAAAACCGGCGGCGAGCGAGTCGTCCACGGCGAGGTCGAAGTAGTCGAGCGCCCGGGTGATGTAGAGATAGGAGTTGGCGTCGAACCGCCGGGTGAAGGTGTCGCCCTGGTGGTGGAGGTAACTCTCGACCTGGAACTCGGTGGAGAAGCCGTAGCCGACGGTGCTGCGGCCCTGCAGGTTACGCCCGAACTTCTCGCACATCGCCCCGTCCGAGAGGTAGGTGATGTGCCCGATCATCCGGGCGAGCCTGAGCCCCTGTACCGGGGGGCGTTCGCCCGGGTAGCCCCCGCCCGCCCACGCGGGGTCGGCCATGATCGCCTGCCGCCCGACCTCGTTGAAGGCGATCTGCTGGGCGGTCGAGCGTGCGGTCGTGGCGATGGCGATCACCTTTCGGACCGCCTCGGGGTAGGCGACCGCCCACTGGAGCGCCTGCATGCCCCCCATCGAACCGCCTGCCACCGCGGCGAGGCAGTCGATCCCGAGATGCTCTATCAGTCGTTTCTGCGCCCGGACCATATCCCGGACGGTGATCACCGGGAACGCCAGAGCGTAGGGCCGGCCGGTCGCCGGGTTGACGGAGGCCGGCCCGGTCGAGCCTTTGCACCCCCCGATGACATTCGAGCAGACGACGAAGTAGCGGTCGGTGTCGAAGGCTTTTCCGGGACCGATGACGCCGTCCCACCACCCGGGCCGGGTTTCGCCGTCGTGAAAACCAGCCGCGTGGGCGTCGCCGGAGAGGGCATGGCAGATCAGGATCGCGTTGCTCTTCTCCCGGTTCAACCGGCCGTAGGTCTCGTAGGCGATCGTCACCGGCGCGATAACCGCACCGCTCTCGAGGGTGAGGGGCTCGGGGAAGGTGGCGTGCTCCGTCCTCACGGTTCCGACCGACCCCGCCATAGCGTTACACCCCGTCGAGCGCCCGGCCGAGGTCGTCGATAATATCCTCGATATCCTCGGTGCCGATGGAGAGCCGGATGTAATCGGGAGTGACGCCGGTCGCGAGCTGCTCTTCTGCCGTGAGCTGCTGGTGCGTGGTCGTCGCCGGGTGGATGACGAGACTCTTTGAGTCCCCGATGTTGGCCAGGTGCGAGAAGAGCTTGAGCCCCTCGATGAATGTTTTGCCCTGCGCCTCCCCGCCTTTGACCCCGAACCCGACGATCGGCCCGAAGGCCCCGCCGAGGTACTTCTCTGCAAGCGCATGGCTCGGGTGCTCGGGAAGCCCCGGGTAGTTCACCCACGCGACTTTCGGATGACCTTTCAGGAATTCTGCGACCGCCCGTGCGTTCTCCCCGTGGCGCTGCACCCGGAGGTGAAGTGTCTCGAGCCCGAGCAGGAAGAGCCAGGCGTTGAAGGGGGAGAGCACCGCCCCGGTGTCCCGGCCGAGTTGGACGCGGATCTTGAAGGCCAGCGCGACGTTGCCGAGCCCCGGGAAGTCTCCGTACGTATCCCAGTACTTCAGCCCGTGGTAACCCGGATCGGGCTCGGTGAACTCGGGGAATTTCCCGTTATTCCAGGCGAAGTTGCCGGAGTCGACGATAACGCCGCCCATGGAGTTTCCATGCCCGCCGACGAACTTCGTCGCCGAGAGGACGACGATATCCGCCCCGTGCTCGATCGGCCGGACGAGCCCCACCGCGGTGGTGTTGTCGACGACGAAGGGAACGCCTGCCTCGTGGGCTACGCTCGCGATCGCCGCGAAGTCCGGGATGTCGAGCTTCGGGTTTCCGATCGACTCCGCGTAGATCGCCCGGGTTCTGTCGGTTATCGCCGCCCGGAACGCCTCCGGATCGGTCGAGTCGACGAAAACGACCTTCCGCCCGAACTTCGGGAAGGTGTAGTTGAAGAGCTCGTAGGTGCCGCCGTAGAGGTTATCCGCTGCGACGATCTCGTCGCCCGGCCGGGTGACCGCAAGGAGGGCGTAGGTGATCGCCGCCTGGCCGGAGGCGGTTGCAACTGCTGCCCGCCCTCCTTCGATCGCCGCGATGCGCTTTTCAAAAACATCGGTCGTCGGGTTCCCGAGCCGGGTATAGAGGTACCCGGGCTCTTTGAGGGCGAAGAGGTTCGCGGCGTGCTCGGTGTCTTTGAAGACGTACGACGTCGTCTGGTAGATCGGCACCGTTCGCGACCCGGTGGTCGGATCGGGTTCCTGTCCTGCATGCAATGCAAGGGTTCCTAAGTTGAATGCTTTGTCTGTCATGGGATCTTCTCTCATTCTGTTACGGGTAGTTCGTATTTCTCGGCGATCTCGGTGAACGCACCGGCGAGGTAACGGATCTGCTTCCAGGACAGACCGTAGGTGTTGAGCTTCCAGGTGCGTGTCGCTCCGGCAAACTCGCCGACGATACCTCGCTTCGAGAGTTCGTCGGAGAGGAAGAAACCCCTGCGCTTGTGCGTCCGGGCGACGGTATCGAAGCTCCCGGTGGTGTCGATCTTCGAGAGCGTATGTTTTCTCGGATACTCCGAGAGAACCCTGCTCCCTGCTATCGAAAGGAGTGTATCGATGAAGTAATTCGACTTCTTCACCTCCTCGTCCCACCGGAGCGTGCGCTCCTTCACGGTGGGGAACGATGCCATCATCGAGAGCAGCGTCCCCCCCATCAGCGTGCACCCGAGGTTCTCGACCTCCTTGATCCCGAATGTCCGCCCGGTGACGTCGCCGGTCATCGCGGTGGTCCGAAAGACCCGCGGCGCCCACTCGGCGGTGGCGGCAAGGACCCCGGACGGAGCAGGGGAGGCCATGCTCTTGTGCCCGGAGCCGACGACGAAATCGGCCCCGATCGCTTTGCCGTCGACGGGCATGACGCCGACGGTGTAGGCGCCGTTGAGGAGGAAGGGAACGTCGTACTGGTGAGCGACCTTCGCGATGCCGGCGACGTCGTGAACGTTCCCGAACTGGTAGTCGACGTGGTCCATCATGATGAGCGCTGGATTCCGCCCGGTCTCACGCCGGACATCCTCGATTTTCTCGGCGGTGGCGTCGGGGGTGACGAGGTTCTGCTTCGAGAGCCCGACCTCCCTCACCACGCCGCCCGCCGCTTCGACGGCCAGGAACTCCGTGTAGTGGGCGAGTGCCGAGACGATGACCGGGTCGCCCTTCTCCACGAGCGTGGAGGCGACCGCCTGGAACCCCCGGCGGGCGCCGGGAACGACGCGGACCGTATCCATGTTCAGGAACCGGGCGAGATCCTCGTGGAACGCCGCGATGGGGGGCTTTGTGATCTTGTCGAGGCGGAACGGCTTTCGGCAGGCGTCGCAGGTGGAGTAGCCGTCGCCGTAGGCGATGAGCGCCTTCCGGGCTTCGAGAGTCAGGCGGCCGGCGGCCTGGATGGGCTGGATGTTGATATATGCCTCTTCCCGGTTCCGGATATCGAGGCTGCCCGCGATCTTCGTGACCGCAGGGGTCCCGGTCCCCGCCTCCAGGTCGTCGAGGATGGCCCGGACCCGGGCGACACCCTCGCGGATGGCTCGCTCCTCGTCGGGCCCGGGACCGGTCGGGAGCGCCTCCCGGAGCACTTCACGGATATCCTCGAGCGCAAAGAGCGCTTCGAACGTCTTCTGAACCTGTTCTTTCATGGGGATACCTCAAGCCGAGGCCCGGAGTCGAACCGGGATGGAGCTGATCTGCAGTCAACCGCGTAGCCGTTCCGCCACCTCGGCAGGATGTGGGATTAACAATTGTTAATCTTACCCATCATAGATAACAATTGTGAATATTTATACCTTAGGGTCACGCCATGCGCCGACGAGGACGGAAACGCAGCGCCCTCCCCGGGGGAGGAGAATAAAGAGGCAGGCCAGACCCCGACGTGCCGGCCGAAGATGCACGCGCAGGTCAGAAAGCCAGGCGGACGAGCCCCATCGTCGCCGCCATGACCACGACGATCGCGATCGCCCATCCGGCAAGCATGCAGAGGAGCGAGGTGATCCGCGGGTACTGGAAGGCCCAGGCGACGACCGGGGTTCCGTAAAGGGCTATCCCGGGGATCCAGATGACCGGGATCAGCATCAGGGCTCCATAGCGCTTCAGGTAATCGATACTCCCGGTCTTTGCATCAATCTTCGAGAGAAAACCCTGGATCATCCGGGAACGCCCGGCAAAGATGTCGCAGACCTCGAAGATGCCGACCAGAACGGCAGCGGCCACCGATGTCAGGAAGACCAGGACGACCGCCGGGTGCAGCCCGAGCGAGAGGGCGACGACGGCCGCGGCCGCCTGGAGGAGGAGGGTCGATCCGATGAGGGCGAAGACCGCTGCAGGGGACACCCCAACGGCGAGGCCGAGAAGGAGCGGAATCACCAGGATAAAGAGGAGCACGAATGCTGCGGCTCGCGCTATCCGGAACCGGCAGGTGCCCTGGGAGAGAGCCCGCCCGCATGCCTCGACGGCAGCAACCCTGACCATTGTTCTCCTGTGTACCCCGGAGGTAGATGAACCTGCGCACCGGGACTGTCCCGGGCAACCCTGGTGGAGACGAATAATCTACCTGCACCCGGTGTTAAGTGACTGTGCTTTCTGTTCCCGGTGCGGGTCGAGAGCCGGTGCCTGCGGCCGCAGGTGCGAACCGGGGCGGTGACCGACCGACAGCGGGAGAGACGATGTAAAAGAGCCAGGTTTTTATCCCGGGCAGACCTACACCCACGTTTATGAGCGAGACTGAAGGTCGCTTTGAACAGGGGCGGTGGGTCCCCAACCCCCCCCCTGCACCGGAAGAGGAGCCGGCACCGGCCTCCCCCACCGTCGACGAACGTATGCAGGAGGCATCCCAATCGGTCCGGAAGGCGGTCAACGATGTTATGAACGCGGGCCACCACCTCCTGGGGACGCCCGAAGGACACGAACGTATCGAGCAGGCGGCACGGAAGGCCGGGGAAGACCTGGAGCGGGCGATCGACTCCTGGGCGGAGTCCGCACGGCAGGCCTTAGGGAGACGGTGAGAGGCCCGAGAGGTACCCCGTGACGCGGGCGACGACCTCGGGGTTTCTCGGCAGCATGATGTGGCAGTAGCGCTCCGGGTGCCGGGCCAGGTTCCCGGGGTCTGCCGGGAGCACGTCCACCCCTGCCCCGGGGAGGTATGAGTCGGTGTGGGGAACGATGCCGTCACCGGCGTAGGTCGTCCGCCACTCGCCTTCCGGACCGATCTCCCAGGTTTTCCCGCCGAAGGCCGGGAAGAACGCCGGGGTCGCGGTGAGGTTCGCGCCGAGGACGATCCGGTAGGCGATGTCGTCACGGGTCCCGGCGTCCCGGAGCGCCGCAACGGTCCTGCTCCCGGGCCGGAACTCCTGGACGATGGTGTCCTCCTGGGGGTCGTAGTCCTGCGGCACGAAGACCCCTGCGAGGCGCCGGATAACCTCCGGACCCCGTTCGGGGTCGTTGAAGAGTTCGGCCATGGCCGAGCCGTTGTTCGGCGGGCCGATCCCGACCAGGAGCCGGACCTGTTCCTCCCGGTCGTCGCCGTCGAGGACTTCGAGGAGGTACCGGGCGATGCACGTCCCCATCGAGTGGCAGACGACATCGACCGGGCCGCCGTACCCGGTCTCCTCCCGTTTTGCGCGGATGTAGTCCCGGAGAGCGAGGGCGATCGTCTCCGTCCCGGCACCCTGCATTGCGGTGTGGTCGAACCTCCAGATGGGGACCGCGGCCTCCGTGAGCCCCGGGGTGAGGCGGTTCCAGATGCCGGGATGGCTCCGCCACCCGTGGACCAGGACGACCGGGCATCTGTGGTTCGTCAGGATGGTAGCACGCCTCCCCGCGGCAAGCAACGGTTCATTTATCCATGATTTGATGCTATCCACGATGTAGGTTTCGGCCGCTATCCAACCACCATCTTATTCGCTTTCAGGAAGAAGCCCGGCGGCATCGGGTGATCGAGTTCCCAGGTGATGCTCATCGGCCGGCTCCCTTCATGGGAGAGATACCGGGCGGTCCCGAGGAAGAGATACGGCTGCGTGACGCCGTCGACCCTGTTGTACTCGCGGACGAAGAGGAGGATCTTGTTCCCCTGCTGTTCGTGCTCGATGTAGCGCTGACCGGTCGGTGACGACGCGGATGTGGTGCTCTGCGACTGCCAGTGGAAGAGGTTCTCGTTGACCGCGTAGTCCTTGTACATCGTTGTGGGCGAGTAGTGTTCCTCGGTCTTATTCAGGGTGACCAGGAGTACATCGGCCTTCTTATCCTCCAGGTACACAACCCCCTCCCGGCTGCCCCCTGCCGGTTTTCGGGTCAGTGTATAGTGGCCGAGTGCTGCAAAAGCCTGGGCCCGGGTGTAGGCAGCGTGGAGTTCGAGGGCGTTCTCGAAACCAAGGTCGACAGGTTTTGGGAGGAACTCGATATGTGCCCCGTTGTATTCCAGGAGGTCGCAGATCTCGCGCCGGATTTCTTCATATGCGAAGAGATCGGAGAAAATCTCTTCAATACCCATATTCTCGTCACGAAGAGGTACATCGCTGAGCGAGTAGTAGAAGAGTGCCAGCATGTTCTTCTCGCGGTCCGAGAGGGCCGCAGGGGAGTAATGGCAGGGATCGGAGAGCGCGGCCCTGATGAAGCGGATTGCTTCAGGCGAATTCAGTGTCGCCAGCCTGATTGCGGCGGTCCTGGGGAAGAGGCGTTCATCCGCGTAGGCCTCCGGGTATACGCCCGCCTCTGCGGCCAACGAACAGAACGTGCCCCTCCGGTAAACATCAAGAGGCTGCAGGCTGTAACGCTGGAGGAACTTCTTGAAAGTGAGGGGTTCGCCGGTCTCATCTTCAAACGAGCGGATCTTGCGGATGAGCGTGGCCCTATTCGTTATGTTTGCCCTGATGTTTGCAAGAACCCTCTCCCGGGCCTTCTCCTCGAAGTGGATATAGCAGCCCTTCGGAAGCGAGTAAGAGTCGCGAGAGACCTGTTCTACCAGGGTTCTCCCGCCGGGAGAGAGAAGCGCTGCAATCCTCTCGCCGAACGGGAAGTTTTTGTTGTGATGCCCAACAAAGTCAAGGGCCGTCAGGCACTCCTTCCTGTCCGAGAGACGGAGCCCCCGCCCAAACTGCTGGATAAAGACCGTGAGGCTCTCGGTGGGACGCAGGAAGAGGATGGTGTTCACCTCGGGGATATCAACGCCTTCGTTGTAGAGGTCGACGACGAAGATGAAGTGGATCTTCCGATCGACCAGCCGCTTCTGGATGGTGGAACGTTCTTCCCGCGAGCTCCCGCTATGAAGGCAGGCCGCAGGGATACCCGCCCCCTGGAACGCTGCAGCCATATACTCGGCGTGCTCAACGGAGACGCAGAACCCGAGCCCGATGATCTCGTGGAGATCGGTCGTGTAGTCCTGCACGGCCCTGATGATCAGGTCCGCCCGCTGCTGGTTCCCGGTGTAGAGCCTGGAGAGCTCGGCGGGGTCGTAGGTTCCCCGCTTCCAGGGTACGGTATCGAGGTCGACAACATCGGTGACACCGAAGTAATGGAATGGGGCGAGCAGCTTCCGGTTGATTGCCTCAGGAAGCCGGATCTCAGCGGAGATCTTTTCGTTGAAATACTCGAGAATGTCAAGATTGTCCATGCGTTCCGGTGTCGCGGTGAGTCCGAGGAGGACTCCCGGGGTGTAGTGAGTGAGCAGCCTCTGGTATGAGGGCGCAGCGGCATGATGGAACTCGTCGACGATGATCATGTCGTAATAGTCCGGAGGCGTGATCTTCGGGAGGTTTCTGCTGTTCAGACTCTGGATTGAGGTGAAGAGATGCTCGATCTGCGCAGGCTCGCTCCCCCCGACCAGGAGATCCCCGAAGTTCTGGTCTTTGAGAACCCCCCGGAAGACCTGGATGCTCTGTTTCAGGATTTCCTCACGGTGAGCAACGAAGAGCAGACGGGGATATTCCCCTGGCCTCTGGATGAGGCTTTTGTAGTCGAACGCAGATATGACCGTCTTCCCCGTCCCGGTGGCGGCGACTATGAGGTTCTTGTAGTTGTTGTGCAGTTCCCGCTCCGCCTTCAGCCGCTCAAGGATCTCTTTCTGGTAATAGTAGGGCCTGATATCGAAGACCGGACGAAGATCGAACTCACCCCGCTTCTCCTTTGAGAGAGCACGCTGCAACCGCTCCCGGCTCTCCGGGGTGTATTCGACGAACTCCGGGTCTTTCCAGTAGGTCTCAAACGTCTTCTCGATCCTCTGGATGATGTCATATGAATCCTGCTCGGTGACCTTGACATTCCACTCAAGGCCGCTTGTTATCGCGGGGTTCGAGAGGTTAGATGACCCGATATAGGAGGTGGAGAAGCCGTTGTCCCTGTGGAAAGTGTAGGTCTTCGCGTGAAGCCGGGTTCTGTCGGTATCGTAGGATATCCGGACAGTGGTGTTCCGAAGGGCTGCAAGGGCCTCGACCGCCTTGATATCAGTTGCCCCGGTGTACGAGGTCGTGATCACCCGAAGCTGGCCATGCCTGACAAATTCTTTTAAATCGTCGAGAATCAGCCGGAGCCCGCTCCACTTGATGAACGAAATGAGGAGGTCGACACGATCAGCGGTCCGGATCTCCTTCCTGAGTTCATCCACGAGCCCGGGCTCTCCTGGAGACCCGGTGAAGAGGCTGCTCTGCGCGATAGAAGTCTCGGGGCGGGTGGGTGCAGTAATATTAAGCGCAGAGAGGCGATTGCGCTCCACAAGGGCGAGCAATACCTTTGCTTCGGGCGTGATCTTACACCGTTCAAGATTTTTATCTCGTAGTTCAGTACCGAGGTGTTCGATGAGGCGGTTGCAGATCAGGACCTGCTCTTCAAGCGAGGCTCCTGCCTCATCGGCAGACAGAAGAGCCGTTCGGATGACCTTCGCGAGGTGTCGGGAGAGAACGGTCTGGGGATCGAAGCGCACAAGAGGGTCTTTAAAGACTCTCCCTTCCTTTTCCGGACCGGAGAGTTTCGATGCAAGGTATTCGCTGATGACCTGCTCGTAAATCCCCGGGGACGGTTCCATACATCCCATTTGGGGGAGGGGTAAAAAAATGGCTCTGTTATGTTCCGGCCTCATCGTATCGGGTCGGGGAGGGGGCCTGAACCCGCGTAATCAGGACTGCAAGTCCGATCCAGAAACGCCCTCTGGTTAACTCACCTCGACACTGTGCCGGTACGTCCTGCCGACGTCCCCGTCCAGCGTGAGGCTGACCTTCTCCGTCTCCCCCGAGGGGATGGAGATCACCGTCGAGACCTGGTCCCGGACAAAACCCTTCTCTTCATCGATCAGTTTCATCGTCACGGTGACGTCGCCGTCGCCCCCGTCGTTCTGTATCACCGCGTTCACGTTATATCCGAGCCCCTTGGACAGGCTGATATCCTTGATCATGGAGTCCTCCACGACCCTGGGGTTGGGGCCTGGCGGCCCCATACAACCGGCCGTCAGGACGAGCGCCGCAGCCAGACCGAGAATAAGGATTCGCTTATTCATGGCATGTATTGCTCCGGAGCGATATAAGAATACATACGAACCATCGGGTTACATTCATGGGTTTAAATCAGAATTTTCGGACGAATACAGGGGATAATGGGCAGATGGAACCCCACTTCAACCGCCAGCCACAGGGGGTTCACCGGCCCCGGTATCTCGACCGGACCCTCTCCGGGAGAACATACTGCTGGAAGACCTGCTCGAAGTAGCGATCCGTCATCCCGGCGATGAAGTCCCTTGCGCATTCCTCCGGTGCCGCAGCAGCGATGTAACCCCGGGATACCCACGGCGTATCGATGAGGTCTTGATAAACCGGCGAGTTCTTGCGCCCCTCCTCGATATCCTCAAGAATGTGCTCGAAGAGATGCCGGAACATAAACCGGATCTTTCCTTCGTTTCTCAGGAGTTTTTTGTTCCCGTAGATGTGGTTCATGTTGAACTCTTTGAACGCCGCCACACACGCCGACGCCTCCTCTGAGAAGGCGATGCAGTCGGTATCGTAGCTCACGGCGATGATGTCCCGGATCAGGATATCGAGCACTCTTTGGTTGACCTCGCGGAAGTCCTCCTTTCTCCTCCCGGCGATACCGAAGACGCGCATGCAGTTCTCCGGGAAGTCCGCGAGATCATCGTCCCCGATGACCTCGACCTCGAGGGCGTCCGCAAGGTCGCGGCCGAGGTAGGAGATGCTGTCGGCACACCTGACGACGCACCCCTCGGCGGTGAGAGGGAGCGCGTCGCCCCCGGCCTCGATCCTCTGCAGTTTCTCCGCAAACGAATCCCAGCGGGCCTCGCCCTCGACCGTGAGACTCCGGTCGTGGGCCTCGCCGTTGTGGCAGAGGATCCCGTCCAGCACCTGCAGCGTGAGGTCGCAGTCCTCGACGGTGTCGAGGAACCGGACGCTCTGGACGTTGTGCCGGAACCCCCCGATGTTGTGCTCGGTGCAGAGTTCGTCGAGGAACTTCTCCCCGAGGTGCCCGTAGGGCACGTGGCCGATGTCGTGGCCGAGCGCGATCGCCTCGATCAGGTCCTCGTTCAGGCCGAGGGCTCGTCCGATCGTCCTCCCGATCTTTGACGCGAGCTGGACGTGGAGGACGCGGTGGGTGATGTGGTCGTTCTCGACCAGGTAGAAGACCTGGGTCTTGTCGATGTAGCGGGCGTAGGCCTTCGAGTGGACGATCCGGTCGGCGTCCCGGAAGAACGGCGGCCGGATCACCGGCTCCTCGCGCTTGCG
Source organism: Methanoculleus sp. (assembly GCA_030156625.1). Lineage (GTDB taxonomy): Archaea > Halobacteriota > Methanomicrobia > Methanomicrobiales > Methanoculleaceae > Methanoculleus. The sequence continues at coordinate 19,894 of JASGMC010000011.1, forward strand.
GCCGGACCTCCTGAGGTAATCGGCGTTCCGGGTCGCCCGGGGGGAGAGGAGCGATTCGCGATCGGCCATGCTTTCGGCCATCCGGTCAAAGGTACTCTGCGGGATCTCCATCAGGCATCCTCCAGCAAGGAGTTCTCGGGCGGGAGAGGGATAGGGTTTTCTCTTCCGGTCAGGCCGTGGCCGCCGGAGACCGGTCAGGCCGTGGCCGCCGGAGACCGGTCAGGCCGTGGCCGCCGGAGACCGGTCAGGCCGTGGCCGCCGGAGACCGGTCAGGCCGTGGCCGCCGGACGATCCTCGCCCCCTCTGCGTCATCGTCGACAGCAGGGGCGTGCTAAAAGGTCTGCTCCACTTCTACCGGAACATGGAGCATACGAAAGACGTCGTCGTCCTCGTCTCGGAGGCGACGCCGGAGGACTACCTCGACTACCTCCGCGAGCGGGAGTACCTGTTCATCCGGTGCGGCATGGATCGGGTGGACCTCCGGGGTGCTCTCCGGGAGCTCGGAGAGCGGTTCGGGATCGCGCGGGTGGTCTCCGATTCCGGCCCCGATTTAAACGACGTCCTGATCCGGGAGGGGATCGCGGACACGATCAGCCTGATCGTCCACCTGGTCATCGTCGGGGATGGGAAGAAGAAACTCTTCGGCCGGGCCGGGGGACGGGTGGCGCTGGAACTCCAGAAGGTCGTGCCGATGGAGCAGGGCACGGTCCACCAGGTGTACGCCGTGAAGAAGTAGAGGGGCGGGACGGCGCCCGGGCAAGAGGAGATCGTTCGGCCCCTCCCATCTCTTTTCCGGGATGCGGTTCTCCGCGGTGGCCGGGCGACTGCAGCAGGCCTCCTCAGGAGGGAATTCCCGGGCATTCAGGCGGCATTGCCATGCTCTCCGGCACGTGCCATACAGATAGTGCGGAATTGCTTTATCATAATAGAAGGTACCACCACTTTGCAAGCCTGCAAGTACCAGGTGCTGTCCGAACCCCGTTTCACCTGCTGAAAGCCCCGGGGAGAATCCGTCTTCCGCGAACCATGTCCGCGCACACGCCACCGCCAGTAGTTATGTCATGCCGTCGCTATCGCACGGCACTCAGGGAGATGCATCTCTTTTGCGGGGGATAGCCTTGAACGAGAAATCCAGGTCCGCCAGCATGCTTCTTGCGCTTGGAAAAGTCGCCGCAATCACGCTTCTGCTGATGAGCGCATTCCAGCTCGCGAAGACGTTCTTTTACCCGAATATCACCATCATAGAGACCCACATCAGCACCGTCGCCTTCACCACCCTGCTCGCCGTGTTCGCCGCGTTCTTCGTCTTCCGCAACCAGCAGAGTCTCCTCAAGGCGATGACGGCCGAGGTGCGCGAACGCAGGAGAGCGGAGAGGGAACTCCGGTGCAGCACCGACGAACTCGCCCGGCTCCACCGGCAACTGGAGGATTCGCACCGGGAGATAAGCCTGTATCTCGATATACTGACGCACGATATCCGGAATACCGAGAACGTCTCGAACCTCTACGCCGACCTGCTCGCCGAGACCCTGGAAGGAGAGCCGGCCGACTACGCGGAGAAACTGAAGCGCAGCATCCATAAGAGCATCGAGATCCTGGGGAACGTCTCCACCATCCGCCGGATTCACCAGGCCACCTCCGGGCTTAAAGAGGTGGACCTCGATACGGTGGTCCAGAGGGAGATCGAGCAGTTCCCCGACACCCGTATCCGGTATGAAGCATCTTCCCGCCGGGTGTGCGCGGACGACCTTCTCTCGGAGGTCTTCGGAAACCTCATCGGCAACGCCGTCAGGCACGGCGGGCCCGGGGTCGAGATCGCCATCCGGGTCGAGGGGCGGGACGGCGAGATGCTGGTATCCGTCGAGGACACCGGGGCCGGCATCCCGGACGCGGACAAGCAGGCGGTCTTCCATCGCTACGAGCAGAAGAGGCGGGGGGTCGGGGAAGGGCTCGGGCTGTACCTGGTCCAGATCCTGGTGGAGCGCTACCACGGCCGCATCTGGGTCGAAGACCGGGTGCCGGGCCGCACGGAGGAGGGAGCGGCGTTTCGGTTCACGCTGCAAAAAGCGTGAGAGACGGAGAGGGCCCTGCTCGCATCAGGAAGGCGAACTCGGCTGATGGGGGTATCCGGTCGGCGGCACGGTGCCGCCGAAGACCGGCAGATTCGATCGTCCCGACAATGTCGGCGCACCTATCCGATGAAGAGCTGCGAGCAGGCCCGGGTTTGTGCAGGGAGCAAAGGGAAACCTACGATCTCCTGGTCGATTACCGCATGAGTTATACCTTTTCATTCCGGATCGGGGATAGGGCAAAGGACCTGGAACAGAGCCCTGCCGATCACCGGATGGAACGGTTCGGGGATGATCCGATCTGGAGGCAACGAATCGCCTCTTCGCGATACACCCCAAAACGTCCCTATGCCGGAGTCCCTTCCTCTCTCGGGGGCGCCTGGAAAAGGACGGACGCCCGTGCCACAGGCTCGGGCGCGCCCAGGACGATGACGATATCGTTGGGCAGGATCTCCGTCTCCCCGTCCGGATTCGTGATCGTCTCCTCTCCCCGCAGGACGGCGAGGACCAGCACGTCGTGTCTTCTGCGGAGGTTGATCTCCCCGAGCGTCTTCCCCGCCACCGGGGCGGCCGGGTCGATCGTGTAGGTGACGATGCTCACGTTGGAGAGCCGGTAGACCAGATCCGTGAACGTCGGCGGGTGCTCCTGCGGGTTGCGGAGCATCTGGTAGGTGTCCGAGCGGATCTCAGCCGTCAGTCCCTCGATCCGGTCCTTCGGGATGAGGTATTTGTTCAGCACCCGCGTGAAGATCTCCAGCGACGTCTCAAACTCCTCCGGGACCACCTCGTTGGCCCCGAGATCCTGCAGGGGCGCCACCTCGATGAGGTAGCGGGTTCGCACGATGATGTAGAGGGACGGGTTCAGGCGGCGGCAGGCCTCCACGATCTTTCGGGTCGAGACGGGATCGTTGATCGCGATCACGGCGATACGGGCGGACTCGATATCGGCGTGCACCAGAACCGTCTCCGTGGTGGCGTCACCGTAGTGGATGGGCTCGCCGAGCGCCCGCTCTTTTCGCACGGTCTCGGGATTGATCTCGATGATGACATACGGGATCCCGCCGACTTTCGCCGCTCGCGCAAGGTTCCTCCCCGTCACGCCGTAGCCGATGATAACCACGTGTTCCCTGAGGTGCTCGCGCTGGGGCTCCTGTACGGGGCGGCGTGCATCGAGGGCCCGGTGGAGGAACCCGACGCGGCGGAGGCGATCGGAGAGCATCGGTCCGCCGCCGATGACGAAAGGCGTCACGGCCATCGTGATGAGGGCGGTCACCAGGAAGAGCTGGTAGCTCTCGGGGGAGAGAATGCCGTAATCAAGACCGCTCCTTGAGAGGATGAAGGAGAACTCTCCCACCTGGGCAAGGGCGAGCCCGACGAGGGTGATGGTGCGGATGGGGTAGCCCAGAACCACCGGAACCACGGCGGCGATCACTCCCTTTGCGACGATCACGCCCACGATCAAGAGGAGCACCTGTCCGAGGTGCTCGAGTAAGAACCCCACGTCGAGCAGCATCCCCACCGAGACAAAGAAGAAACTCGTGAAGATGTCGCGGAACGGCACGATGCTGCCGAGGGCCTGATGGCTGTACTCCGACCGGGAGATCAGGAGTCCGGCGAGGAGGGCGCCCAGAGCGAGCGAGATCCCGGCGAGCGAGACGAGCCAGGCGACGCCGAAGCACGTCACCACGATGAAGAGAAGGAAGAGTTCGCGATTCCTCGTTCTCGCTATCTGGTAGAGGAACCAGGGGACCCCCCACTTTGCGGCCACCACGAGGATGACGAGGATCAGGATGTCCGTGGCGAGTATCGACGAGAGGGACTCCATGCTGAGCGCCTGCACTGCCGCGGGTGCGGAGATGCTTGCGAGGAACGGTATGGCCATGATCATCGGGATGGCGATGATGTCCTGGAAGATCAGGACCCCGAGGGTGATGTTGCCGTGCGGGGTGCTCATCTCCCCCCGCTGGTGGAGGATCCGGAGCACGACCGCGGTGCTGGAGAGGGCGAAGAGGAAACCCAGAAGGACGGCTTCCGCAAACGGCAGCCCGAGGAGCGTCGCGACGGAGAAGGAAACCAGAAACGTCAGGAAGACCTGGATCGATCCGCTGATGAGGAGCATGTTGCGCATCTGCCAGAGGTGGGCGAAGGAGAACTCGAGACCGATGGTGAAGAGCAGCAGGATGATCCCGATCTCGGCAAGGATGTTGACCTCTTCGAGCGACTGCACGATGCCGAGCCCGTTCGGCCCGACGATGATGCCCGTCAGGATGAACCCGACCAGCGGCGGGATGCGCAGCGGGTTGAAGAGCAGTCCGACTATGAGGGAGATTCCGAAGATAAGGACGATGGCGTTCAGGATTTGCAGTTCCATTTCCGGCTCCCGTGCTTCGTCCTACCTGTTTTCAGTTTAAGCCACATCTAGGTATCGGGCCGTCCGGGTGCCGGCCGGAGAGTACCGGTTTCACTCCTGCTTCGCGGCCGCAAACCCGGCCAGAAGCACCCCGAAGACGCAGAAGACCAGGCCGAGCGTCCCGGTGCTGAACCCCGTCGGCGGCGATCCGATGAAGTAGTAGGGTGCGGCCGAGAAGTGCAGGACGAACGCGATGCCGAGGAGGGAGAGGGTGATTGCCAGCGTGCCGATATCGTTTGCCATGGGATTTCGGAAGGGGGGTGGGTGATGGTGGGTTATCCGTTTTTTGGATTGCTTGTTGTTTGAGGATGAACCCTTTCGAACTTAATACAGTAGATAATCGCTTTCTTAACCAATTTAGAGCAAGAAGTTGTCCCAAAACGCTGTTACCGGGAGGGGGACACCCCCTCCCGGACCCTCCCCCGAGTGGCGATATCCAATGGAAAGCCGTTTCACCCTCCTGGCTCAGGATGTGGCTCAGATGGTGGATACCTGAGAAGTAAGGGCTCCGATTAGGGTATACCGAAGGTTCGGAGATCTTTTTGGGATGACCTCCAAAAGAAGTTTCGAAACATAGAGGTCGTCCCAAATCTATAAGACCTCTTAGATAATACTCCGGGGTATGGCCTTCCGGGAAATTGACGACGATCTCTGGGAAATTATCCGGAAACACCTCCCTCCAACAAAGCCGCACATCGGCCGACCCCGGCGTGACCCCCGCGGGTTGTTCAACGGCATCCTGTACGTCCTGACCACCGGCTGCACCTGGCACGATGTTCCGGCGAACTACGGCACCAAATCAACGGTTCACCGGTACCACCTTGAATTATGCGAGAAGGGGGTGTACCAGGCGATCTTCCTCGACCTGCTCCAATCCGGGTATGAGATCCGATAGATCGACCTCTCACACTGTTCTACCGATACCAAGGATATTCAGGCTAAAAAAGGGGATCGACCGGCTATGATGGCTATAAAAAGGTAAAGGGGAACAATCTGAGTGCTCTGGTCGATCGGAATGGTCTCCCGCTTGCCTGCACGGTTTCACCTGCCAATGTCCATGATTCCCGGCTTTACGAACCACCCCTCAAAATATTTGAGATTCCCGATGTTCAGGATCGCCCCTCGATCATCTCCGCAGATGCAGCCTACGATGCCCGGGAGATTCGCCAGTACAACCGGAAACGAGGAATCAAAAGCAATATCCCGGTCAACCGGAGATCCCGGAGACATCCGAAACGAGGGAGGCCATTCTGGTTCGATCCGGAACTCTACAAGAAGCGCGGTGCCGTTGAACGGTTCTTCAGCTGGATTGAGGCATTTAAGAAGATCACTCCCCGATATGAACGCTATGAGCACTCATTCTTCGGGTTGATTCAGTTAGCATGTGCCATGATGGTCTGGAGGGTTTTGGGATGAGTTCGGTGTATGTCTTGGAAAGATCCGCCGATAAAAATCGTTATTCGGCTTCGGCACATATTGTAGCCTCAGTATGCATATATACATGGCCTCGTTAAGAGGCAAATATTTTTTTTGCACCTTGTGAGGCATGAAGCAATAGGTAGCAAGCTAAAGCGCTTTCATTTAGATCATATGGACGAGTGAGATGAAGTGTTTATGAGGGGAGAAAGTGTTGTGCGCTTAGACTCATCTTCTTCATTGATGGCTTTCACGATGATCCTGAAGGAGTTGTTCGGTTTGGATGGGCCTGCCCGGATTCGAACCGGGGATCTTCGCCGTGTAAGGGCGACGTCATGACCGGCTAGACCACAAGCCCCGTGGATGCCTTATAGTGTTTTGCACCGTGACGGATAAACGTGTTGCCTGTCGGGGATTCCGGTGCCATTGCCTGTGTGCCCTCCTGTGCTTCACTGCTCCCGTTCGCAGGGATGCTCCACGCAGCCTCTGGATACTTGCCGGTTGGGAATGGGTTGGCGATTCTCCCCCACCCCACCCGGCCTTCGGCCTCCTCCTCCGCACCTTCGGTGCTCAAACTCCTTCCCCTGCGGGGAAGTCGTTCCCCGCCCCAAGGGGCGGGGGCAGTGCGTGGCGATAAACGGCCGGCGGCACGGCGGTCGTTCGAGCACCGTCAGGTGCGCAGCAGGATGCTCCTTCTGGAGCATCGTTCGAGCACCGTCAGGTGCGCAGCAGGACGCTCCTTCTGGAGCGTCGTTCGAGCACCGTCAGGTGCGCAGTCCCATTGAAGGCCGCATGACGGGATATGCGCGACATTCCGATAGGGAACAGTTTGCCCGGAGCACCCTGCAGAGATGCCCCTCTGTAAAGAGTTGAGGAAACGTATCGACAAAGCCTAAAAAAGGAGTTCAGATAAACCCGAAGGACTTCAGCGTCACTTCGGGGTTGACTGCTCCCACGTGGTAGACCTTGCCCTCGGAGAGCTCGTTGATGACCACCTCGGCCGGGGAGAAGAGCGAGGTGTCGATCTGGTAGAAGTCGAAGTTGGCTTCCTTGAAGATATCGTAGAACGGTTTTCCGTATCCCTTGGACTTGTTGCTCGGGATCCGGTCCAGGTAGTCCTTGATCTCCGGGGCGTTCATCGTCAGCATGATGCTGCCGTGGTAGATCGTCGCGTCGTTGGTGCAGCCCATCGCCTTCGTGCCGTCCTTCTTGACGGGGGCGATCGGGGCGTGGCCGATACCGGCGGAGATCTTTCTCGTATCGAACCCGAGTTCGTTCAGCTTGTAGATCGCGGTCTCGACGCAGCGGCCCGCTACCTGGATCGAGCCGACGAGCGAAGCCGTGGGAGCGACGACCGCGCAGGTGTTCGCCACGTCCACGTTGCAGGCCTCGGCGATGTTCTCCATCACGCCGGCGTTCGGGAGGTGGTCGCTCTCGAGGCAGATGACCGCGTAATCGAACTCATCCTCGTAGTCGATGACCTCGTAGGTGTGCTTGGGCTTCAAGGAGAGCGCCCGTGCGGGGCCGCTGCCCATGGCGAAGTACTTGTTGACGTTGACCGTCCAGCCTGCCTTCTGTGCGCCGAGGCATGCAATGGACGGGAAGTCGGTGCTGACCTCGATGAACGGGATCGGTATGTCCCTGATCCGGCCCATGGTGATGTCTACCTCGCCGAGCCCGCCCATGCAGATCTCGGTGAAGCGTCTTCCCGTCAGGTACCCGCCGGTCGTGCTGACGCCGCAGTCGACGATGCGTGCGCCGTTGTCGAGCTCGTGCGGGACGGCATGAAACTCCTCGGCGTATTCGAAGAGTTCCTCAAAAATATCCAGTGCCAGTTCGTTCACGCTGAGCATGTGGAAAACCTCATCAGAATACAAACGGTGGGGGAACAGATAAGGATTATCAAATCGATTGCTCGTGCCCCAGGTGCTCCAGCACGCGTCCGGGGTCGTAGCGGAGACTGATCAGCCTCGTCCGCCCCCTTCCCTGGCGGTAGTGGAGGTTCAAGAGCCGCATCGAATCAAACTTCTGGATCATCTCGTAGAACTTGGTGTAGCTGACCGCCACCTGCTCTTTGACGAAACGGTAGACGTCGCCGGCGTTCATCTCCTTATCGTCGCTGGCCGACATCTCTGCGATCCCGGCCAGCACCTCCCGCTCCTCGGCCTTGAGCGCCCGGAGCGAGAACGCGAGGTGGAGGTACCGGGAGACCTCGTACGCCTTGCATACGTCCTCCCGCTCGACGGAACGGCGTGCCTCCCGCTCGGCGTTCAGGGCCGCACGCTTCAGGAGGTCGATACCGACGCGGAGGTCGCCGCTCTTCATCGTCTGCTCCACCACGAGGTCCAGCGTCTCGGGCCGGATGACGTTCGGGTAGAGCCCCTGCAGGACCCGCTCCTCGAGAATGCCGAAAACCTCCTCCTCCGAGTAAGGGGGGAAGTAGATCTCGGTGGGCCGGAAGACCGATGCCACCCGGGCGTCGACCTCGCTTTGAAGGGTGACGGACATATCGCTGACGATGGCAATCACGCCGGTCCGGACGCCCGGATAGGCCTCGTGCGAGCGCAGCAATGGATAGAGCACCTGGTTGATCTCGTTCTCGTAGAGGAGGTAGTTTGCGTCGTCGAGCGTCACGAGGAGCACCTGCTCCTCCCGCTGCAGGACCCGGGCTATGGCGTCGAAGACCTGCTTGAACGACGTGCCCGACGCCGGCGGCGGGTGCCCGGTGACCCGACGATAGATCTGGGAGAAGATGGCGAACCTGGTGTTGTCGATCTGGCAGTTGATGTAGACGGGGATGAGTTTCTTCGTGGCCTCCTCGACATCGGCGAGGATTTTCCTGACGCTCGTCGTCTTCCCCGTCCCCGGGAGGCCCCGGCAGATGGTGTTGAGGGGCCTTGCTCCCCGCATGCCCGGCCTGACCTGGAACGCGAGTTCCCGGATCTGGGCGTCACGGTGGTTGAACTGCTCGGGGACATAATCGATCTCGAAGACTTCGGGATCCCGAAAGAGCGTCTCGTCCCACATGAGCAGGTTCTTCTTCATTACACAATCCTCGGATACGGTAGTATTTATATCCTCCAGGTTTTTGTTTCCCCATCGCGCGGACCCTGCAGGATTTACGGCTGTTCCATGCACTTCTTGCAGAGAGTCTTGTTCATAAAGAGCCGGGAGAGCTTTGCCTGTGACTTCGTCACTTCCGCTCCACACATCTCGCAGACACCCTCCGCCGGAGCGGCGGACGGCTTTTCCGTGGCGGGTTCCGGGGCAGCCTCCGGCTGTGCCGGGGTCTTCTCCTCCGGTTTTGCGGGCGGTTGGGGGATCCGGGGCGGTTCCGGGGCCGGTGGAATAGCCGCTTCGATGACCTCGGGTGGAGGGCAGGCCTTCTTCTCTGCCTCCTCCCGGGGCGCCGGTTCCGCCGGCTCGGGAGCCTTCTCCTCCCGGGCGGGTGCCTGCGGAGTTGCAGGCCTGGCCGCGAGAACCCGCCGCCGGTACGCATCCACGCGCTCGGCCGTCGCCTGATCGCCGCGCCCGAGCCGGGAAAGGATCCCGTCGAGGAACGTGATAAGGTCGTCCACATCCTCGTGGGTCTCTACATCCCCCTCGACCTCGAGGCGGAGGTTTTCGTAGTTCTCGAGGTTGATGGTGATCCCGATGGTGACTTCCTTCTTGCTGGACATATATTCCAGTAAATATTGTATTCCATTATATACAATTCCACCGGCGACCCGCAACACACCGCTATTCGGTCAGTCCGGCCATCTTTCCCCGCCCCCTGCATCGGAAACGGTCCGGGCCGCCGACTGCCGGTACGGTAGAAACGGGGTTTTATCCCGGGCATTCCGGCCGGTTCCCGTGCCGTTTTCCGCCCGATTTTTTTGAAATTCGGCGTCTCGCGGATATATGGCTGTTTCCTCTCCAATTGATTTTTATATTCCCATAACTATACGGGGGGTGAGGTTCCCGACAGATATGCCCGAGGAGCATGATGATTACCCGCCTGCATGAAAAACCGGCAGACCCGCCCCGGACACGCCCTCCCTGCACGGAACTGGCGGTCGGCGTGATTATCACCCTCCTGCTGGTCCAGGGCGTTGCTGCAGCACCGGTGGCGCCACTCGTTGTGGCGGCAGGCGACAGCAGCCCTGCGGCGAAGGCACGGGCGGACTACGCCTGTGACGGCCTCGACGACCAGGTGGAGATCCAGGCGGCGCTCGCGGCGCTGCCGGACGGCGGCAGGGTCACCCTGACCGAAGGCACGTTCAACTGTTCGGGAAGCATCGTTCCCGCCGCCGGGACAACGGTCAAAGGCCAGGGGCCGGAAAAAACCTCGCTCGAGTTCAGCCGGAACGGGATATTCAACGTCTCGGAGGAGCGCGTGACCCTGGACGGGTTCCGTATCGCGGGGTCCGGCTACGTGAATGCAAGTACGGATACGGTCCTCGATCTCGGCCAGTGGCTTGGCGTGCTCACCGTCTATGCGAGCCACGCGAAGATTCACAACGTCACGGGCACTGCCGATTCGAGCATCCAGGCCGTCTTTCTCCTGCTCCACAACCCGAACGTCTACGCCCCCGTCCTCGAAGACGTCGAGTTCGTCGACTGCCGGGCCGTGGACACCGGAACCTACGGGTTCCTCCACAACGCCTGGGGGTCGGAGAACACGACGATCAAAAACATCAGCTACGAGAACTGTGCCGCGATCAACTGCGGCAGGAACGGGGCGTTCAACCCCTGGGTGACCGGGTTCGACTTTGCGGAATTGAACGACATCGAAGGCCTCCGGGTGACGGACTGCCTCGCCGAAGGCAGCCTGGAGTCCGGGTTCCACTTCGAGTGGAACCCGGCGAAGCGGGACTGCGTCTTCATCAACTGCACGGGCAGGAACAACGGGCAGAAGCCCTGTCCCGAGGACTACCTGCTGGGCGACCCGGACTTCTTCGGGGCCGGTTTCCACCTCCCCGGGGGGCAGGTATCCCTGGTAAACTGCCGGGCCGAGGGGAACGGTGCGTTCGGGTTCTTCGTCGTCAACCCCGACGGCATGCTCCTCTACAACTGCACCGAGAGCGGAACCGGGCGTGATTCGGTCATCGCAAAACCCATCTCCTACTGTATCCTCCAGTCCCTGCCGGTCTCGAGGAACCCGTCCATCGTGATGGATCACTGCCGGAGCCTCGATTCGAACGGCTGGGCTCTCTTCGTCTGCGGCACGAACAACGCGCTCGTCAGGGAATTCACCATGACCAATCCGGCGGGTATCGACGGTATCGGGGCGATACTCGGGTGCCCCTCCGGCGAACTCCCGGTGAACTCAACGATCGATGCGGGCGTCTCCAACTCGATCATCGACCTTGCAGCATCGGGAGACCGCCCGCAGACACTGGTGTACATCGTGAACAACAGGAACGTCACGTATTCCGGGAGGGTCGCCTCCGATGCCGCCCGGCCGGTGGTGGTCGAGTGGACCCTCGCGGGGGGTGCGGACCTGACCGATCTGGAGGTGCTGCCGGCCGGAAGCACGGCATAAGGGTCCGGGGAACCCGGTTCCTTAAGGCAGCACGTGCAAAAGTTCAACCTTTCCGGGGCCGGAAACCCTGCCGTTTCCTCCCCGGACTTTTGAGCCGGACCTTCCGGCGGGAGCGGGTCAGGTAAATCCTTAAATGGTACTTCTGTGCCATAGGGGTATGAGCCGGGTAGAAGGGGTTACGGTCTCTCTCGATCCCGTGTCCGGGCAGCCTCATACAATACCCTGGCGGCATCGAAGAAGTAACGGGCAGGTCACGGTTCCATGTCGGAAAGACTACATCTGGGGGCCAGAGGCAGACGCATTCTCATCGCCGTCGCGATCATACTCACGGTGATCGCCGCCGTCGTGCTGGTTCTGCACTTTTATCCGCCGGTACCGGTGCCCCCGCCCCCCCCTCCCCCGCCGATCACCCCGATTCCCACGACGCCGGCGGTGCCCCCGGAGGTTCCCGGACCGACGGTCGTCGTCGCGGCAAGCGACAGCAGTTCCGCGGCGAAAGCCCGGGCGGACGTCGTGTGCGACGGTACCGACGACCAGCTCGACATCCAGAAGGCGATCGATTCGCTGCCGTCGTCGGGCGGCACGGTCGCTCTCCTGGAAGGCACGTTCAACTGCGCCGGGAGCATCTACCCCGCCGCGAACTCCATGCTTCGCGGGGAAGGGCCGGATGCAACGTTCCTCGAGTTCAGCCGGAACGGGCGGCTCCTTGTCTCGCAGGAATCCGTCACGCTCTACAACTTCCACATCCGGGGCACCGGCTATCCGCAGATCGAGCCCGACCGGTGGCTCGGCGTGGTCACCATCTACGCGAGTCACGCGAAGGTCCTGGCCGTCGAGGGGACCGCGGATGCAACCACCCAGGCGGTCTTCCTCCTGCTGCACGACCCGGACGTCTATGCGCCGACCCTGGAGGACGTCGAGTTTATCAACTGCAAGGCCGTGGACGCCGGGACCTACGGGTTCCTCCACAACGCCTGGGGAACGGCCAATAAAGTGATCCGGGACGTCCGCTACGAGAACTGCGCCGCGATCAACTGCGGTAGGAACGGGGCGTTCAACCCCTGGGTGACCGGGTTCAACTTTGCGGAGTTAAACGACATCGAGGGCCTCCGCGTGACGAACTGTCTTGCCGAAGGCAACCTGGAGTCCGGGTTCCACTTCGAGTGGGACCCCGAGAAGCGGGATTGCATCCTCACAAACTGCATCAGCAGGAACAACGGGCAGAAAGACTACCCGACGAAGCCCTACGTCCAGAGCGACATGTCCACCCACTACTTCGGGTGTGGTTACTATGCCCCCCGGGGTGACATCACCTTCATCAGCTGTTACTCCGAGGGGAACAGTCGGCATGGGTTCTACGCGACGAACGGCGGCAAGCTCTACAGTTGCGTCGACAAATGCGTCGGCGCCGGGAAGACCGATTACCGGCTCATCCAGCCGGCTTCGTTCTACGCCGCCCCGACCCGGTCGATAGCCCCGTCCCTGGTGCTCGAGAACTGTTCGAGCATCGATTCGCACGGCTACGGTCTCCATATCGATCTCGCAAGCGACGTCTGGATCAAGAACTTCCGCCTGGAGAATCCGGCCGGGATCGACGGCAAGGCAACAAACCTTGGCGGGTCACAGGGTGGGCCGCTGGCCAACTCCGTGGTGAACATCTATGCGTCGGGCGACCGGGCTGAAACGTTGATCTGGGCCAGGAATAACGAAAATGTCGAGTACTCCGGCCGAATTGTCTCGGACTCGGCAAAGCCGTTCGTGATCGAGGGCGACCGCACCAGAAACGTCCGGATCAAGAACATGGAGATCGTCTCCGCAAGCCTCACGCCGTTCACCAACGGTGTGATCCTCACAAACACGGTGCCTGCGGGAGCCGTGACGTTTGAGAACGTGGCGGTCACTTCCGGGGTGCCGTGACGGCCCGTGCGTGGACCCGATATCCTGGCGGGCGGTGTGCCGCCGAATCCTGCTCAAAGCCGGATAACCGGCGTTTATCCCCGGCCGATCCCGTTGCGGCCGGGGTGCGGCAGGGGGTGCGGCAGGGGGTGCGGCAGGGGGGGTGGCTGCCGTCCCGGCTGGCCGGTGGCGGCGGTCTTTGCATTTCAAGGATTTTTATAAAATTAAGTAGATTATATCTCATATCCGGGGCCTGTTAACCCGTCAGAAATACTCCCCGGGACCTCCGGCCGGGACGGGCATTCACCGTGCCACACGCGCTAAAGTTTGATATTTTATTTATATATTTCTATTTTCGCTCGAGTTTTGGAAAGAATTGAAACAAGCGATTATCTCTGAAATAAGTTGCCCGTTTGTGATTTAAAAAAATGTGGATCGTTTATTCAATTTAAAAAACATTTTAAATTACGATTATCAGATAATGCAGTATCTCCCAAGAGGTGAGATAATGCGAGATAGACGGACAACGAAGCTTCTTATTGTAGTGTTCCTGATTGTCGGGCTCGTCCCGATTGTCGGGGCGCTCGAAGCGACCCCCAACACGATTGTCGCGGCAAGCGACAGCAGTGCGGCCGATAAAGCAGCGGCCGACTACGTCTGTGATGGGGTCAACGATCACGTGGAGATCCAGGCAGCACTGAACGCCCAACCCTCATCAGGCGGTGTTGTCCTCCTCTCCAGTGGCACATACAACTGCGCCGGGATCATTGCTCCCAAAGCAGGCTCCACTCTCATGGGGGAAGGTGAATCGGAGACATACCTCGTGTTCACCCGCGACGGACGCATCAACGTCGACCGTGAGTACGTCACGCTGGACGGGTTCCACATCAAGGGAACCGGCTACAGTAGCGGCGTCAAGTGGCTCGGCGTGATGAACATCCGTGCAAGCCACGCGAAGATCCACAACATCACGGGTACCGCGGATGCGAGCATTCAGGCGGTTTACCTCCTGATTCACGATCCGACGGTATACGCTCCCACCCTGGAGGACGTCGAGTTCGTCAACTGCAAGGCCGTGGACACCGGGACCTACGGGTTCCTGCACAACGCCTGGGGTTCGACGAACAAGACGATCAAGAACGTCCGTTACGACAACTGCGCCGCGATCAACTGCGGCAAGTACGGGCAGTTCAACCCCTGGATCACCGGGTTCGACTTTGCGGAGTTAAACGACATGGACGGCCTCCGGGTGACGAACTGTCTTGCGGAGGGCAACCTGGAGTCCGGGTTCCACTTCGAGTTCGATCCCACGGTGACGAACGCGGTTCTCGAGAACTGCGTGAGCCGCAACAACGGGCAGAAAGCCTTCCCGACGAAGGCTTACAACCCGAACGACATGTCCACCCACTACTTCGGGTGCGGCTACTACGCCCCGAACTGTGACGCGACGTTCATCAACTGCGTCGCGGAGGGCAACTCCATGAACGGGTTCTACACGACGAACGGCGGCAAGCTCTACAACTGTGTCGAGAAGGACACCGGCATCGGGAGAACCGACTTCTCCTACCGGGTGCCCGCCGGCTACTACAGCATCCCGAGCCGCTCGGTCAACCCCTCCACAGTAATGGAGAACTGCACGAGCATCAACTCGAACGGCTACGGCCTCCAGGTCGACCTCGCGAACAACGTGAAGATCCGGAACTTCCACCTGGTCGATCCGATCGGCTACAACGGCAAGGGTTCGAGCCTCGGCGGCACGAACGGCCAGTTCGACAACGCCGAAGTGAGCATCTATGCATCCGGCAACCGCGTGGAGACGCTGGTCTGGGCGAAGGAGAACATTAACACCGTCTTCTCCGGTCAGATCGTCTCCGACGCCGCGAAGCCGTTTGTGATCGAGGGCTACAGGACCAAAAACGTCCTCGTGAAGGATATGGAGATCGTCTCCAGGACCCTCCCCGCCAGCTCTTCCGGTGTGACCGTCGTGAGCACGGTTCCGGCCGGTCAGGTGACCCTCCAGAACGTGAAGGTGACGTCCACCGGTTCGCCGGTACCGACCCCGACCGTCACGGTTCCCGCTCCGACGCCGACCCCCACCACGCCTGCCCCCTCCGGGAAGCCTGACCTCGTGGTGACCGACATCTCCTGGGCGCCGGCAAACCCGGCCTCCGGGGATGCGGTGACGCTTAAGGCCACGATCAAGAACCAGGGTGACGCCCCCACGCCTGCGGGCGCGAAGCATGGCATCCTCTTCACGTTCGATGACGGGGCCGCCGGGTCCGGCGTCTGGTCCGATGCCCACACCACGCCGATTGCTCCGGGTGAATGGGTCACCCTGACCGCGAACGGCGGCTCGGCCGGTGCAACCTGGAAGGCCGTCGAAGGCACGCACACCGTAAAGGCCAACG
>JASGMC010000012.1 GCA_030156625.1 Methanoculleus sp.
GGGTTGATCGTCACGTGGCCGTATCCCGGCGGGAGCAGGATCTTGTCGCCGGCGGTCCCCTCGATCATCACCACGTCGTCGGCATCGCGGGTCTGGAGGAGGTAGTGGCCCGTCCCCTCGAGCACCTCGTAGATCTCCGGGTAGAGTTCTCCTGCCGGGTTCTCGGTGTGGTAGTGCCCCTTCGTCTTGACGTACTCCCCGCAGAGGGTCCGGGCGGGAATGACGGTGATATCGTAGCGGACGTGGTGCTGCCGGAGCCACTCCCGGTCGCTCTCGCTTTTCGCGAGATCGCGGTACATAAAATAGAGGGGCTGATCGGAGGTGCAGCCGGGATCTGCGAGAACCTCGCGCATCTCCTCGATTGTCCTTGTCTGCGACTCCGGTTTAGGTCCGTCCCAGTACCCGTTCATCTCTGTTTCTTACGGTACACGAATATATAATACCCTGCTCCTGCGATGACGGCCAGAACGGCGACGAGGAAGACCGGATTGGTGAAGATAGCGCCCTCTCTCCGCTCGAGCGCGACCGTTACTTTCATCGTATCCGATATCTTGCTGTTGTCGAGGTCGTCGCGGTAGCGGATCTCGGAGTCGATCCCGTACTTCTTCTCGGTGCCGTCGCCGTCGACGTTCACCTCGAACCGTGCCGTCGCGGTCTGTCCCGGGGCAAGGTCGCCGAGGAAGGCGGTGTCGTCGCTGCTGGTGAAGGGGTCGACGGCGCTGATCCGGGCCTGGGCGTTGTAGACCGTCGCCGCCCCGACATTCTTATACACAACCTCGAGGATGCTCTTCTGCCCCAGGTAGAGCGTCGATTCCGGCGAGACGACCTCGAAGGCGATCTTGCCGCCGACGGGAAGGCCAATCGTCGCCGACCGGGAGGTCACCGACGTCCCCTCGTAATCCTCGTAGGTGACCGCGACGTCCAGCGGGTAGGACTTTGGTTCGGCGGTGTCGGCGACCGAGACCTTGAACTTCACGTCCACCGTCTCTCCCGGCTCGAACGTCCCGACGTAGGCGCTGCCGTCGGTGGGGATGAGCGGGCTAGCGCCGTTCCTCGTGACCTTTGCAATGGCGTTGTTCGCCGTGTCGTGCCCGATGTTCTTCAGGGTCAGGTAGATGTAGCCTTCCGTGCCGACGTTCAGCGACTCGGACCGCACGTCAAGGACCTCGACCTGGAGGTCGGGCGTGACCCGCACGGTGAGTGGCAGGGTTTCGGTCTTCTTCTGGTAGTTGTAGCGGAGGAGATCGCTCCCGTACTCTTCCGCATCCGCAAGGTAGGTGTAGGTGACCTCGAGCGGCAGCACGTAGGTGCCCGGTTCCGCGGAATCCGCCACCTTCACTTCGAACGTGGCGGTCGCGGCGGCCCCGCCCATAATGTCGCTTAAGAACTGGGGATCAGTCTTGATGGTAAACGGTGTATCGGTGCCCTTGAGTTCTACGGTAACCAGTTTCGCGGTGTTCGGCTGGTCATCGGGGGTGATGAGCGTCGAACCGACGATCTTGTGGGTATTCAGACCGCTATTGGATATGATAACCGCGAGATTGGTCTCGGCGCCCGGCGCGAACTCATTGGTGCCGGAGATCGTTGCCGACAGATCCGGACTTCCATAGAGGTACTTGGTGCCCTGCGCCGCCCCCGGCGCAGCCAGGAGTGCCAGCAGGAGCATCAGTACCGGTACGTATTGCCAACGCATGTCTTCACCTTGTTGTTATTGTAGCAACAACATTTATTGATGAACGGTATATATACATAATGGAATGAAGGCTTCCCGGGATGTTCCAAACGCCCTCCTCGAATCCCTGAAATCACTGGGTCTCACGAAGTACGAAGCCCTCGTGTATATCGGGCTCCTCAGGACGGCAGGTGCGACTGCGACAGAGGTCCACGAGATCTCTGGCGTGCCGCGCGCGTCCGTCTACCCGGTCCTCGACCGGCTCGTCCAGAAGGAGCTGGTCAGTGTCTCCCACACGACGCCCAAGCGGTTTGACGCGGTTCCTCCCGACCAGGGCGTCGAGAACCTGATGCGCCGAATCGAGAGCGACGCCCAGAGCGCCCGGACGGCCCTCGATGCCCTCTACCGGGAGAAGGGGCCGGGAGGCCGGGGCGACCAGGAACTGATCTGGACCATCTACGGGGAGGAGAATATCAGGACCCGCCTTGCCGGCATGTTCCGGAGCGCGGAACGGAGCGTGGAGGTGCTGGCGACATGGGACCTCCTCCGGGAGAGCATGCTCAAACTGCTCGATCCCGTCCCCGACTCCGTGCCGGTCGACCTCGTCACCGAGCGCTGGGAGGGCGAGCAGCCTTCCCGGTTCCGGCTCCACGTCCTTCCCCTCGCCGTTTTGCAGGAGATTCGTTTCCCGGCGGATAAACTGCTGCCGTACGAGAGATCCGGTGTCTTTCTGGTGGACGACGCCCGGGCGCTGCTCTGGATGGAAGGGATCGACGGGCAGCCATCGGCCCTCTATTCGGAGTCTGCGGGGCTCGTCCTGTTTGTGCGGCGGCATATCACCACCGTCACCGAATGGGCAAGGGCTACGGTTCAATAATCCTCCAGGTAACCCATCTCGCGGATATCGATCAGCCCTTTGAGCGCCTTCGTCACCACCGATCTACCTGTCTCCTTGACGGCCGCCATCGCATTGGTGCCTCCGACCATCGCCACGCCCACGTATTGCGGGCTTACCGGAACCCCGAGCAGGGGGACGTTCGGGACGCCGACATCAAGGATGCCGGAGAAACTCATGGCCGTCAGTTCGTCGAGCACCGTATTCATGAGCGGTTCAGCCTCCATGTGGCATTCCCGGATGTTTGCGAGGATATTGCCGTCCCTGCGGCGCATGACGTCGAGAATTGATGTGGTTTCCTGGGAGATCAGGACCTCAAGGGGGTCGAGCGTGGTGTCTCGGTAGAGGATCATGCTCGTGAACCGCCGCGGAACTCTTCCTTCGACCTCGACGATCCCCCCGCCGATAGGGTTGATCGGGATGCCGCGCCGGAGGAGGAGAGCGTCGAGGGTGATGCTGCACATCGTGCAGACGGCATGCTTGCCGTCCGGCACGGTGTAATCGCCGATCTGCTCGCCCGGCGCGGCGATCAGGATCCTGTCGCTGATGGTGATGCCCGCTTTGTGGGCCTCTTTTATGATGGAGAGCGCGAACTCGAGATCATGGCTCTCGATGAGCGAGAGGTTGTAGATGATCGTCCCCGCGTCCTCCTCCGGGCGGTAGGTCACCCGGAGCGCGTACTCCTCGATACGGTGATTGGTGAACTTCAGGGGGCTGTGCACTATCAGATCTCTTGCACGGCAGGGGAAAAAGTATTGCCTTCAAAGAGGGACCTCCGCGTTACAGTCGCGAGCCCGGCTTACTGCCGTTCTTATCCCGGCGGATTTCCGGCCCCTGTCCCCCTGCCCCCCCGACCTGCGGAGGGAAAACTTGTTCTATCTCCCTGTGGTATTGTAAGGTGAATGGAAAGTGGGACTCGGGAAAAAGCCCGGAACGTGCTGAAACGGATCCTGATCGCGGCCTCCTACGACGTCGAGGAAGTCGGCGACCCGCTGGATCTTTCTGCAATCGGGTGCGAAGACGCCATGGTGGTGCTCTGCTCGGACGACCTGGAGACGATTGAAAAATTCGATTCGATGACCTACCGCCTGCGCACCGGCGATGACGACTGGGTCTGCAGAAAACTGCTCTTCACCCTCGATCCGGGGGTGCGGACGGAGGACTGCATCCTGTGGGGCGTGGACGAGTTCGTCCGGTACGCGGGCCGGGCGGCGCTTGCGGAGGTGCTCGGGCAGAGCCTGGTCCTGGACTTAGGCCGCCCGGCCCCGGCTATCCGGCGCGAACCGGTGGAGACCATCCCTGCAACGGTGGAGGAAGAGCCGGAAGACGGGCCGGAGTTGCCCCATCTCCCGGTGCAGGTCGCCGAGAAGCGTGCCTGCGGAATCGCCGGGCTGCACGGGACGGCGAAGTGCCGGTTCATTCCGTACTGGAACTACCGCTACGTGAGCACCGGCGAGCGCGAGGTGAAGGATCGGCTGATCTCCTTCGACGCCGAAGGGGTCGGGGCCGTCAACGCCATCAACGGCCTGAAGATGGAGATCGACCCCGACACCATCGAGCGGGGACCGGTCCCGTTCGGCTCCGAGATCGTGCCCGCCCGGCTCGTGCGGGAGGACGTGGAGGCGCAGCTCGTCCGGGATGTCGTCGACCGGCTCACCCAGCGGGTGCGGTTCCGCTACGAAAAGGGCGATGCCATCTTCTATGAGGAAAAGACCCTCAAACCCGACCGGAACAACATCAAGGTCGACCTCGAGACCGTCTACGTGCCGGTCTGGCAGGTGCGGGGCGGGAGCAAGATCGTCGAGGTCAACGGGTTCACCGGCGAGGTTCTCTCGATGCCGATGGACGAGGGCGTCGAACTGCTGTAGGTAAGAATCATGATCGTCGTCATTGGCGGCGGGCCCGCGGGAAGGCTCGGGGCGATGCACCTTGCACAGGCCGGGGAGGAGGTCCGGCTCATCGAGCAGCGCAGCATCGGTGGACAGTGCCTCCACGAGCGGTGCATGACCATCTGCGCCTTAAACGACGTCGCCCGGCTCGTCGAGTACGCCCGGACCCAGAAGGACCTCGGTATCCTCGACTCGGTCCCGGGCGTCTCCTACCCGGCGATCCGGAGGCGGATCTGCGAGGTCCAGGAGAAGCTCTCCTCGGTCCTGGACGCCGAGACCCGGCAGGCGGGGGTCGAGGTCATTTACGGAGCCGTTGGCCGGCTGGAGGGGGGCCGGGTCTTCATCGGCGACGAGGAGGTCCGGGCCGACGCGGTCCTCGCGGCCACCGGGTCGCGCCCGGCAATCCCCGACATCCCCGGAACCGAACTTCAGGGCGTCTACACCTACCAGACGCTCCCCGCGATGCCCGATCTTCCCCGCCGCATGGCCGTCATCGGCGGCGGGGTGGTGGCGGCGGAGTTCGCTCACATATTCCGTGCGTTCGGCTCCGAAGTCGAGATCGTCGCACGGCACGGGCTGCTCGCGGACCTCGATCCGAAGATGCGGTCCGCCGCGCTGCGCGACCTTGCCGGGGTCGGCATCCGCGAAGAGACCGCCGTCGCAGGTATCGAGGGGAGTGGAAGGGTCCGCTCGGTCCTGCTCGCCGACGGCGAGGAGCTCGAGGCCGATGCCGTCCTGCTTGCCACCGGGCTCGTTCCTCGTTCGGAGTCGCTCCAGGGGCTCAGGAAGAGCCCGGACGGTGCCGTCATCGTCGATCGGCGGATGCGCACGAGCGTCGAGGGCGTCTACGCAGCCGGCGACGTCATCGGCCCGCCCTACCTCACTCCCGCGGCCCGCCGGGAAGGCGTGGTGGCGGCCGAAAACATCCTCGGCCGCGAGACCGTCATGGACTATGAGGGCATTCCCCAGGCGATGAGCCTCCGCTACGACTACGCTTTCGCCGCGGTCGGCGCCGACGAAGGCGTCACCCTCTCGGCCCCGGCCCCCGCAGGCCCCGGCTCGTTCTGGGACGTGGCGGGCGGCTGGGCGGGCCTTGCGCAGATCCGGGTCGATCCCGGGAGCGGCCGGCTCACCGGGGCCGCCGCCGCCGTTCCCGGGGCGGCGACCCTCCTCTCCTACGTCAGCTACCTGATGAAGCGGGGCGTCACCGTCGACGACTTCGACGAGATCGTCGAGGTCCACCCCTCGACCGACGGCGTCTACGGGCTCGCCCGCTACGCTGCCGGGATGCTCAAAAAGAAGAACGAGTGATTCGTCCCGGCGGCTCTAGAGCTGCCGGAACATCTGCCCGAACTTCGGGATGAAATCCTTTTTCCGGGACATGACGCCCTCGAGCCGGACGGGCTGGTCCCGCAGGTCCAGCTTGGTGATGCAGGCCTCGTCCCCGGCGGCGAAGAGGTCGCTCGCGTTACTAAAGACGTTCGTGAAGAGGGCGAAGAAGCAGTCGACCCCCATTGTTGTCCGCAGGTGCTCGATCTCGGCCCGGATCTCGTCGGCGTGGGTCTCTGCGAACGCAAACGACGACGTCATCACCTGCGAGACCATGAAGCTCCGCCCGAAGAGGTTGTAGCGCTTCATGTCCCGTGTGAGAAGTTCTTCCTTCGGGAGGCTATCGAGGTCCATGCCCTTCTGGATCAGTTCCGGCCCGAACTCGGCCGGGTCGACCCCGGCTATCTCCGCGAGGTACTCCGCCGCCCTGATATCCGCGGGCGTGGTCGTCGAGAGTTTCATCACCATCGTGTCCGAGAGGATCCCCGCGAGGAGGAGACCGGCGGTCGACGGCGTGGGCTCAATGGAGGCCTCGATGAACTTGTTCGCCACAATCGTCGAGGTCGACCCCACGGGGTCGTTGAGGAACCGCACCGGTTTTAAGGTGGAGATCGCCCCGAGGCGGTGGTGGTCGATGATCTCGAGGATATCTGCCTGTTCGATCCCGTCCACGGCCTGTGAATACTCGTTG
The DNA here is from genome assembly GCA_030156625.1 of Methanoculleus sp. Taxonomy (GTDB): domain Archaea; phylum Halobacteriota; class Methanomicrobia; order Methanomicrobiales; family Methanoculleaceae; genus Methanoculleus. The sequence continues at coordinate 6,477 of JASGMC010000012.1, forward strand.
TGGTCGAGGAGGATCACCGATTTCTGGACGTCCTGCATCAGCGTCGTCCGGGATATGAGCCCGATGTGGTGCCGCCCTTCCCCGACGACGCAGGCCGTCCTGAACTTGGAGTTCGAGACGACGCTTTTCGCGTACTCGAGGGAGTCTTCCATCCGGACCGTGGGGACGTCGGTCTCCATGATCATGCTCGCGGGGAGGGAGAGACTGATCATCTTGCCGACGCTGAAGGCGTCGAGTGTCGTCGCGAGCACCGAGGCCCCTCTCGTCCGGGCGGCGTCGATCACGCGCTCGCCCACCGGCGCACCTTCGGCGATGATGAGCGCGGCAACTCCTGCCGATACCAGGGCGAGCTGAGCCGGCTCGTTGTCCCCGACGATCGCGATATCGTCGGGCGTCATCCGGGAGAGGGTGACGTGCAGGGCGTCGATGACGGTGTAGACCCGGCCATCTCCGAGCGTCTCGCACGCCGGCACGACTACCCGGGCATCGAGGATGCGGGCGAGGGTATCGAGCGGCATCGGGATGAGCGAGAGCTGTTCCCGGGGGTTCTTCCGGACGTAGGCCCGGGCGAGGCCATACTCGCTGACGAGGCCGACCAGGGTCTCGTTCTCGTCCGTGATCGGCATGTTCCGCATGTCGTAGGTGTCCATCAGGGCGGCGACGTCGACCGTCGGGACGTCCTGCCGGACGCTCCGGGTATCGAGCGGTATATCCGATACGGTGGGCTCGACGCTCGCTACGTAGACCGGCGACTCGGCGTTGAACGTCTCGAGCGCAAACCTCGTCTCCGGGCTCACCTCCCCGCACCGGGCGGGAACGTACTTCCCCGGTTCGGCGTGGTTCAGGAGCTCGGCGTAGCCGATGACACTGCAGATGCTGTCGGTGTCGGGCTGTTTGTGGCCGATGATAACGATCTTGTTCTGTCCCATGCTCTCCTCTGATCCCCGGCGGGGGAACGGTTGTCTCCAGAGGTATCGCCCTCTGCCGTCAAAGGTTTTATGCCGGCCCCCGGGCAGTGCGGGGGTAACGTTGAAGTAGAGGCTCTCTTCATTCTCCCGTGTGGGAACCGATCGCCCCGGGCCCGTCCCGGCCCTGTTCATCCTGGTATGCCTCTTCGTCTCCCCGGTCGCAGGAGCCGCGGGAGACGTGACGGTGACGTCCGTTGCGGTCGACCCGGCGGTCCTGATGCCGGGTGATGAGGGGACCATCACGGTTGCCGTGCAGAATTCCGGCCCCTCGACCGTCCCGCTCGGCGGGGCCCGCCTCTACGAGGACGGCGTCGTCCCGATGGGCGAACCCTACCCTTCGGTCGGGGACATCGGGGCGGGCCTCAACCGGACGTTCACCTTCGCCGTCCGGGCGGACGCCCCCAACGGGACCTATTACCCTCGTTTCTCCCTCGACCTCCGGGAGAACGGGACCCTCAGCCACCCGGTCCCGGTCCGGGTCGACGGCACCCCGCTCACCGCGTCGGTGGCCGATAGACCGGACGCCTTCGCCGCCGGCCGGACGGCCGAGATCACCGTCCGGGTGGGCAACCCGCGGCCGAACGCCGTCTCCGGCGTCCAGGTCGTCCCGCAGGGGACGAATTTCACCGTTACCCCCTCGAGCGCCTTCCTCGGGGCTCTCGCGCCCGACGGCTCCGGGACCGTCGTCTTCAACCTGACCCCGGCCGCCGAGACGGACGTCACATTCCGGGTGGTCTGGCGCAACGGGATCAACACCCACACCGCCGACCTCGTGCTGCCGGTCGCGTTCGGCGAGGACAAACGGCAGGCGGACCCCGTCATCACCAACGTCGAGGTCGCCGCGGAGGGGGATATCTACCGGGCGACGGGCGACGTCATGAACGTGGGCCTCGAGCCCGCGCGGTCGGTGCTGATCGCCCCCGGCGCCCCCGCGACGCCCGTCGATCCCTTCCGGGTCTACGTCGTCGGGACGCTTGATCCCGACGACATCTCGACGTTCGAGGTGACGTTTGAGGCCGACGCCGGCGTGGAGGAAGTCCCGCTGGTCGTCGAGTACCGGGACGACGACGGGAACCTCTACACCGCCGCACGGCCGGTATCGCTCGAGAACCGCACCGGAGAGGAGGCTGCCGATGCCGGGGGACCGGTCCCGGCAGTCGCCGCCGGCGTGCTGGTAATCGTCGCCGCACTGGCGGCGCTCTGGTACGTCAGGAGATGGCGGCGATGAGCGGCGAGCCCATCCTCCGGTTCGAGGATGTCACCAAGGTCTATCCCCTCCCTGCCGGCGATGTCGTGGCACTCGACCACGTCTCCCTCACCGTCGAGCCGGGTGAATTCATCGCCGTGATGGGGCCCTCGGGCTCCGGGAAGTCGACGCTCCTGAACATGATGGGCTGTCTCGACGTCCCTACCGCCGGGAAGATCTACCTCTCCGGGCAGGAGATCTCGCAACTGAACGACGACGACCTCACCCGGCTCCGGCGGGACCGCATCGGGTTTGTCTTCCAGCAGTTCAACCTCATCCCGCTGCTGTCGGCGGTCGAGAACGTCGAGTTTCCCATTGTCCTCACCACCGGCAGGGAGGAGAGCCGGCAGCGGGCGATCGAGGTCCTGCGGATGATGCACCTCCACGACGCCCTCTTCTTTCACAGGCCGGGCGAGCTTTCGGGCGGCGAGCAGCAGCGGGTCGCGATCGCCCGGGCGCTCGTCAACGATCCCGACCTCCTCCTCTGCGACGAGCCGACCGGGAACCTGGACTCGAAGACCGGCACCGCCATCATGGACCTGCTCGACCGGATGAACCGCGAGGAGGGCAAGACCGTCGTCATGGTCACCCACGACCCCAACGTCGCCGCATACGCCCGCCGCATGATCCGGATCGTGGACGGGAGACTGGCATGATGCTCTTTACGTTCGCGGCGAGAATCCTCCAGAGGCACTGGATACGCTCGGCGCTCTCGATCATCGGGATCGTAATCGGCGTGATAGCTATCGCCTCCCTCGGGATCATGGGCAACAGCATCAACCTCCTTGTCGCGAACATCATCACCGACGTCGGCGACACCATCGTGATCACGCCGCACACCGCGATCGGCGGGACGTTTGCCGGGGACCCTCGGGATCGCAGGCAGCCTCGTCGGCGGGTTCTATCCTGCGTGGAAGGCGGCGCAGTTGAACCCCATCGAAGCGCTCCGCTACGAGTGACGGGTTTTTACCGGATGCGGTCAGGGGGCGGGAAGATCGCCTCCCCGGTACAGGAATTTCATACCCGGGGCGACATGGGAAAGCCGGTGAAGACGATGTTGTTTGTCCTGTGATACCAGTTCGAACCGGAACACGTCCATCAGGTCCTGGAATTATGGAAACGCTTCCAGTTCCTCTCCGATGTGAAAGTCCATAGCCGCTACCTCCTCATCAGGAGGCATATGTCGGTTGCCCTCTTTGAAGCGCCGGACGAGCGCTCCACTTTAAAGATCACCGCGCCGTTCAGCTCGTACGGGGTTGCCCACGTCGCACCGGCAATGCCGCTCGAAGAGGCGATCAGGACGGTCTGATCGAGGGTGCTGCCCGGCAGATCGAGCGTAGCCGTTCCCCACCGGGGTCCGCCGCAAGGGTGGTCGCGGCGATGCCTCCTGTGGTGATGAAGACATGCGTAATTTCATAGTGCAGGAGACCGGAAACTCTATGAGCACTTATAGAATGATAGACATCTCTGTCAGGACGTGCTCCGACCCCCATCAGGTCCCCAATACGATAGCAATACCAAAGTTGCGTGGAACGAATGTTACAGATGATTACGTGGCTCGACAAAAACTTCAGCTCGCTTCAGCCGACGCGGGCGGTCATCATGAGAGCGCTGCGCCACCTGCGCCCCGCAGATCGAAAAAAACTCTTCTCTGAGGATATCCCCGAGATGCGCACCGCCGAAGGGCGGTGGTTTGAGGCGATCGTCTACGAGATGATCCTCGACCTCTCGCTCAAGACCGACCTCATCCTCTCCGTCGTGGCCCGGGGTGCCGACGGGCCGGCGAAGGTCCGGCGCGCGCAGCTCGGCCAGAACGGGCTCTTCTACTCGAACATCGGGGATATCAAGGTCCGGGGAAACGGACAGGACCTCGCGGAAGTCGACATGATGCTCGTCGACCACACCGGGGCGCTGACGTTCGGGGAGATCATCACATCGCCTGCCGACTTAAAAGAGTTCGAGGCGGAGATCAGCTACAAGAAACAGCTCTTCGGCTATCTCTACGGGCAGCCGACCGTGCCGTTCCTCCTCATCTCCTCGGTCGACATATCCCGGACTGCCGTCGTTCGCCGCCTCCTCAAGGAGCCCGACAACGCCCTCCTCACCACTCCCACCTGTGAGGACCTGAAGGCCCTGATCCGCCCGCAGGACCTGAAGCGGAGCCCTGCCCGCCAGATCCGGCACAAAAAACTGGTCTCGATAGCCGATATCCCCCCGCGGCGGCCGTTCGACTACAAGAAACTGCACGACGAGCGGATGCAGAGCATCATCGCCGCCGTCACCTCGAAGAAAGGTATCGGGGAACTCGGCACCCCGGACGAGATCCCGCCGATCGTGAAGAAAGTCCTCTTCGGCGGGCTCTACCCCTCCGCCCTCCGGATGCTCGATGCACGGTATCCCATCCGCATCAAGGGGAAGACCTACGATCCGGATACGATCCAGAAGCAGTTCTCGAAGGTCATCCTCGCCGTGAACATCCCGGAGTACCGGCCGATCATCTACCTGCGGACACGCAACAAGAAGGAGTATCTCAAGATGGTGCCGAGCAGGGCAGGCGGGTTCAAGTTCGAGAGCCGGCGGACCCCCCACATGGCCGGGTTCTTCCTCTGGCTCGAGTCCGTCCAGCCGTCGATCGGGGCCGAACTGACGCGGGAACTCCTCGACGCATTCCCCGCGGTCCATGTTCCCGAAACAGGCACGGCCGCAAAACCATAAAGTACCTATGCGTCCTCCTCCCATAAGGGCTCATGATACCGGGGTGCGGTGATCCGGGATGGACCTGATGGCGGAGGCGATGCCCCGGCTGCTCGCGAACGTTGATCCCGGGTGGAGGGTATGACCGATCCCCAGATCGCATTCATCCAGGCGCTCCAGACACAGGCCGCGTGGCTCGCGGTCCCGATGCAGTTCTTCTCGTTCCTCGGGCAGCCGGAATTCTACCTGCTCGTCATCCCGATCCTTTACTGGTGCTGGAATCCGCGCCTCGGCCTCCGTCTCGGGCTCCTCATGGGGATATCGGGCGGGCTCAACGAGGCCCTCAAAGTCGCGTTCCACTTCCCCCGTCCCTACTGGGTCAGCCCGGAGGTCAGGGCGCTCGGGAATTACCCGTCGTTCGGGCTGCCGTCGGCGCACGCCCAGGGGTCGGTGGCGCTCTGGGGGCTGCTCGCCGTCGACGCCCGGCGCGGGTGGTTCTGGGCATTCGCGGCCGTGATGGCCTTCCTCATCGGCGCGTCGAGGGTCGTTCTCGGGGTCCACTTTCCGACCGACGTCGTCGCGGGCTGGGCGGTCGGCGTCGCCGTCCTTCTCGGGTTCCTCGCTCTCGAGAAGCCGGTGGGCCGCCGGGTCGCCGCCCTCCCGCTCTCCCGGCAGGTGCTTGTCGCGTTCGCAGGTTCCCTCGTCCTGGCTCTGGCCTCCTTTGCCGCCCTCGTGGCACTCGGGGACTGGCAGGTCCCCGCGTCCTGGGCGGCGGGGGCGCTCGAGCGGTCGGGGGAGCCCATCCATCCGCTCTTCCTCCGGGACGCCGTCACGGCATCGGGGCTCTTCTTCGGGTTCGCGGCCGGTGCGGCGGCAGAGCATCACCGTGGCAGCATGTGCGCCGTCGAGAAGGGGTCCGTCCGCCTGCTCCGCTATATCTTCGGAATCGCCGTGACCGGGGCGATCTGGTTCGGGCTCGGGCTCCTCGTCCCGTCCGACCCCGCCTCGGCCGCATACGTCCTCCAGTATCTCCGGGCAGCCGTTGCCGGTGCCTGGGTCTCGTTCGGCGCTCCGGCGGTCTTTGCCCGCGCAAACACGCTCCGGGGCGGAGCGTAGGGGTATATATCCCCGGCAGGCGAGGATCCTGTATGGATTCGGCGGGCGGCGGTCTCACGGTGCTCGAGTGGGCGATCCTCGGCGTCGTGACGGTCCTGCTTGCCGTGCTTGCGGTCCACGCCCTGGCCGTTCCCCACGGCCCTCCGGCAGGCCTCGTCTACTCGGCCCTCGAGGAGACCGGGGATTGCCTGGTCGTCTCCGGCGACGTCTACGGCTACGCGCTTGCGTGCGGGAGTGTCGACGGCGTCGATCTGTGGTGCGACCTGCCCGATCCTTCAAGAATGGGGTCGGTTTCCTGCAGCGTCCGCCTCTTCGTCGGCGATATGGGGAGCGTTGATATGGGCCGCGCCACGGTCGAGATCGCCGCCCGGGACGGGACCGAACGCCTCGCGAGGACTGCGGAGGCACCGGTGCGGCCCGGGAACTGGACGATCGTCCGGACGGGGCACACCATTCCTTTCCTGCAGGCGGACGACGACACCCTCCTCGAACCCGGGGAACGGTTCGACCTGCTCGTCTACCCCTCCCGGCCGCTTGCGCCCGGCGAGACGTTCCGCGTCTGCATCACCCCGCCCGGCGGCGTCCCGCTCACGGTCGAACGGACCGTGCCGCCCCGGATCACGCCGGTGATGGATCTCGGGTGAAGTGGCGTCCGCTCAGCATGCTTTTATAGCCGAAAGCCGACTCACTCCTATGCTTGCAGAGGGGATCGCTCTCGGCTGGGTGCTGATCGTGCTCGGGGCGGTGCTGCTCCTGGTGGAGGTTTACGAGCCCGGGTTCTTCATCGCCGTCCCCGCGACGGTCCTGATCATCCTCGGCGTCCTCCTCCTCCTCGGCGTCGATATCCTCAGTTCCCCCCTCGCCCTCATTGTCGGGGTTCTCGCCGCAATCGGAGCGGCCGCGGTTACTGTCTGGTTTTACGGCCGCCTCACGCCGGGGAGAGGCCCCCCGACGACCCTCTCCCGGGACTCGCTCGTCGGCCTCGAGGGGACGGTGGTCGCTCCGGTCGATGCGGATACGCTCGTGGGAAAGGTGCGGCTCGGGAGCACGGAATGGAGCGCCCGTTCCGAGTCCGGGAGCATCCCGGTCGGGAGAAAGATTATCGTCGTACGCTCCGAAGGGGTGCACGTCGTCGTGAAGGAGGTTACATAAAATGCTTTTAACTGGAGAATTTCCGTGGACCGGTCTCATTACGGTCTTTCTTATTATTGTTATCGTCATCATCTTCGCCCGTGGCGTGGTGATCGTCCAGCCGTACGAACAGGGGCTCCAGATACGCCTGGGGCAGTACATCGGGAGGCTGAACCCCGGCTTTCGGTGGGTGATTCCGCTGGTCACGGTGGTCAGGAAACTCGACCTCCGCACAGAGGTGATGGACGTCCCGCGGCAGGAGGTGATCACGAAGGATAACTCCCCGACGAACGTCGACGCGATCGTCTACGTTCGGGTGATCGACCCCGAGAAAGCCTACTTTGAGGTGATGAACTACCGGTCGGCGACGGTGGCGCTGGCGCAGACGAGTCTGCGCGGGATCATCGGCGATATGGAGCTCGACGAGGTGCTCTACAACCGGGACATCATCAACGCCCGCCTCCGTGACATCCTGGACCGGGAGACCGATGCCTGGGGCGTGAAGGTCGAGCGGGTGGAGATCAAGGAGGTCGACCCGGTGGGTGCGGTCAAGCAGGCGATGACCGAGCAGACCGCGGCCGAGCGTGAGCGGCGTGCCGCGATCCTCCGTGCGGACGGCGAGAAGCGTGCGGCGATCCTGCGGGCCGAAGGCAGCCGGCAGAGCATCATCCTGGAGGCCGAGGGCGAGCGGCAGAGCAAGATCCTGCGGGCCGAGGGCGAACGGCTATCGAGGATCCTGCAGGCGCAGGGCGAGGCGCAGGGGCTGCGCATCCTCTCGGTCGGCGCCCGGCCGCTGGACCGGCGGGCAATCACGGTCCTCTCGCTCGACGCCTTAAAGCAGATGGCCGAGGGCCAGGCGACGAAGATCATATTCCCCTTTGAACTCTCGAGCGTCGTCAAGCAGGCCGCGGAGTACCTCGGCGCCACCGCCGAGGCCCCGGAGGTTCCCGAAGGCGCCGAACTGCCGTCGGAGGATATCCTCGGGGAGATCCCGAGCAGAGAGGTCGTCAAGACTGCGGAAGAGGCGGTAAAGAGCATCGAGACCGATATCGACGTGGAGATGCAGAAGAAGTCGCGGGACCTGATCGGGAAGGGAGGGCTGTAAAGCCCAAAATTCCCACCTGAAGGCGCTCACGCCGCTGCATTCAAAGACCTCGGGCCTTTTTCGGGCCCCGGTCTCAATGATTCGTCGCGCCCAGAGCCGGTCACACCCGGGAAGTCGCCTCCACGGCTGCTGTCAGCCGGATCTCACCCATTTTGCCTGAACTGACCTGGCCACGGTCCGTCGTGGTCGGTCACGATAGTGCCGCCGCCCTGACGGGAAAATAGAGGGCATTCACCCCATCGTCAGCACGAACCGTATCGCAGCGACGATCAACGGCGTCGTGATGAGGAGGATCAGCATCACCGTGACGAACCCGCTGATCGAGGCGACGACCCGCTGCGCGTACCGGGACCAGCCCCACCGCTCGAAGAACCGCTCCACCCCTTCCTTCATCATGTAGCCGCCGTCGAGCGGGACAACCGGGATGGCGTTGAACATCCCGACCAGCAGGTTGAACCACGCGGTCCAGAAGAAGAGGTGGACCGTGCCCCAGAAGAAGGGGAACGGCTCCTCCCAGGCTATCTGCTCGGGGGTGTCGGTGAGCAGGATAGCGAGCTGCTGGGTGTTGCCCTGGATGAAGGCGTCGATCGGGGCTATCGTGAGGTAGAGCGGCGCGAGCAGCCCGAGGTCCGCGACGTTTCCTATATGCTCCTTCACTGCGGGCGCGTTGTAGTAGTAGACTCCCATGAACCCGGAGTCCCGGTCGCCGTCGAGCGCCTCCGGCCATTCGGTCAGGGTGAGCGTGTACGTGCTCTCGACTCCGTCTTTTTCGGCCGTCAGCGTGACCGTCTCCCCCGGCTGCGTCCCGTCCATGATTGCCGAGACCTCATTCTGGCTCGCCACCGGGAGGCCGTTGATGCCCGTGATGATCGAGTAGCCGGGGAGCCCCGCGTCGGCCGCCGGGTAGTCCTGGTAGACCCCCTGGACGAGCGGGATCGCGAGAGGCGTCGCCATCCCCAGAAGAAGGAACATCGCCGCAAAGCAGGCAAGGCCCATGACGATGTTGTTCGTGATCCCGGCGCCGAACATCCGGATTTTGGGCATTCCCTTCGCCGCTTCGACGTCTTCCTCGTCGGGCTCGACGAACGCCCCTATCGGGACGACGGCGATGAGAAGGCCCATGCTCCGCACCCGCATATCCTCGACCCGGGCGAGGATCGCGTGGCCGAACTCGTGGATGACGATCGTGAGGAGGAGGCCGATGATGACGGCCGCGGTGATCGGAATCGCCTGGTTGACCCCGGGTATCGCGAGGATGTTTCTCGGATCGTAGATCCCGGTCGGTTCCGGGGTATGCACCAGATACTGGGGGACTGCGAGGACCAGGGCGAGGGTCATGAAGGCCGAGACCACGACGACCATGACGACCCCGAGCGTCGCGTAGGCCCGAAGCGGCGTCCTGAACTTTTGGAACCAGTCGAAGAAACCGACCCGCTCGGTCTTGATGGCGAGGATGGGGCCGAAGAACATGACGTGATCGCGAAACAGCCCCCGGTCGCGGATATAGTAGGCGATCAGGAGGTATGCCGCGACGAGAAGGAGGAGTATCTGGAGCCAGCTCATCACTCACGGTTGGCGCGCGGGAGACATAAAATCTTCCGCGTTATGAGATATCGCGCATCGTCGTCTGGTAGAGATTCGTCACCGTCTTCCAGCTCCGGCGGGCGCAGGGCGGCGGGTTCCCGTAGTCCCGGATGTAGCCCCGGAGGAACTCGATGGTTGTCGGGTCGGAGGGGTAACCGCTCCCGATCTTCCCATACTGCTGCTCGAGCTCCCTGATAGCCCGATCCCGGGTGACCTTCGCGACGACGCTCGCCGCGCCGACGATCTTGTGCCGGGCGTCCGCCCGGTGCTCGGCGACGATCTCGCAGGGGAAGTCGAGGTGGGCCGCGACCGTCCGACCGTAGCGCTCCGCGTTCACGTCGCAGGCGTCCAGGTAGGCCGACTCCGGTCTGAGCCCCGTGAGCGCCTCGGCGTGGAGTTCGGCCACGCACGCGTTCATGCTCATCCTGCTCCGGGCATCGTCGATCCCGGCGGCATCGATGGTGACGATCGCTATCGAGAAGTCGCGCAAAAGGATCTCGTAGAGTTCCTCGCGCTGCTTCGGCCGGAGGACCTTCGAGTCCCGGATGGGGAGGGCCGCAAGGTCCCCGGTCGCCCGGCACCCGACTGCGGCGACCACCATCGGACCGATCACCGAGCCTTTCCCCGCTTCGTCCACCCCGCAGATCACATCCTCTGGTTTATTCGCAAGGTATTTCAATGCAGACGATTGAAACCAGATGGATGTACACGATCATCGTCGGCCTGGGCGGAATCGGCCGGAACCTGACTGCGATCGCCGTGAACGCCGGCGACTCCGTGGTGGTGATCGACCAGGACGAGGAACGTGCGAGCGATATCCTGGAGCACTACGACGTTCTCGCCATCACCGGGAACGCGACCGACAAGTCGGTGCTGCAGGACGCAGGGATCGACCGGGCCGACGCCCTGGTCGCAACCACGAGCGACGACGCCGTGAACCTGATGACCTGCTGGCTTGCGAAACGCTACAACGTCGGCAACGTCGTCTCGATCGTCAACCAGAAAGAGCATTCCGACCTCTTCAACGAGGTAGGGGTGAGGATCAGCGAGAACCCCGACGAGCTGGTGGCGACCCGTCTTTACTACTGGGCAAAAAGCCCGAACCTCCAGCAGGTCGCCTCGATCCCCGGCGGCACCATCTTCGAGATCGTCGCCGACGAGGGCGCGCCCATCGTCGATCACGAGATCCGGGATCTCGAGGTCCGGAACTTCGTCTTCATCGCCATCCGGCGTGCCGGGGGCGATCTCATCATCCCGAGCGGCACCGTCCGTATCCGGCCCGGCGACGTCATCACGGTCTTTACAAAAAAGGAAGCGGAAGCGGAGACGCTAAAGACACTCAACAAACAGCTGATACGGTCAGGCTAGAGTGTCTTTGAGCGCTTTCAGCTCGAGAAGCATCTTCGGGTTGCGCTTGATCAGTTCCCTGATGAGCGCCGCGACCGAGAACTCACTGAAACTGATGCTTGCAATCGAGTCCGCGAGGGTGTTGAGTTTCGTATCGTCGAGGGTGATGAAGTACTCTTTGACCTTGTAGTTCCGCTCGATCGTCATGCCCATTCTGGATGCACGCCACTCCGTGTCGTAGGGCATCAGGGCCTCCTTTGAGCAGTTGCCCGCCTCGATGCATTTTGAGGCCACCTCGCCGGCGAGCCTTCCGGTATACATGGCGTTCCCTATCCCGCCGCCGGTGATGGGGTCGACGACCCTCGCCGCGTCGCCGGCGACGAGAAGGCCGTCGCCGACCGTGCAGGCGAGCGGCCGGCAGACCGGGACACCGCCCGCGATCGCCTCGATCGTCTTTCCATCGGGGAAGCTCTTTGCGACAAACCGGTCCAGGTAGTCCTTCGCCCGGGACCCGTCGCGGCTCTTCCTGCCCGTGATGCCGATCCCGACGTTTGCCGTCCGGTCGCCCTTGGGGAAGACCCAGAGGTAGCCTTCGGGTGCGATCTCGTTGCCCAGGTAGAAGTCCGTCGAGCCTGCGTCGATATCGATGTCGGTCATCAGGTACTGTGCGCAGCTCATCATCTCCCGGAGGGGGACGGTGGTGTCGAGCCCGGCCCGGCGGGCGAACTGCGCCTCCGTGCCGTCGGCGGCGATGACCACCTCGGCACGGATATCGGCCGGTGTCCCGGCCGAAAGCACCTTCGCGCCCCGGACCGCCCCGTTCTCCATGATCGGTGCGGTCGCCCGGGTCTTGACGATCACGTCCGCCCCGGCCTCGGCCGCCTGCCAGACGAGTTCCCGGTCAAAGACCTTCCGGTCGAGGACGTAGCCGACCTCGCTTCCGGCCCTGTCCTGGTCGAGCCTGATGGCGGTGCCGTTCGGGGCGATGATCCGGGCACTCTCGATATCGGCGGATATCCAGCGGGGGTCGGGCTTGATATATTCCTTCAGGAGTTCTTTGCCGATCCCCTCCGCACACCGGACGGGCGTGCCGATGGCGGGACGCTTCTCGATGAGACAGACCGAGTTTCCGGCTTTTGCCGCCGTCTTCGCGGCAAGGGCGCCGGCGGGGCCGCCCCCGATGACGAGAATATCGTAGTTATTCTTCATGGACGACCTCCAGTGCTCCGAGCGGGCACGCCCGCGCGCAGATCCCACAGGCGATGCACTCCCGCTCAAGGCTGAGGTAGGCGTCGATCAGTTCGAGCGCGTCCTCGGGACAGACTGCAACGCAGGTGCCGCAATATCCACACTTGTCTCGGTTTATCCTGAGCATTGTACTCATAATGTCGCCGTCGTCACAAAAACCTTTATGCTCCTCGCGCGAGTTGCTGCACCGGAATCTCCGCCCGGACGCGTGACTGGCGGCCCGCCGTCCCGTGCCGCCCCGGCCCGGGCGGCGAGACGATTCACTGCGCCATTTAATAGGAGTTAGCACAAATTTATCTGGTTAATGGGGATGCTATGGGACTGAAGGGTGGACCCACGCAGGACGAAGTCATGGCCGTCTCGCTCGCGAAACTCGGCATCCGCCCTGGCGACCGGGTGGCCGATGTCGGGTGCGGGACCGGGAAGGTTGCCGTCGCCATATCGAAGACGGCTGAGCGGGTCTACGCGATCGACCGGCGATCGGAGGCGATCGCCTGTGCCCGGGCCGAGGCAGCTCGCGCCGGCGCTGAAAACGTCGAATTCTTCGAGGGCGACGCGGTGGAGTTCCTCCCGGATCTGGGGGCGCTCGACGCCGCCTTTGTCGGGGGGTCCGGCCGCCTGCCGGAGGTCCTCGACCTCCTCGCCGATCGGGTGCGGGGGAGGATTGTCGTGAACGCGGTTATGATCGGGACGCTTCAATCGGCGATAGCGAGCATGCAGCGCCTCGGGATCTTCGAGGAGGCCGTTCACCTTCAGGTCTCCCGGTCTGCCGGGATCGCCGGCGGGGTGATGTTCAAACCCATAAACCCCGTCTACATCGTCGTCGGGGGTGCCGGATGCTCGTAGGGGTGGGGCTCGGGCCCGGCGACCCGGAACTCCTGACCCTGCGGGCGGTCAGGCTCCTTTCCGAAGCTGCGGCGGTCTTTGTCCCCGGAAACCTCGCCTACGACCTGGTGCGGCCGTACCGGCCCGATGCCGCCGTCCTCAACTTCCCGATGACGAACGACGAGGCCTACATCAGAACGTGCCTGGAAGAGAACGCCGACCTGATTGCACCGCACGCAATGGACGGCCTTGCGGTATTCGGGATCATCGGGGACCCCAACTTCTACTCGACCTTCTCCCGGCTCTGCGAGGTGATCGCCGCCCGCTACCCGGAAGTCGCGTTTGCGACCGAGCCCGGGATCAGCTCCATCACCGCGTTCGCCTCGGTGGCGAACGTCCCGGTGGCCGGGGGTTTCCTCGTCTCGGACGGGAACGGGCCGGAGTCCCGGATCTTCATGAAGGTCCGGCGGCCTGCCGCGCTCGCGGCCTCCCTCTCGGAGGAGGGCTACTCGGAGTTCGTCCTCGTGGAGCGGATGTTCCTTCCCGAACAGCGGGTCTACCGGGGGGACGACCTTCCCGAGAAGAGCGACTATTTCTCGATTCTCTTTGCGAGGCGGCCGCATGCATAAGTTCTACATCGTGGGTGCAGGGCCCGGGGCGCCCGACCTCATCACCGTCCGGGGGATGGACCTCCTCCGGCGGGCGGACGTCCTCATCTACGCGGGCTCGCTCGTGAACCCGGCGCTTGTTGCGGAGTCCGGCGCGGGCGTGAGACTCGACAGCTGGGGGATGGCGCTTCCGGAGATCGTCGCCGCCATCGAAGAGCACGTCCGGGCGGGGAGACTCGTCGTCCGGCTCCACTCCGGCGATCCGGCCCTCTACGGGGCGATCGTCGAGCAGATGGCGGAACTTGACCGGCGCGGGATCGAGGCCGAGATCGTCCCGGGGGTATCTTCGCTCTTTGCAGCCGCTGCGGCCCTCAAGACCCAGTTCACCCTCCGCGACGTCTCCGAGAGCCTGATCGTCACCCGCCCGGCGGGAGCGACGCTTGAATCGGACCTGATCCCCGAGTTCTCCCGGCTCGGGCAGACGATGGTGGTCTTCCTCGGCACCGAGCGGATGGAGGAGATCCTTGCCCGGGTGGAGTGCCCGCCAGAGACCCCGGCGGCGGTCGTCTACCACGCATCCTGGCCCGACCAGAAGATCGTCTTAGGGACGGTGGCCGACATCGCACAAAAGACCCGGGCTGCCGGGATCGAGCGGACGGCGCTGATCGTCATCGGAAAGGCGGTCGAGGGGGCAACGTCCGGGTTCGGGAGGTCGGTCCTCTACTCATGACCGGGACCGTCGTGATCGCGCTCGAGCGGTTCCTCCCCGACGCCCGCCGGATAGCGGACGCCGTCGGCGCCGACGTCGTTCCTTTCGGCCCGGATGCCTTCCGGGCGGCGTTTAGCCGCTACAGCCGGATCGTCGCCCTGATGTCGGCCGGGGTCGCCGTCCGGGGGATAGCCCCGCTTCTCGCCGACAAGTGGCGCGACCCGGCGGTGGTGGTTGTCGGCCCGGATCTCCGCTACGCCGTCCCGGTCGTCGGCGGGCACCACGGCGCAAACGACCTTGCCCGGGAACTCGCCGCTCTCGGAGTCACACCGGTGATCACGACCGCGACCGAGACCCGGGGGCGGGAGTCGGTCGAGGGGATAGCCGCACGCACGGGATGCGAGGTCGTGAACCGCGACTCCACCCGGGCGGTGAACGCCGCCGTGCTGGACGCCGACGTGCCCCTCTACGCCGTCACCGGCCCCGGGATCGTCGTCGCGGGGCCGGGTGTCTCCCTCCTCGTCCGGAAGGGTGAGTACGTCGTCGGCGTCGGGTGCCGGAAGGGTACTCCGGCCGCCGATGTGGAAGAAGCCATCCGGCAGGCGCTGGCGCGAGCCGGGATTGCGCCCGACGAGGCCCTCGTCTACGCGACGACCGCACAGAAGCGCGGAGAGGCGGGGCTCGCTTCCGCCGTCGCGGGCCTCGGCGGCAACCTCGTATTCTTAGACGACGAAACATTGAACGCACAGGAGACCCCGTCGCCCTCGCGGGCCTCCCTGATCGGGCTTGCCGGGGTCGCGGAACCTTCGGCTCTCGCGGTCTCGAAGCGAAAAGAACTGGTTCTTGCCAAGCAGACATATGGGAGTGTTACCGTTGCAATCGCACGATAGCGGAGGAAGACTGTACATCGTCGGCACCGGTCCCGGCGACCTGCTGCATATGACGCCCCGGGCCCTAAAAGCCCTCGGCGAAGCCGACTGCGTCATCGGCAACGGGTTCTACCTCGACCTGGTGATGCCGATGCTCGCCGGAAAAGAGGTCGTCCGGAGCAGCATGGGCAAAGAGGTCGACCGGGCTTCACGCGCGCTCGCCCTTGCACAGGATCGCATCGTCGCGATGGTGAGCGGCGGCGACGCCGGGGTCTACGGGATGGCGAGCATCGTCCTCGAGGTGGCTGAACGGTCGGGCGCGAAGGTCGCGGTCGAGGTCGTCCCCGGGATCACGGCCGCGGTCTCGGCGGCGGCACGGCTCGGCTCGCCGCTCTCGGGCGACTACGTCACGATGAGCCTCTCGGATCTCCTGACGCCCTGGGAGGAGATCGAGCGGAGGCTCGACCTCGCGTTCCGGATGCGGGTGCCGGTCGTCCTCTACAACCCCCGGTCCCGGGGACGGCCGCACAACCTTGATGCGGCGGTCGCTATCGCCCGCCGCCACCTCCCGGACACGACGCCGGTCGGGGTGATCAAAAACGCCTACCGGAAGGGGGAGGAGCGGTTGATCACGACGCTCGGAGAGTTTATAGACCACTTCGCCTTCGTGGACATGCACTCGATCGTCTTTGTCGGCGGAGAAGAGACCAGGATCTGGAGGGATGAGACTGATGCGAGAGGAATCATCACGCCCCGGGGATACCACCGGAAATACGTATACTGATCTTGCGGCGGTCACGCCGGAGGCCTACGCGATAGCGAGCACGAGCCGGAACCTGGCCCGGGAGCGGGTGGGAAACGCCACTCCCGAGGACCGGATCCGGCAGCGGTGCTCGGTCGCGGTCGGCGACTTCGCGATGGCCGATCTGATGCGCTTTTACGGCGACCCGGTCGAAGCCGGGGTCTCCGCACTGGAGCGGCGGGCGCCGATCGTCGTCGATATCCGGATGGTGCAGGCGGGCGTCCTGAAGCGCGGGCATACAAGCGAGGTCGTCTGTGTACTCGACTTTGGCGAGGATATCGCCCGCGAGCGCGGGATCACCCGGACGTCCGCGGGGTTCCTCGCCCTGCGCGACCGGCTGGAGGGCGCGATCGTGGTCATCGGGAACGCCCCTTCGGCGCTCCTCGTCGTCTGCGATATGATACGGGAAGGAGTCCGGCCGGCGCTGGTCGTCGGAACCCCGGTGGGGTTCGTGAACGCCGCGGAGTCGAAGGAGGCGCTCCGTGCCCTCGACGTGCCGTCGGTCTCGAACGCCGGCACCCGGGGAGGGACGCCGGTCGCGGTGGCGGCGATAAACGAGATCATCACGATTCTTGCCGAGCGTGCAGGCCATGCGGGACCCGGTCACTGACTTCGAGTACCCCGACGCGTGGGTGGCGGCCTGCCGCTCCACGGACCTCCTCGAAGACGTCCGGCGGGGTCTCGCGGTCCTGACGGCGTCGGGAACGGTCCTCCGCCGGGGGTTTTCGACCGGGACGACGGCGGCCGCGGCCTGCAAGGCGGCGGTCCTCTCGCTCGCCCTCGATACCGTGGAGGAGATTGAGGTCACCCTCCCCTGCGGGATTGCGGTCAGGCTCCCGGTGGACGCCTACCGCGGGCGGGCGTCGTGCATGAAGGACGCCGGGGACTACCCCTCCGACGTGACCGCGGGGCTCGAGTTCGTCGCGACCGCGGTCCCTTCCCTCTCGGGAGGGGTCCAGTTCGTCCCCGGTGAGGGCATCGGGAGTTTCGGCCGCAATACGCTCCGCCACCTGCAGGGGACGCCGGCGATCAGCGCCCCGGCGCTCGACTGCATACGGCGGTCGATCGACGAGGCGGTGGAGGAGGCGGATCTATCCGGGACGACGGTCATCCTCACGATCCCCCGGGGTGCGGAGGTGGCGCAGAAGACCCTGAACCCGAAGATCGGGGTGCAGGGCGGGATATCGGTCCTCGGGACGACCGGGTTCGTGGAGCCCTGGGACGATCACATGACGGAGGGGGTGCTCGACCGGATCGCCCGTGCCGATGCGGTCGTGCTGACGACCGGGCGGCTCGGCCTGCGCTACTCCCGTCTCCTCTTTCCGGAGCATGAGGCTATCCTGGTCGGGAGCAAACTCGAGGAGGCTCTCCGGGCGGCCGACGGCGATGCTGTGATCTGCGGGCTCCCCGGCCTGATCCTGAAGTTCATGAACCCGGACGTCCTCGATGGGACCGGGTGTGCGACAGTGGAGGAACTCTCGGCGACCCCGCTCTGGGAGGCAGTGGCCCGCCGGGAACTTCGCGCGTTCCGGGTCCGCTACCCCCGCGTCCGGGTCGTGATCGTCGATCGCGACGGCCGAATCATCGGGGAGTCGCCATGAAAGTCGTCGGCGTGGGCTGCGGTCCCGGCATGCTGACCGCTGAGGCGGCGAGGGTCATCGCGGGCGCGTCGCTCGTCTACGGCTCGGCCCGGGCGATCGCGCTTGCACGGGACGCCATCTCCCCGGGGTGCGAGGTGCATGAGATCACGGATTACCGGAGCCTCCGGTCCCTCCCGGACGATGCAGTCGTCCTCTCGACGGGGGACCCGATGCTTGCGGGGCTCGGCTATCTCCCGGGCGAGGTGGTCCCGGGGATATCTTCCCTCCAGGTCGCCTTCGCCCGGCTGAAGATTCCGCTCGCGAAGGCGGCGGTCGTCTCGGCCCACGGGAAGGATCATTCCCGGGCGGTAGCCGAAGCCGGGGGAGAGGTCCTCGCGGGCCGGGTCGTCTTCCTCATCGCCGACCCGGCCTTCGACGTCGGGGCGTTCGCGGCCGCCCTCCCGCCCCGGATCCGGCTTGCCGTCTGCGAGAATCTCGGCTACCCGGAGGAGCGGATCGCCGTCGGGACGGCGGCGGAGCCTCCGGCGCCCCGGGATGACCTCTTCGTGGTGGTGGCGGGGGAGTTTCAAGACCCCGGCACGGGAGCCGCGAGACCCGCCGCGGCGCTCTCCTTCTTTCGGAGGTCGTAGCCCGACCGGAGGAGGTCGATGAGGATGGCCTGGTACGCCCCCCGCTCGCAGAGTTCGAGGTGGTAGCGGTGCACCGTCGATTTCGTCCCGTACTTCTCCGGCACATCGTTCCAGGTGCACCCGGTGGAGATGACGTACAGGACCCCGTTGAAGAGGAGCCGGGGATCCCGGCGGGGCCTGCCGATGTGGGGTTTACGGGGCGGGAGGTGTCTACAGACGATCTCCCAGAGATCATCGTCGATCTCCCGAAACGTCATGAGCAGTGCATACCTCTAAAAGACCTTATAGTTTTGGGACGGCTTCGGAAACCTGAGATCCCGGATCGGGGGCGCTGTTATTCTTTGGGGCTGTAGTTCGTGACGATGATCTCGCGGATCTCTCCACGCTTCGTCCCGTCGCAGTTGATTGCTCTCCTCGCCGGTACCCGGTCGATATGGTACCGGGCGTAGAGGTCGTCGAAGAACCCGTCGTCCGGGTCGACGTTCTTCGGGTCTGAGTTGCTCAGCATGAGCCTCGCGCCCTTTGCGTCGCATCGTGCGTAGAATGCCGCAAGACGCTTCTGCTCCTCGTCGGAAAACCTGTTCTTCGAGTACTGCGTGAACGACGATGTCCGGTTCAGGGGCCGGTAGGGCGGGTCGAAGTAGACGAAGGTATCCTCCGCGATGTAAGGCTCTGCCTGCGTGAAGTCGCCGAAGTGGATGGTCGTATTCCGGAGCGCAGCGGAATCGGCCCGGAGCACCTCTTCGTGCAGGATCCGCGGGTTACGGTACCTGCCGAACGGGACGTTGAACCCGCCCCGGGAGTTTACCCGGTAGAGGCCGTTGAAGCACGTCCTGTTGAGGAAGATGAACCGGCCTGCCCGCTCCACCCACTCCTCACCGTACTGTCTTAAATCGATCTCCTCGCGCTCGCGGTTGAACGCATCCCGCACGGCGTAGTAGTAGTCCCTGCGTCCGGGCTCGTCCTTTGCCAGAAAATCGTCAGAGACGTCGCGCAGGTAGTCGATGAGGGCGGAGACGTCGTTTTTGACGACGCTGTAGGCGAGGACCAGCTCCTCGTTGATATCGAAGAGGTGGCACTCTCTGAACTCAAAGATGCTGTTGAAGTGAAAATAGACCGCTCCGCCGCCCATGAACGGCTCGACGAAGACCGGGAGGGATCCCTCGGCGAGCTCCGGAGGAACTCTCAGGGTGAACGCATCGAGCAGTTGCGCCTTTCCGCCTGCCCACTTGAGGAACGGTCGTGCGGTGGATGTTGCCATCGATCTCTACCATCCGGCGTTAATTTCGTTATCGACAGTATTTGTTTTGAAACACGTTAGCGTTGTCCGTATCTTGCGACGGTCCCCTCCGGTATCCCCTGGTCGGGTTCAGGATCGTGGGCCGGGGAGCCCCCCCTCTTTTCGTCGGGGGAGGAATCGGCCCCGCCGTGTCCTGATACACATTCACCCCGCACGGGCACTCTTTATGCCTGGGGAGTGCCCACAGGGATCTGGTTGCGCTACGGAAGGCACGAAGCAGGTGAGTAATTTCCTGCGGATTACAGTTACCTACGACAGGCGCAAACGACACCACAGTGCAGCGAGGAACATCGCTGCCAGGGCCGCCGTCAACCGGCCTATTGCGGTCTGCTTCCCCACTCCCCGGGGAGAGGTTGAATCGCAAGCCTATAAAGGGCATGATGCCTCACACGGGATCATGCCCCCGACTTCAGTCGGGGGTAGTTGACGCGCCGCCGCCCCGTGGAGGGGCGCCCCCCCTGCCGCCGGTCCGGATGCCCTCTTGCCTCAGCATCTTCTCGATCGCCCACCGGCCCCGGCCGAGTTCTCTCTCCAGCGTCTCGACTGCACTCTTCCTGGTCTCGCCGGACTCGATGAGCACGGTGAACCGCGAGACCAGGGTTTCGCGGTCGTCTTCCGTCCAGGGCCTGCCCCGGTTCTCCGGCTCCCCGGTCCGCGGGGTCCGGAGCGTGGAGAGCAGGCATCCCTTCCCGGTGTCGCGCAACTCTTCGATCTTCAGGTCGAAGACCCTCTCCGAGATCTCGAACCCGGTCGCCCGGCGGTTGAGGCCGACGGCCGTCTTTGCGGTCGAAAAACCGCCGAGGAACATATCGCAGACGAGGTCGCCCTCGTTGCTGCTGTACTGGATCATCTTTACGAGCAACTCCGTCGGCAGTTCGTTCTTGTTCTTCGCCTGCCCCGGTTTGTACTCGCGGTTGATGCACCAGACGTCTTCGCGGTCGCGGTAGTTCAGCGACCCGTTGTCCGGCCCCTTCTCCCGGGCCCCGTAGCGCGACTCCAGGTTGAACGTCCGCTCGCCGCCCGGTTTTTCGTAGAAGAGGATGTGGTAATGGGAGGAGACGTACTTCCGGGTGGTGTAGACGCCGAAATTGTACCGCCATATGATATGGTTGACCTCGCGAAGGCACGTCTGCCGCAGGGCATGGAGTATGTGGTAGAGGTTCGTGTAGCCCGAGACGATGTAGATCGACCCGCCCGGCCTTAATATCCGTTCGGCCTCCCGGATCCATCTCAGGCTGAACTCCCCGTAATCGGATGCGGGAACCTCGACATAGCCCCCGACGACGAAACTCTCGTCCCGGTTGTAGTGGTGGTGCAACCGGTCGCCGTTGATGCCGTACGGGGGATCGGTGACGATCAGGTCCACCGAGTCGTCGGGGATATGCACTTGTGCCCCCGCGATGCAGTCGCCGTTGTAGAAGACATTGCCGTTGACCTCCTTAAACCTCATAATTTCCCTCGGCGGCATGTTGCGGGCTGTACGTACATTGGCTGTACGGACATAAGATACTCGTTGTGATTACGGCTCTTCTCCCGGTTCCTACGGGTATCTGCGTGCGGCGAAATCCGATCCGCATCCCCGCCTGCCGGGAGGGTATCATTAATACATTTTTCAGACAAACTCAGGTTGATCACCAGCAGTGAAACAGCCCCGGGAGTTCGGATGGCGCCACATTCAGGAGAACCGGAGAGTTCGTCCCGCACCGGAGCGGGAGCGGGGGGGCAGCGCCCCCTCGCAGCGGGAGAGCGGCCGGTCCATGAACGCATGGCAGAACTCCTGGCCGAGAACGCAGCGCTCCGGCGCGAGAACGCCGCGTTACAGTCGCTGAAGGATGCCCTGCAGGAGAGCGAGGAGCGCTACCGGCGGCTCTTCGAGGACGACCTCACCGGGGATTTCCTCACCGGCGTGGATGGCCGGATACTCGCCTGCAACCCGGCGTTCGTCAGAATGTTCGGGTTTGCTTCCATAGAAGACGCACTGGACACCGATATCCGGGATCTCTACGAAGACCCCGGGGACCGGGACCTGCTCCTCGCACGCCTCCGGAGGGAGGGGAAGATCGAGAACGAGGGCCGGACCCGGAAGCGCCGGGACGGCACCCGTATCCATGTCGTGGAGAACATGGTCGGGCGCTTTGGTCCTGACGGCGAACTGATCGAGACCCAGGGTTACGTCTACGACGACTCGGAGCGCAGGCGGGCGGAGGAAGAAATCAAGCGCCACGCCGCCGAGCTCGCCCGGATCCACCGGGACCTCGAGTCCGCCCACCGGGAGGCGAACCTCTACCTGGATATCCTGACCCACGACATCGGGAACACCGAGAACGTCTCGAACCTTTACGCCGAACTGCTCATCGATTCCCTGGAGGGGGCGGCGTTTGTGTTCACGCTCCGGCAAGCGGACGGCGTGCCGGCACGGCCGTGAGACGGGGGAGGGGGGGGTTGTGTGGCCTGTTCAGGACTCCGCCCGGATCACCGCCACCCTCCACTCGACCCCGTGGAGCCCGGCCGTCGTCCAGGCGATCTCCTTCTGCACCGCCTGCCCGCCGTCGGCAGTAAATTCATAGGCCGCGGTGCCGTAGCGCTCGTCGGCGACCCGGCGGGCCACTTCAAGCAGGTCCGGGTAGTCCGCGTAGAGCGGGTCCTCGAACGTCATCTTCCCGATCTGGGCCGGGTCGGTGTCGTAGAGCACCCGGCCGTCCGTCTGGACGACCATCACCTGGTAAGGGGTGCCGTTCGCCGCCGGGCCGGCGACGCCGGCGATCAGGTTCTCCGGCCGGAAGACGACGGAGGCGAACCCGACAAACACGCTCTCGTTCGTGAAGACGGGCGCCGTGATGACCGTCGCCGGGAAGTCTTCCGCGACCGTTATCACCTCGCTCATGATCGGCCGCTTCGTCGCGAGGATGTGCCGGACGTGGGCCTGGCCCCGGATCTCCGCGCCCTCGATGCCGCGATACGTCGCCGGTTCGGCGGCGACGATCGTGCCTCCCGCGTCACTGACCGTGCAGTCGACGATCGACGGATCGGCGGCGGAAAGGTTCGCGAGGATCGCGCGGGCGTCGTCGCCGGAGAGATCGGTCTCCCCGAGGTCGAACGCCGCGTATGCCAGGCGGTCGTCGAGATCCTCGAGTGCAACGGTGATCTCGGACTGCAGGCGGATGAGGAGCGCCGCAGCATCTCCGTCGGTCACGGAGGCGGTCGCCGGCTGGTCCGGTGCCGCGCAACCGGCGCAGGCGGCGACCAGGACCGCCAGAGCGGCGACGAGCCACGGGTATAATTGAGAACTCATCAAAATCCCTCGATACAGGAAAAAAGGAGGACGGGAAATTTAAGGCCTGCGAAATAGCCCCCGTTTAATTGAAGCGGACAGCGGCGCGCCGTCACCGGGGCGTCCGTTCCCGGAGCCGCCCCTTATACAACCGCCACCCCACGACGGCGGCCAGGATGGCGGCGGCGACCGCGGCCAGGATGCCGATCCCGAGGGCCGGGTCCTGCCGGTAGACGTCCAGGATCACGTCGGCCCCGAGGGCGATGATGAGGCTGGAGGCGAGCGACCCGGTGCAGACGCAGGCAAAGACCCTGGCCTTCTCCAGCCCCAGCAGCCGGCCGACGATCGCCCCGTTCATCGCCCCGGTCCCCTGGAGCGGGAAGAAGACGAAGAGAACGAGCCCGATCGTCGAAAACCGC
Organism: Methanoculleus sp.; assembly: GCA_030156625.1. Classification (GTDB taxonomy): domain Archaea; phylum Halobacteriota; class Methanomicrobia; order Methanomicrobiales; family Methanoculleaceae; genus Methanoculleus. The sequence goes on from JASGMC010000012.1 coordinate 29,949, forward strand.
CTGAGCCAGGGCCGGGTATCGGTGTAGTTCCGGCCAGCCGTCATCCCGCTCTCGAGCAGCCGACCGATGAGGGGGATCTTCAGCGCCAGGTCGAAGTTCCAGACGACGAAGAGGGAGACGGCCACGTCGAGGAGAACGATCGCGAGGGTGACGAGCCACCAGGGGTAGCCCATCACGATCGCGATGGGAATGATCGACTCCTTCCCGGCCGGGGGGACGAAGTAGGCGGCGAGCAGGCCAGAGATGACGAGAAATTGCTGGTAGGGCTCGATCAGGTAGAGCGCCGCAAAAATTGCCAGAGCGATGATGAACGGGAGGACGAGTTTTATGGGACCGGCAAGGTAGGGGTTTGCGAGGAGGGCCTTCCAGCCCTCCTCCGGTTCGGATATATTGGTCGTGTTGTCCGTGCTCATGGGTCGATCTCCGGGCGGGAGACCCTCTGTTCAGGTTTGAGGTTTCCGGATAAATACGTTATCTGCAGAGGTTCCAGCAGGTTCAAGTTCATGCAGCGCGAGGATAGGGAGCATGGTTCCCGTTCCTGTTACCCGGCCGCCCCGCCCCCTCCCCGTCGTCGATGCCGGCACCCGGGAGAGCGCTCTGTGCACGATCGCCAATGTCGGGACCGCGCTTGAAACCCTGCGCGAGGTGAGAAAGCACGTCCGCGGCGACCATAAGCGCCGCCTCGACGAGGTCGCGGTGATCCTCCGGGTGGTCGCGCTCGATGCCCAGGCGACCTATGCCATAACCGACGAAGAGGCCCGGGCCTTCATCCGGGACTGCCGTTCAAGGTGAGGTCGCCGGGCAGCACCGGCTCGGTGAGGACGTGGGCGAAGCGTTCCCACCGGTCCGCCCCGCTCCCGACGTAGTCACGGACGAGCCGGTACCCCTCGCTCAGGGCCACCGGGTAGGCCCGAGACTCCTCGATGAACCGGAGGTGGGCCTCCGCCGCCTCCGGATCGAGGAGCAGGACGTCCCGGAGGAGTCCGCACGCCTCCTCACGCGAGAGCGTGCCGTCGATCAACCCGCGGGCCACCCGGGTATTCCCCGGGAAGAGCAGGTCCGTGGCCGTGGTGCTGACGGCATCGACGAGAGCAGCATCCGCCGGGTCGAACCCGGCCAGCGGGAAGAGGACCTCCTCCAGGAACCGCACCCGAACGGGTGCGGGAAAGATCATCTCCTCGCCGAGCCGTGCGGCGCCTTCGCCGACCGTCGCGAGCGGCGACGCGAGCGGGACGACCGAGTGCTCGATCCAGCCCCGGGCACGGACGAGGGCTGCCTCCCGAACCGCCCGCATCGTGTGGTGGCCGGGATAACCCTCGTGGCAGGCGTGGGTGAGGGGCCGGTCGACGGTGACCGGCAGATCGGCGTTCACCCGGACGAGGCTCGTCCCGTCACCGAGGTAGCGGTTGTGAGCTTCCCACGGCTCCCCGGTGACGTACGCGACCTCGAGGCGTTCCCCCGCCGGGAGCGGCAGGTGCTCCGCGGTCCGGCGGCGGCTCTCGGCAAATGCGGCCGCAAAAACCGGCTCCAGCCGGTCCGGCGGGATGGCGAACGAGTCCATGAACGTCCGGTAACGCCCGGCAAGGTCGCCGTTCCCCGGGAGGTCGGCATCGAGCGCCGCGTGCAGCCCCTCGTACCAGGTGGGGTCGTCCTCCGGCGCCGCGACCCCGAAGAGCGCCTCCGCCCCGGCATCGAAGGCGAGGCCCTTCCCCGCAAGAATCCCGGCGCGGGCCTCGAGCGCCCGGACCATGCCCCGGAGGTAAGCGTGGCGCATGCGCCCGGCGTCCTCCAGCCGGTCGGGCTCGATCCTGTCCAGGGTGGCGAGAAGGTCGGCGGCGTACCCGGCGATGCGGTCCGGCGGGACCGTGACCGTGAGCGCCTCCTCCTGCACCGCCGCCGGACCGAAGTAAGCGTCCACATAGATCGGGTCGTGCACCCCGAGCCAGAGCACGCATTTGACGTAAAACCGTGCGACGGCATCAAGATCCCTGGCCTCGGCGGCGCTTCCTCCGGTATGAGTGAATGGTTCCATCTGTCAGTTCACGGGGATGTGTGGGCTCTAAGAATACTTAATCGGCATGATCTGCCTTTGCTCTTCCCCGGCCTCACCTGCAGAGGGTTTAACCGGTCCGGCACCAACCTCAGGTATGATGAACGAGTCGCTCCGGCAGGTCGTCCACCTCACCTTCGGTCTCGGGATCGCGGGTTTTGTCCTCCTCTTCGACCGCGATTTCGTCCTCTCCGTCCTCATGCTCGCTCTCTTCGTGGGGTTCATCCTCTCCGACGCCATCTCCCGGGGCTACACCATCCCGGTTGTTTCGAGAATCATCGCGGGGCTTGAGCGGCGGGATGCCGCCCCGGGCAAAGGAGCGCTCTTCTTCGCGCTCGGAGCTCTCTTCTGCCGGGTCTTCTTCGCTAAAGAGGTCGCCTTCATGGGGCTCGTGGTGCTCGCGCTCCTCGACAGCGTCACCACCCTCGTCGGCGTCAGGTTCGGCAGGACCCGGATCTACAACCACAAGTCCCTCGAGGGGACGCTTGCCGGAATCGCGGTGACGGCGATCGTTCTCTGTCTTCTCGTCCCGCCGGCGATCGCCCTCACGACGGCTGCGGCCACGGCCCTCGCCGAACTGGTGAGCCCTGTGGACGACAACCTCGTCATCCCGGTCGTGGCCTGCCTCGTTCTTGTGCTGCTGCTCTGAGGACGTTGAACCGCCCGGTTCGATTATTGTATAAAGGTCCATCCCGATCTCTCTATCACCAGAGGTGAAGATCGGTGAAGCGCATCATTGCAGCAGCCATGATCGTCTTCCTCCTCCTCCCGGGATTCGCGGCCGCCGCTTCCGGGAGCTACGGCAGCCCGGGAGGAGAGCAGGTCGGGAACGGCGAGACGAACACGACACCGGGAGGAGAACTGCGGGTGAGGGCGGGGGAGAATGCAATCCTCCGCGCGGAAGAGAGCGTCCTTGACCGGGACCGGGTGAGGATAGGGGAGAACGAGACGTCCGGGGACCGGGTGCGGGCTTCGGAGAATACGACCCCGCGGTGGGAAGAGCATATTCCTGACCGGGACCGGGACCGGGTCCGGCTCGCCGTCCACGCTCTGCTCGGCGCTGAGAACCGGACCGGCGGCATAGGAGAGAACGTCTCCGCCATCGCCCGGGAGATTAACAACTCGGTCCGGAAGACCTTCGAGGCCGAGGAGCAGATCCGGACCCGGCACGGCTTCATGCGGTTCCTCTTCGGGGGCGATGCACAGGCCGCACGGCTGATCGAGGAGGAGGCGCAGCGGAACCAGGAGCGTGCCACGGAACTCCGGCGCCTGATCGAGAACTGCACCTGCGACGACGAAACCCGGACGATGCTCCGTGAGCAGGTCCGGACGATCGAGCAGGAGCAGGACCGGCTGAGAACCCTTGCGAACGAGGAGATGCAGGTTCGGGGCCTCTTTTCCTGGCGGTAGAACCCCCGGCCTTTTATTTCCCTTCTTCTAACCACTCGCAGAGTGCAGGCCGGTCGCACTCCGGGCAGGTGGTGAAGACCCCGCAGGCGGAGCAGTCCTCACCGGTGCAGGGCTGGACCCGGATCGTGACGTTCGCCCGGGGGAATTCCCGCCGGATGTCGTCCTCCACCTGCTTCACGGTGCCGTACGCCTCTTCGAGGGTCGCGGTCCGCGGAACGACCAGGTGGAGGTCCACAAACCTGTTCGGCCCCGACCGGCGGGTCCGGAGCCGGTGGAAATCGATGACGTCCGTACAGTACCCGCTGATGATCTCCCGGATCCGGGCCTCCTCGTCGGCGGGGAGACTCCGGTCGACGAGATCCTCGAACGAGCGCCGGATGAGATCGAATGCCGCCCGGAGGATGATGGCGGCGACCGCGAGCGCGATGAGGGCGTCAAGGACCACCAGACCCGTCAGCCGGATCAGGATAAGCCCGGCCACGACCCCGGCGGAGGTGTAGACGTCTGTGCGCAGGTGCCAGGCATCGCTCTCGAGCGCGATCGACTCGGTCTTCTTCGCCACCGTCATCAGCCGTGAAGAGACGTAGAGGTTCACCCCGGCCGAGAGCAGCATGACGGCGACGCCGAGCCCGAGCCCCTCGACGTTCAGCGCCCCCTCCCCGCCGAGAAGGTTTTTCATCGCCTCGTTGATGATCAGGGCGGCGGCTACGAGGATCAGGACCGCCTCAAGGAGCCCCGATATGCTCTCGTACTTCCCGTGCCCGAAGGTGTGGCACTCGTCGGGGGGGCGGGCCGACTGCCTGACCGAGAAGTAGGCGATGACCGCGGCTATCAGGTCGATGGCGGAGTGGATCGCCTCGGATATGATACCGACCGATCCGATGGCGAAACCGACGGCAAGTTTCGCCACGACGAGAAGCGTGTTCGATGCGACCGAGAGGCGTGCGGTCTTCTCTTTGAGCACGCCATCCTGTTCTCCCGGACCGACCGCTTCCATGATTGATGAGTATTCGCCCTCCACCGGGATAGGGTTTGTCGTCCCGGAGGGCATTCTCCCGAAGGAAGGACACCTGAAAGCTGAAAGGAGGGCTGCCGGAGGGACCCCCTGAGGCCACCCCTCCTTCAATCGACCGTGAGGATGATGAGCGAGTCGGTCCCTTCCCGCCCCGGGGACACTCCTTCGGTCAGCACCACGCGCTCGCCGGGCTCGATAAGCCCCGAGTCCCGGATCGAGTCGAGGATCGCCCCGTGCCAGTACTCCTTCTCGCTCCGGATCAGGAACGGGCAGACCCCGTAGGAGAACGCCAGGAACTTGAAGGTGCTCGGGTTCCGGGTGAACGCGAGGATCCAGGCCTCGGGTTTGAACCGGGAGATGTTCCGGGGTGTGCTCCCGGAGCGGGTGGG
>JASGMC010000098.1 GCA_030156625.1 Methanoculleus sp.
TGCTCGCTGCGCTCGCACCTCGAAGCCTAACGGCTTCTCGTGCTCCGCTCCTCCGGAGCATCGCACTCCCCGTCAGCCCCACCCCCAATGGCGATATCCAGTGGAAATCCGTGTACGAGGATGGGTACAGTTATCTAATTCAGCTTTCGAGAAACCTGGCGGATTTCAGTATTACATTGCCAGAGTAAGCTCAAACGCTTCACACCAAAGTTCTCACGGTTCCATATTTCATACTCAACCGTTCCAGTGATGGATCTAAATCACCCCATTCACCCATCTCTGCAGAAAGACTGCTCCACTCCATCGCCCGGACATCCCTGCGACAACAGCCACAACGGAAGATGATTGCACGGTTTCATCACCCGGGGGGCCTCCCCCCTATCCCCTTCCGGGCATCCCGCAGACGCCCGGCACACCGTATGCCGGATCGGTCAATTAGACAGCCACACCCGCCGAAAAACATCATATTATCACTCATTTTTTATTTCCTCAATGTTTTGCAAAAATATGCAAACATATATTATAATAAACACGGACAGTACACCATCCAAAGGGGACAGGACTCATGGATGATTCCATACGCGATCAGTTCGATCACATCCCGGAGCGGATCTCCGGGCTCGTCGACCTGGCATACAACCTCTGGTGGAGCTGGAACCCGGAAGCCCGGATCCTCTTCAAGCAATTGAACCATCAGGCATGGAAGGCAAGCGTCCACAACCCTATCCGGATGCTCCGCGAGATACCGGTCGAGTTCCTGAACCGGGCGGCGGAGGATCCCGCCTACTGCCACCGCTACGACATCGTCATGCGGCGGTTCAGGAAGTACATGACCGCCACCGGAACCTGGTTCTCCGAGGAGTACGCCGGCCGTCCTCCGCTGACGGTCGCCTACTTCTCGGCGGAGTACGGGCTCCACCACTCGCTCCCCATCTACGCGGGGGGGCTCGGATTCCTCGCCGGCGATCACTTAAAAGAGGCGAGCGATCTCGGCCTCCCGATGGTCGCCGTCGGGTTCCTGTACTCGCAGGGCTACCTGCACCAGCAGATCAACCCCGACGGCTGGCAGGAGGACGTCACCGAACCGCTCGACCGCGATGCGGCGCCCGTCACCCCGGTGCTCGATTCGGACGGGGAAGACCTGGTGGTCCGGGTCCCGCATATCGACCCGCCCATCTACGTCGCCGTCCGGAAGGTCCAGGTCGGCAGGATCCCGCTCTACCTCCTGGATACGGATATCCCCTGTAACGACCCCGAAAACCGGGGCATATCCTCCCGGCTTTATGCAGGCGACCAGGATCAGCGCCTCCGGCAGGAGATCGTTCTCGGCATCGGCGGGAGGAAAGTGCTTCATGCACTCGGCATCGAGTACGCGGCGGTGCACTTAAACGAAGGCCACCCGGCGTTCGCGCTGCTCGAGCGGATCCGGGAGCGGGTCGAGCGGGGAATGGACTTTGAAGAGGCGCTCGAGGAAGTGCGGGCGACCTCCGTCTTCACCACGCATACGCCCGTTCCTGCAGGGCACGACGTCTTCCCCGTCGACCTCATCGACCGCTACTTCGCGCCCTACTACGCGGCGCTCGGCATCGACCGGCTCCGGTTCCTGCAGCTCGGCGTCCACCCGGAGAGCCCCGGCTCGGGCTTCAACATGACCGCGTTTGCGTTGCGTGCCTCGGCGCACCATAACGGCGTTTCGCGCGCAAACAAGGTCGTCGCCTGCGATATGTGGAAGTGCCTGTGGCCCGGGCCCCGGGAGGCGGCGGTGCCCATCGACTACGTCACGAACGGCGTCCACGTCCCGACCTGGCTGAACACCCGGATGAAGGCGCTCTACGACCGGCATATCGGGCCGACCTCCCCCGACTGGCTCTCGGAGCACGACGACCCGGTGATATGGGAACTCATCGACGAGATCCCGGACGCCGAACTCTGGCAACTCCATCTCTGGCTGAAGGCGAAACTCCTCAACCGGGTCCGGGAGCGGGAACGGATCAAGTGGGCGACGCACCGCGGCGCGTCAAACCCCACGGCTGAAGGAGCGTTCCTCAACCCCTCCGTCCTGACGATCGGGTTTGCCCGGCGGTTCTCGACCTACAAGCGGGCGCACCTCATCTTCGAGGATCTGGAGCGGTTGAAACGCATCTTAAACAACCCCTGGTACCCAGTCCAGATCATCTTCGCCGGCAAGGCTCACCCGTCCGATAACGAGGGGAAGCGGGTGCTCCAGCAGATCTACCACTACACGCAGGATCCCGGGTTCGCTGGAAGGGTCGCGTTCATCGAGGACTACAACGACCAGGCGGCGCAATACCTGGTGCACGGCGTCGACGTCTGGCTGAATAACCCCCTCCCCCCGATGGAGGCGAGCGGCACGAGCGGGATGAAGGCGGCGCTGAACGGGGTGCTGAACCTCTCCATCCTCGACGGGTGGTGGACCGAAGGCTACAACGGCAGAAACGGCTGGGCGTTCGGGGACGAGACTGCCGCCTGCGACGGGAGGAATGCCGTCGATGCCGCGGCGATCTACGACCTCCTGGAGAAGGAGGTCGTCCCGCTCTACTACAACCGCTCCATCGACGACGTCCCCCACGGCTGGGTGAAGATGATGAAGGAGTCGATCAAGAGCAACGGCCCCCGGTTCTCGTCCCGCCGGATGGTGAAGGAGTATGTCGCCCGGTACTACCCGTCTCTCCTGAAGGGCGCGGCGGCGGAGTATGCCCGCCGCACGGCGGCGGCGAAACCCCGGACTCCGGCCTGGAAACCACAGGCGCAGGGAGAAGCGGAGGGGTGGAGCGAATGATCTCCTCTGAGAAGGTGTGAAGCACCCGGGGGCTTCCGGCCTACGGGGGCGTTTCGAGCCGGCTGAAGCCCGGTCGCCCCTTCGCGAGACCCTCAGGCGGGTCTCCTCGGATGCAGCCTGGAGTCCCCGCTCTTCGTGCGGGGACATTCCACCGGCCCGGGCAACACGCTGCCGGGTTTCAGCGCTTGCGGCCTGGAGCCCTCTCGCCTGGTGCGGCGCCCTGCCCCCGGCACGCGCGACCCGCCGCCGGGTCTCGCGGGAAGCGGCCTGGAGTCCCCGTTTCGCGTGCGGCGCCATCCCGCCGACACTCGCGACACGCTTCCGGGTCGCTTCGTCTGCGGATGCGAGGCCGCGCAGCGCCTTCTTCTCATCTCCGGTCATACCATCGACCCCCGGGTTATCCTCCCCCCGGTACGGTGCTTCCCTTCACCCGGCCGACCCTGTTCTGCCATGCTCCGTCATGCCAGCCGTGCGCGACGATTATAAAAATATTGTTATTTTAATGGTCATTCATCCCCTTCGCGCATCCTCTCTGCCGGGGATATTTCAGGATCGGGCTACAGGAGCAACTTAAACCGGTCTCGGCGGTACCGGGATAGGGGATCGTATCCCGGCAGGTCTGCCGCCTACATAACCTCGCCGAGGGCCTTGCTTACGTCGGCGGCGGAGCGGAACTCCCGGTCCCGGATCCTGTTCAGGATATCGAGCACATCGCCGGGTGCGTTGTTCTTCTGCGCCTGGCTGGTGACCTCGCTTATGCCCGCGGGATAGTGCATGCCGCGGAGGTACCGCTGTACTTCAACCACACTGACGGCCGTGGTCCTGCCGCCCGGTGCCTCCTCCCGCCCGGGCGCAAGGCCGGCCCCTTCACCGGACGACGATCTCCGCCCTGGCCCGAACTCCGACCCGACCATCGCCTTGCTGACGTCTATCGGCGAGTGGTAGGTCTGGTCGGGCAGGCCGTCGAGGGTATCCATGACATCCCTGTCCGCATTGTTCATCCTTGCCCGGTCGATCAGGTCCTGCCTGTTCGCCGGGTAATCCACCCCGGCCAGGTACTTCTCAACCATCGCCGGGTTCACCTTGAACCTTGCCTCTGCCATCGTGTCACCTCCCGTGACGGCCGGTGAATGGAGCAACTATTATAAAAGGGTTGTTCTGCCGTTCGCGACGGCAGAAAAATGCCCGTTCAGGCAATGCGGTTTGGTGGGCGGGATGGAGCCTTCAGGGGCCCCGTGCAGGACGTGTTCACATCCCGCCCTGCAGCTCCCTGATCATTCGCCGTATCTGGCCGAACTGCACCTCAGGCGTGGTAAAGATGCAGAGATACTCGTCCCCGCAAGGAGCGATGATAACGTTTCCGCCGCGATAGAAGAGTGTCATCTGCACGAATGCCCCGGTTCCCGGGACAGCCGAGTGCAGGTTGAGCGACCACCGGAGCAGGTCCTCGGCGAAGGCAACGGTATAGTCGGCATCGATATCCCCGGCGGAAGAGATGCAGAGGCCGTCGGCGAAACAGGCAACCGCGGTCACCCCCGGTTGCTGCAGCACCGCCCCGAGCAGTTCGGATTCCGGTTCGGGAGGTGCGTCGTGGGGGGCCTCTTCACCGTCCTCCACAGGTTCGCTCGCGAGGCTCCGCCCGCCGCTCTCCACGGGTGGGTCGACCACGGGGATTTCACGATCGGGATGCAGGAGGGCCTGCGTCTCTGCCGATAAGGCAAGCGCCTCCCGCATCTCGTCGGGCTCGTACCTCCAGAGACCGAAGTCGAGGATAGGCTGACTGCTGAAGTATTTCAACGCCGCCGGCCCGCTCAGGGATTTCAACGGATGTTTGAACTGCGCAGCGAGAGGTTCTCCTTTCTGCACCAGCACAAACCCCTCTCCATCCTGCATCGTGATCCGCACCGCCCCAACAAAGCGGGACGTATGGGAGAAGATCCACCGGAGCGGTGCCTTCATCTCCCCAATCGCCTTTCCCTCTGGTAACTTATCCATCATCCGGATTCCTGCCTGATCGCGTCATCTGTGTCGAAAGCAAGCGCCCTTTCCGGCCGCTGCTCCTACTCGCCGTCGTCCTTTGCAAGAGTATCGAGGATCCTGTAGGAGTTGATCAGGCGGTTGAACGCGACTGCAAGTTCGCCGATCTCATCGTTGCTCGTCACCGTGATCTCGGTGTCCGCGAGGTCGCCCTGGCTTACGCTGGTCGCGATCTTTGACAGCTGCTCGATGGGGGTCGTGATGCTCTTGGCGAGAAAGAAACTCCACATCAGGATCACCGAGAGCGTGAGCAGGGTCATGACGAGGATGCTGTTCTGCAGACCGAGTGTGGCGATGACGCTCCCGGTATCCCCTGCCGAGACGATCCCCAGCATGAAGATGGGGATGACCGCAATGGTAAGCATGCTCGCCATGAGTTTGTAGAATATCGGGATCTGGATAGTGACTCCATCCTGCATTATCCCGACTTCTTGCGGGAAGATTTCAGTCATGGAAGAGTAATTTCTTATTTTGATATATTAAGTTATCCTTTAACAAATCCCAGCTTTAGGGGAAAATATTAAAATCTAAGGGTTCTAAAAAGGCTATAAACGATTCAGGACATTTTTATGTAACTTTAAACATAATATACATAAAACAGGATAATTATACCGACCCTGAATCGAAGTATATATGCGCACGTGACTGATGTTCACGCACCCGCTGCAAAGCGTGAATGTTTTTTCGCACGCGGGCGTGCCCCGCCGCTGCCTGAAAGGGTTCCGCGGGACCCGCTTCCGGCGACGGTTGAGCGGCATCTGAATGGGCATCAACATATTGATACGGAATGCAGGAGAGTGGGGGTGAGCGCAACTCCCTGTGCCGTGCCGGGGGTTGGGGGTTCACCGTATGACTCTTGTGATGGCATTCATCGGAAAACAGGGCGCCGTGATGGCGGGAGATATGCGGGAGATTGCATTTGGAGGGGATGATTCCCGCATCGAAGAGCTGGAACGCGAACTCTACGGCGGTTCGATCGTCTCCGACAATGACCTCGAAGAGCGGGCGGACGAGCTTGGCGTGACAATCCGGGTCAGGGACGACAAGGCCAAGGTCTCGCAACAGGACGGGGTGCTCGTCGGCGAGGTGACCGAGACGGAGGGGGCGGCAATCGCGAGGAGGAGGCTGTACGCTACGACAGGCAGTTACGCAATTGCCGAGGTCCTCGATTCCCGACTGCGGGTAATGCAGAAGGGCAGGGCAAGCAACTTCGTGGTGCTGGGAAACGATATCACGAAACGGACCGCCAACCAGTGCATCCAGGGGATGTGGGAAGGGGGAACGATTCAGGATGCCCTGCGGCTCATCATGCTCACCATGCAGATAGCGGCAGGCGTGACGGCGTCGGTGAGCCGAACGTTCATACTGGTGCACACCGATCTTGCGGCCAACCTGGCCGATGCCATCGATCGGGATTCGCGGAGAGGATGAATCCCGGACTGAGCCCACCTCCGCTCAGTTGCGGAGGCCGCCGATGGCGCAGAAACGCAGAAGTTACTGGCTGAGATAGTTGTGCTTCTTGAGCCAGTCTACCTGAGGCCTGATGTAACGGTAGACGATATCGCACTTCTCGTCCTGGAAACTCCAGGGGACGACGATCAGGAGGTCGCCTTCGCGTATCCAGAGCCTTTTTTTGATCTTGCCCTTGATCCTTCCTGTGCGCGTGACGCCGTCCTCGCAGCGGACACGGATGTGGTTTGCCCCGAGCATCAGGTCGGCCCTGGCGAATATCTCCCGATTTCTCTTCTTCGGTAACCGTACTCGTACGATCTCTTCACTGTTGTTCTGTGTTCCTCGTGTATTTGTCAGTTAATCAACTCCGTAATAGACGGCGGCGTGACCCGCCCGAATATTTTCATTAGAGGTTTATATCAAGGACCCAAGCCACCATTAAAGTATCTGTCCCGGGGAGCACCCGCGCAACCGGGACCCGGCGAAAGGAAGCCGGGATACGCGAGGTGCTCCGGGCGCTGCCGGGGTATCGGCACCGGTGACCTGCCCTGAATCGACCTGCCGGACCTGAAACGGGACGACGTGAGCTGCCTACCGCTCCCACACGTCCGGGGCAGGGCAACGAGCAGCATGCTCCTGATGCGGGCTTCCCGTTCAAAGAGTTATCCTGCCCGGGATCAGGGATCAGAGTGTCAAACGACCTCCGGCCAGGTGCAGCGCCATCAGCAGGTCCATCTCCGCATCAGGGGAGTTGCCCCCAAACCGCCGTCCGGTTTTTCATCCGAAGAGTAATTAAGGTTTGAGCGCATATGAGTGAAGAGGATCTTTGAATGGAAAGTAGCAAGCTGTACGTCGGCAACCTCACCTACTCGGTAAACGAAGAACAGTTGAAAGACTTATTCAGCCAGTACGGGACGGTAAACGACGTCAGAGTCATTGAGCGCAAAGGGTTCGGGTTCGTCGAGATGTCCAGCCCCGAAGAGGCTGAGGCAGCAAAGGAAGCCCTGAACAACACTGTATTTGAAGGCCGCACCTTGAAGATTGACGAGGCCCGGCCTCCGAGACCGAGAAGCGACTTCCGGCGGTACTGAACACTTCTCCGGAAGAACAGCACTCCAAATATCCCACGTTTTTCAAGAGTCGGGGTTCTGGTGAACCTCACCTCTGATTACCCGGCGCGTACGGTTACGTTACCGGTTCATCTGTCCGGTTTGCAGCCGCTCCGCCGCACGTGACAGAATCGTGCCGGTACGTCGCCGTCGTCGGCCGGATGGACGGGCAGGGGGGTCTCCTCTTCCGGGGCACTGCCGGGGGAGAGGCCGGCCCGCCTGCCAGGCGCAGTCGCCACCACCCCGGATCCGGATCATTCCCTCGCCAGATTGCGCGTATTTTCGCCATAAACGATAGCAACATTTTTATTCACCTGGAACTATGGGGCGGCCGTGTGTCCCGCATGCGGGATGCAGTTGAAATGGTGGTGAGAACTATGGCAGAAGAAAGACCTTCAGTTAAAGGCGGAATGGCCTCTGCGGCTCAGGCGGCCTCGGTTGAGGAGCTGAGTGCATCCGCATTCCAGAAGTACCTCAGCGGTATGGACTACCCGGCCAGCAAGCAGGACCTGATCAGCCACGCACGGAAGAACAATGCCCCCGATGCGGTGATCCAGGTCATCGAGATGTTCCAGGACAAGACCTTCCAGTCGGCAGCAGACGTGAGCCAGGAGTTTGGCAGGATCAAATAACTCCATCAATTTTTGATAACTTCAGAAACGTCTGCCGGTCAATTGCCTGAATATTTTTTTCCCGAACGTTCAAAAGACCGCGATGCATGGTGATCCCTCCTGCCAGGAGGGGGGGCAGGATTGCGGCACCGTTCGGAACGGGAGAGCCAGCCCCGCCGCCCCGGGATACGTGCAGCATACAATCAGCGATCGTGCTTTCAAGAAACTGCATCAAAAAAGCGTATGCGAGAGGCCGGATTCGAACCGGCGAACTCCTACGAGACCAGGCCCTGAACCTGGCGCCTTTGACCTGGCTTGGCAACTCTCGCGCGAATGTGTGGCGAACCTCCGCCGTTGGCGTGTCCCGGCGTTCTTCGCGCCTAATACAGTAGCATCTCCAACAAAATAAAGGTAATTACTCCCCGCCCTCCCCGACGGCGGGAGAGTCCCGGGAGTTGCTGTCCATAAACCGCCTCATCTCCAGTTCACGCAGTTCGTGCCGCCTGATCTTGCCGGAGATGGTCTTCGGGAGCGACTCCACGAACTCGATCAGGCGGGGATACTTGTAGGGCGCCGTCACCCGCTTGACCTGCTTCTGGATGT
>JASGMC010000099.1 GCA_030156625.1 Methanoculleus sp.
CCCGGCGACGGCAGCGTGCTTCTCTGCGACTTCGGATCGGCACTCACGGACCTCCCCGGCGACGTAATGGTGGTGGACCACCACCTGCCCCATTTCGAGGGCGACTACCACGTCAACCCGCACCTCGCCGGGATCGACGGCGACCGGAACCTCTCGGCGGCCGGTGCGGCCTACCTCGTCGCCCAGCGCATGGGAGACAACCGGGATCTCGCGGGGCTCGCGCTCCTCGGGACCATCGGGGACGGCCAGGTCATCGAGGGGCCGAACCGGGAGATCGCGAGCGATGGCATCGCGAACGGATTCATCGCACCCCACCGCGGCCTCCGCCTCCCGGGGAGAGGCCTCGTCGAGCAGCTCGCGCTCGCCGTCAACCCTTACCTCCCCGGGTTCTCGGGCGATCCCGAGACCGCCCGGGCACTGGTCGCAGAGGTCACCGACGAGGACGACGTGGACATCGAGTCCCTCCTCTCCCGGATCGTCCTTACGGCCGCCCCGAACGCATCGGTCTCCGCCATGTGCGGGATCTGGGGCACCACCTACAGCCTCGGCCGGGAGGTGATCGACGAGGCCCTGAATCTCGCCGCCGTCGTCGACGCCTGCGGCAAGGCAGGCAACGGCGACATCGGCGCATCGCTCTGCCTCCGCTCGACCCACGCGCTCCAGGAAGCCTGGGAGATCACCGCCCGCTACCGGCAGGCGGTCATCGCCGGCATCCGCGGGGCGCGCCGTCTCGACGAGCGTGTCGCCCTCTTTGCGGTGGACGACGGGTCGATCGCAAGCGACGTCGCGGACGCGCTCGCAAACGACTTCGTCCAGAACGGCCCCGTCTTCGTCATCGGAGAGAGCGGGGGCCGTTACGCCGTATCGGCACGCTGCCCGCCGGGCATCGACCTCGACCTCGAGGCGCTGATGCGGAGGCTCGCGGAGGCGTGCGGCGGCCAGGGCGGCGGACACCGCCGGAGGGCCGGCGCCCGGATCGGCGCCGATCAGGTGGACCGGTTCAGGCAAGAACTCCTGGAGGCGATTCCCGCATGATCCGGATCGAGGGCACCATCGAGACGCCGCACAGCCTTCCCGAATGTGTGGCGGCGGCACTCGAACCCGACAACCTCACCCTGATCAGGACATCCCCGATCGGGGGAGGGGTGCGGGCCGAGATCGACGGGACAAGGCTCCGGTCGATCATCGCTTCGGTGGACGACTACCTCATGAACCTGGCGATAGCGGAGGACGTATGCACCTCCGCCGTGAGGCGGCAGGGCGGATCGGAGAAGTCCGGAGTGGAATCAGGGTCTAATGGGCTGAAAAATCGATAATAACAGAAAAGAAGTGATACCATGGCAAGGAAGAAACAGGTTGGAAGAAGGCTGGAAGGCTGGAAGGCCAAGAAGTGGTACCGTGTCTACGTACCCGACGCCTTCGGCAAAGCCGAGATCGGCGACGCTATCTCGGCCGACCCCGAGAACATGGTCGGCCGCATCATGACCGCGACGCTCGGCGAAGTTGTGCAGGACTACTCGAAGTCCCACATCAAGATGAGATTCAAGATCAACAACGTGGCCGGCGACGCCGCGTACACCGAGTTCGTCGGTCACGAAGTGACCCGGGACTACCTTCGGTCGATGGTCAAGCGGCGGGCATCCCGCATCGACACCATCCACCCGATCGTCAGCAAGGACAAGAAACTCCTCCGGGTGACGGTCGTCTGCCTCACCCTATCGAGGGCCGACCAGAGCCAGGTCCACGCCGTACGGCAGGCGATCTCGCAGGCCCTCTCCGCCCGGGCGGCGGAGAGCGACTTTGAGACCCTGGTCAAGGATATCGTCTCCGGCGACATGGCCCGGGACGTCTTCAAGGTCGTAAAGACGATCTACCCGATCCGCCGGGTCGAGATCACCAAGTCCAAACTGGAGCAGGTCGCGGCCATATAAGGCCGGCCGCCCACCCCACTTTTATAATTATCCTGTCTTCGCCGTTCCCTCGATCCCGGTGACCGGGATAAGACGAAGGATATATGCCCTATGACCGGATATACCTCCGCCGGAGTGGCAACGAGGTGATCATGGTGACGGCCCAGGGGCAGTATGCAGGTACGCAGCGGGCAGACCGGGTTCTGCTCAGCGAACGGCCTTTTGACGAACAGCAGACGATAGCGAGGGAAATCGTCAGGAGAATGCTCGTCGAGTTCCACCGCGAGTGGACCGACCTCCAGGGCAGGGAGAGCGGCAAAGCCCTGATTCTCGCCTCAAACGCGCTGTTCGAGCGGTATTCGCACCAGCTCTACGACGCCATATGCGGGATGGAGTCGATCCTCGGCGAAGACCTCGCCGTGGAGATCCGGTGCCTCACGGCCGATATGATCAAGACGACCAATATCCTCATCATGCTCGGCTGCGGGGAGGAGTGCCGCGCCGAAAGCGACGCCCTCGCGAAGGAGGCGCTCCGCCAGGTCGAACAGTGTCTGACGCTCGTCCAGAAGGGAGGAGGCGGCCTGTCAACCAGGGTATTCGTCGTCCACCGGGAAGAGTAATCAGGTTCTGGATCGCACCTGTTCTCGATGACTGCTCACAAGGTTCTCTTCCTGGTACTGGACGGGATCTCCGACCGCCCCTGTGAAGCACTGGACGGGCTGACCCCGCTCGCCGCCGCACGGACCCCGGTTCTCGACCGGATCGCCGCTGAGGGCGTATGCGGGATCATGGACTCCATCGCACCCGGCATACGCCCCGGATCCGACACCTCCCACCTTGCCCTGCTCGGCTACCCGCCGCACGAGTACTATACCGGCAGAGGCCCGCTCGAGGCCGAAGGGACCGGCATCCACATGACCGCCGGGATGATCGGGTTTCGGTGCAACTTCGCCACCGTGGACGCAGACGGCCTCGTCACCGACCGCCGGGCAGGAAGGATCTCCGCAACGGAACCCCTTTCGGAGGCCATCCGGGACGGCGTGGATCTCTCGGCGCTCGGTCTCGAGTTCCGGTTCGAGTCGGGCGCCGGCCACCGGGCGGCCCTCGCCCTCGCCGGAGAGGGGCTCGGCGATAAGGTCTCCTCGAACGACCCGAAGAAGGAGGGAGTGCGGCCGCCCGCCGTCCGGCCCTGCACCGACGATGCAGCGGACAGAAAGACCGCCGAGGCGTGCAACGAGTTCATCCGCCAGTCGCGGGAGATCCTCTTTCACCACCCGGCGAACATCCGGCGGATGGAGGAAGGGCTCCCCTCCGCAAATCTCCTCCTGATCCGGGGCGCAGGGAAGATGGGCGCATTCCCGCAGTTTTCCGAACGCTACGACCTCTCCGGGAGCGTCATCTCCGCGGCCACCCTCATCTCCGGGATCGGGAAGGTCGTGGGGCTCGAGCATATCCCGGTGCCGGGGACGACGGGATCGGTCGACTCCGATCTCGACGCCAAGGTGAAGGCGGCCATAGGCGAACTCGACCGGAAAGACTTCGTCCTGATGAACATCAAGGGCGCGGACGAGGCCGGCCACGACGGGAAAGCCATCCAGAAACGGGATTTCATCGAGGTGATCGACACGGCGCTCGAACCGCTGCTCGCGCTCTCCGACACCCTGCTCGTCGTCTGCGCCGATCACAGCACCCCCTGTTCGGTCAAGGATCACAGCGCAGACCCGGTCCCGGTCGTCATCCGGGGCCCTGGAGTCCGTATCGACCGGACGAACCGGTTCGACGAGGTTTCGTGTGCGGAGGGCGGCCTTCACCGTATCCGCGGCTGCGATCTCATGCCGATCGCCCTGGATCTAATTAATAAGAGTCATAAGTATGGCGCATGAAGATTATACCAGGTAAATGGAACCAAAAGGAGACCACGACAGGATCAGGGCCTGCACCCTCCCCGACCACACCGAACTCCAGGAGAGGACGCTCAAGACCGGGCAGGACATCGTCATCGGTGAGAGGTGCCGGATCGATTACGGCCTCTTCGGAAACGACGTCGTGGTCTGTGAATTCAGCAAGATAAACGGCGACATCGTTGCGGGCGGCGACGCCAGAATAGATAACTGGTGCGAGATCAACGGAGACGTCGTCGTGGAGGAGGACGCCTACCTCGGCGAAGGCGTGAAGATCCAGGGGAAGCTGGTCGTCAAAGGGGACCTCGATATCGGGGACAACGTCCAGATCGAGCGTGGGTTCGAGGCAAAAGGCTGGATCTCCATCCGTAACCCGATGCCGGTCATCATCTACATCATGATGTATCTGGTGGCCGTCCTCGGGATCGAGAAAGAGGAGGAACTGAGTTCCGTCCTCGAGAAACTCTTCGGCGACGACGAGGCGCCCGGCGAAACACCGCTGATGATCCCGGCCGGCGCCGTCCTCAACATGCAGACCTTCTCGGTCCCGGAGAAGATGGCCGTCGGGACGGGGTGCCGGCTGCACGGGAACATCCGCGCCGGCTCGATCGCGGTCCGGGAGGAGACGACGATCTTCGGGAGCCTGCATGCACGGGAAGGTGCGAGCATCGCCAGAGGAGCTGTCATTCACGGTGATATCCAGAGCAACGGCGACGTGGCGATCGAGCAGGAGGCGCATATCCTCGGGAACGTCTCCTGCCGGAGCCTCACCCTGCACGAGGATGCCCGCGTGGACGGCGTCATCCGGGCACCGGGAGGCCTGAAGATCGAGAGGCGGGCAGCATGAAGGTTGCGGATATTCTCGAGGTGGACGGATGCCGGCTGGTCGAACCGTCGTTTGCGGAACTGACGGCAGACGCCTGTACGGCGCTGCTGTTCCGGGCTGCACCGGACGAGGCCCGCCTCCTGGTCGACGAGGACGAGGAGCCGATCGCGCTCGCGCTCCACGACGGCGAGGGATGGCACGCCGCCTCGTTCCTCTTTCGGGAACCGTCGCTCGCCGCCATCGAGTGTTTCGAAGCCGTCGGCGGCGATATCTACCAGGAAACCCGGGAGGCATGGCTCTCGGCGGTCCGCGAATATTACAGTATAGAACTCACGAAAACCGTCGTCCCTGCTCTCGAAGACCTGCGTCCCGACCGGACGGAGATGATCCGCGACCTCCTCGTCGAAGTCTGGGGCGACCGTGCGGGAACCCCCTGCCTCGACTGCTGCTGCGGGTCCGGGGTCGGCACCGCGGCCCTCCGGGCCGGGGGGGTGCGGGCGCTCGCCTACGACAACGACCCGTCTCTCCTCGCGCTCGGCCTCTCGAAGGGCCGCCTCGTGCCCTCCGATACCATGTGCATCGACGCGCGCGAGGCTTCCCGCTACATCGCGCCGGTGCCCCTCGGCGTCGCATTCATGGCCGGGGAGATCTATTCCTACAACGCGGGCCTCTGGGGGTCGATCCTCACCGGGCTCCTCGACCTCACCGATGAGACGCTGATCACCGTCGGCACGGAGGCCGAGGCGGCCCGGGTGGAAGGGTGGTGCACCGGACAGGGACGGGACGCCGAGGTCTTCGAGAACCGGCGCGACCCGCTCTACGACCGGTGGTGCTGCGTCGCACGCCGGGCGTGATCCCGGCCGGCGACCCAACATATATGATGCAGCACCCCCAATACTTTTCTTCGCAATTACGAAATCCCGGCCGCAGACCGGGCCCTGCGGCTTTGATTCATATCCGGTGCAACCTGCATGAATACCGCCAAACGCATCTATAACGTCTTATTCATCTCCGTCTTCGCCACCATGCTCGGGCTCGGTGTCGTCAGCCCGCTCCTCCCCATCTACGCGGAGAACCTCGGAGCGACCGGCATCTGGCTCGGCATCATCTTCTCGGCATTCGCGCTCTCCCGGTCGATCTTCATGCCCGTCATCGGGAGAATATCGGACCGGCGGGGGAGGAAGTGGATCATCCTCATCGGCATGTTCGCCTATGCGGTTCTGTCGCTTGCGTATATCGTCATTGACAGTGTTTACTCGTTCACGGCCGTCCGCTTCGCCCACGGCCTCGCATCGGCCATGGTCGTCCCGATAGCCATGGCCTACATCGCCGACCTCTCGGAGAGGGGGAAGGAAGGGAGCCATATGGGGAACTTCTCCATCTCGATGTTCCTCGGCATGGGGATGGGACCGCTCCTCGGGGGGTTCCTGAACGATGCATTCGGGCTGGACTCGGTCTTCTACGTCATGGCCGGCCTCTCGGCGTTCGCCACGCTCCTCGTCGGAATCTCCCTCCCGGAGGCTAAGCCAGGCTCATTCACGGTCCCGGATGCAAAACCCATCCCGATGCGGGCGATCTTCACGCTGCCGGTCATGCGGGGGGTCATGGTCTTCTCCTTCATCAGCGCCCTCGGGCGCGGGGGCATGATGGTCTTCATCCCGGTCTTCGGCCCGCTGATTGCGATCAGCCCCACCGAGGTGGGCGTTGTCCTCTCCGCGAACACCTTCCTGATGGCGCTCCTCCAGGTGCCGATGGGGAGGATCACCGACACCGGCAACAAGGTCGCCCTGATCGTCGTGGGTTCGGCAATAACAGCGCTGGCGATCGCTGCGATTCCTCTCTCGGGGTCTTTTTGGCCCTTGCTCGCGATCACCTCTTTCGTCGGTATCGGGGGCGCCATCCAGCAGCCGGCCATCATGGCCCTGACGGTCGATGCGGGCCGAACCATAGGGATGGGAACCTCGATGGGTGCCTACAACACCGTCTTCGGGATCGGCATGATCATCGCACCGCTGGTAGGCGGGGTATTCATGGACTTTGTCGGCGTCGACGCCGTCTTCTACGTGGGCGGGGCGATAAGCCTCCTCGGGACCGGGATATTCGCCGTATTGATGCGGAGAAGCGCCCGGGAAAGCGCCGGCGGGGACATCCCCGGGCCCGAATAGGCCGCCCCCCTTTCACGGCCCCGGGTGCTGTCGGCTGAAAAGCCGACATACCTCTTCTGATGCCCGGGAACGTCCACTCTTCAGACTGAAAAAAGGTATTCCGACCGTAAATCTCTCCCCCACATGGGAAACTACTATATACTACATCCGCCATCATGGGATACGATGGTGCGTTGATTGAAAACGCGCCGGAATCGCCACAATAAATACCTGCAGGGCGACTTGATGACCTCCCGGACACACCCCGCAGGCCACGGGCGTGTATCTGCCCGGCACAGGTGACAAGTACAACAGCATGGTCTCCTGCAAAAATGCACCGCTGCTCCCGGTTGCCCCCCTCCTCGCGCTCGCCCTCCCGTCCGGCCTTCCGGGGGACGTCCAGATCTCCCTCGGCACCCTGCTCGCCGAACTCCTCCTCGTCGGTATCGCCTTCGGGGTGCTCGGCATCTGGCTCAAGGAGCGGGATGTGGCAACCCGCATCGCCGGCATGGACGCGAGCATCGAGGGCATCAGGACGGCGAACAGCCTCCCGCCCAGCCTCCCTGCCATCGGGGCCGATCCGGTCTCGCGGTTTGTCGACGAGGTCAACCTGATGCTCGACGAGTTTGAGCGCTCCCGGCAGGAACTCCAGGAGAGCAGGGACCGATACCGCCTCCTCTTCGACAGCGGGAACGATTTCCTGCTCGTATGCGCAGTAGGGAGGGAGGGGACGCCCTACCGGATACTGGATGCAAACGCGCTCGCCTGCCGGAGTCTCGGGTATGCCCGGGAGGAACTTTTCGCCCTTGCTCCCCGGTCGGTCATCCTCATCAGGAGCGATTTCAAGAGAAACGACCGCCGTCTGCATTCCGCGGACCTGATTCCCCGGGAGGGCGAGCGGATCCCCGTCGAGGCGAGCATCCACCGCATCACCCTCGGCGGTACGCCGGCGATCCTCATCATCGCCCGGGACGTGACGGAGAGGAGGCGGGCCGAGAAGGAGCTGATGGACTACCGCTACCGCCTGGAGGAACTGGTGACGCAACGGACGGAAGAACTCCGGGCGGCAAACGAGAGCCTCAGGCGCGAGATAAGGGAGCGGGAGAGGATCGAGCGGGAGAGGATGGATGCATACCGGCAGATAGAGAGGAATATCGAGCAGTTCGCGGTCCTGACCGACCACATCCGAAACCCCCTCCAGGTCGTCCAGGGGATGGCCGACCTCATTGAAGACGAGCGGGCAGAGAAGATCCGGGAACAGGTCAGGCAGATCAAGGCGATCCTCCGGCAGCTCGATGAAGGGTGGGTCGAGTCGGAGAAGGTGCGGGAGTATTTGGAGAGGTATCGGTGAGGGAGGTTTGGACAACTGCCGTGGGATGTGAGGGACTGGCACCTCTAAAACCCGTGGTCACTTGCGCTCTTCAATTTCCTGTGGTACCGGGTTCATGTTTGGGAACGTTGCAAACCCCATGCACGGCTTTCCACCGGATATCGCCATAGGGGGGAGGGGACAGGGGAGGGGGGAGCTCCCCCCTCGAAAC
>JASGMC010000100.1 GCA_030156625.1 Methanoculleus sp.
AATTTATGTTTTATGATATCGCTATACGCTTAACCGCTTTTGAGCGAGATAAAGCGTTTTAATGGTTTTAGGGGTGCTTCAATGCTTGATACTTCCCAAGAGATTATGAAAGGTACAACCACAGTAGGACTGATCTTCGACGGCGGCGTGATCCTTGCAACAGAGATGCGAGCGACGATGGGGAACATGATCGCGAGCAAGCGTGCCAAGAAGATCTACCAGATCACGCCGAGGATCGGTCTGACCACCGCCGGCGGCGTCGGCGACGCACAGCAGCTGGTCCGGATCCTGCAGGTCGAGTGCAACCTCTTTGAGATGCGGCGCGGCAAGACCATGTCTGTGGGTGCTGCATCGACCCTGCTCTCGAACTACTTAAACCAGAACCGCTACTACCCCTACTACGTCCAGCTCCTGATGGGCGGGTTCGACGACGAGGGGCCGAGCGTCTACTCCGTCGACGCCATGGGCGGGGCGACCAGGGAAGAGGATATCGTCGCCACCGGCTCGGGGTCCCCCTTCGCCTACGGTGTGCTCGAAGACCAGTACCGCCCGGACATGAAGGAGGCCGAGGCAAAGGACCTCGCCGTCCGTGCCGTCAAATCGGCGATGCGCCGTGACTCCGCATCCGGCGAGGATATCATGGTGGTCGTGATCACGAAGGACAAATACGAAGAGCATATAGAGAGCGGGTTGCAGAGGCCGTCAGAGGCCCGCCCGACAACCTGACATTTTTTAGGACGATTTTAATGGTGATTGAAGAGAAACTCCAGGAGCTTAAGGAGCAGATCAACAAGATTGTTCCCAGCGGGATTACGATCTCGGACGTCGAGTTTGAAGGTCCTGAGCTCGTCATCTACACCGACGATCCGAAACAATTTGCCGACCAGGCAGACCTGATAAAGATACTGGCACGCGATCTTCGGAAGCGAATCGTCGTGCGCCCGAATATACTTGAAGACCCGGAACGGGCGGCCCGGGAGATCAGGGCCGTCGTGCCGGAGAACGCGGGGATCACCGATCTCTTCTTCGACCCCGAGACGGGTGAAGTCCTGATCGAGGCGGAGAAGCCCGGTGTGGTCATCGGCAAGAACGGCGTGACACTCCGGGAGATCACGAAACAGATCGGCTGGACGCCCAAGGTGGTCCGGACGCCGCCCATCGAGAGCTCGACGGTGAAGCAGATCCGAACCTACCTCCGGTCGGTGAAGGACGAGCGGAAGGCATTCCTGCGTGCGATCGGCCGCCGCATCCACCGGGAGGTCACGAGCAAAGACCAGTGGCTGCGGGTCACCACGCTCGGGTGCTGCCGCGAGGTCGGCCGTGCCGCGTTCCTGATCTCGACGCCGGAGAGCAAGATCCTGGTGGACTGCGGCGAGAAGCCGGGCAGCACCACGAACGGGACGCCGTACCTCTACGTGCCCGAGATCTACCCGCTCACCACGCTCGACGCGGTGGTGCTCACCCACGCGCACCTCGACCACTGCGCTCTCGTCCCCCTCCTCTACAAGTACGGTTACGAGGGGCCGGTCTACTCGACGCCGCCGACGAGGGACCTCTCGACGATGCTCCAGCTCGACTACCTGGACGTTGTTCGGAAGGAGACGGACAGGATCCCCTACACCTCGAACGAGGTGCGGACCTATATGAAGCACTCCATCACCCTCAACTACGGCAGCGTGACCGACATCGCCCCCGACGTCAAACTCACCTTCCATAACGCGGGGCATATCCTCGGGTCGGCCATAGCGCACTTCCATATCGGCGAAGGGCTCTACAACATCGCGTTCACCGGCGACTTCAACTACCAGAAATCACGGCTGTTCTCCCCGGCGGTATCGTCCTTCCCCCGGCTCGAGGCGCTCTTCATGGAGAGCACTTATGGCGGGTCGAACGATTTCCAGCCCCAGAGGAAGGAGGCGGAGGATAAACTCTACGAGACGGTCTCGGCGACGATCAAACGCGGCGGCAAGGTCATCATCCCGGCGTTCGCCGTCGGGCGGTCGCAGGAGGTCATGCTCGCCCTCGAGGAGGGTATCCGGAAGCAGAAGATGCCGCCGGTGAAGATCTACCTCGACGGCATGATCAAGGAAGCGACGGCGATCCACACGACCTACCCGGAATACCTCAACAGCGACCTGCGGAACCAGATCTTCCGCGAGGGGCTGAACCCCTTCCTCTCCGAGGCCTTTGTCCAGGTGGACTCCCCGAGTCTCCGCGAGAAGGTGATCTCGGGCGATCCATGCGTCATCATCACCACGAGCGGTATGTTAAACGGCGGGCCGGTGATGGAGTACCTCAAGGCTCTCGGCCCCGACGAGCGCAACTCGCTCATCTTCGTCGGCTACCAGGCGGACGGGACGCTCGGGCGGCGCATCCAGAAGGGATGGCGCGAGATCCCGCTCGGGTGGCGCGAGACGATCGTGATCAACCTCGAGATCGCGACGAGCGACGGGTTTTCCGGCCACTCCGACCGCAAACAGCTGATGAACTACGTCGCCCACCTCCAGCCGCGCCCGGAGAAGATCTTCACCATCCACGGCGATGAGAACAAGACCCTCGACCTTGCAAGTTCCATCTACAAACAGCACCGTATCGAGACGCATTCCCCCATGAATCTTGAGACCTACCGCATGATCTAGGAATGCTGCAAAAACTCCCCATTATCCTCGGGATATTCGTGGTGATGGCGTTATCAAACGCCGTCGTCCCGGTGCTTCCCGATTTCGCCGAGGGGGCGGCACTGCAGGGTGCGGTCTACTCAGCATACTTTTTGGGCGCGTTTGTCGCGGTGCTGCCCGCGGGGCTTGCAAGCGACCGGATAGGCAGCGTACCGCTCATCCGTGCCGGCCTTCTCCTGACCCTCGGAAGCGGGGTCCTCATCCTGCTCTCCCCTTCGGGCCTGCCGCTCCTCGTCTTCCGGGTGGTCGAGGGGATCGGGGCCGGGCTCTTTCTCTCGGCGGCGCTTGCGTGGGCGAACTCGCAACCGTCGGCCGGGCAGCTCAGCGGGTACGTTATGGCGGCCCTGAACCTCGGTCTGGTCGTGGGGCTCCTCGCGACAGGCTGGCTCGATGCGGCCCTCGACAGTCATCTTGCGGGGATTGCTTTCTTTACGGTGCTTGCCGTTCCCGTGGTCGGGATGGGTTTTGCGGTCCGGGAGAGCGAGCGCGTGGGTTTTGCGAGAGCGAACCTCCCCGGGATCGTCTGGAACTACTTCTGGCTCTTTGCCGCAGCGGTCGTTCTGGTGGGGATGACCGGGGCGGTGGCGGCCATCTACCCTGAGTACACCGGGAACGACCCGTCGGTGCTCGCCCTGCAGCTCGCGACGATCAACATCGCGACCATTATTGCCCTGCTCGTCACCCCCCGTCTCGCTCTCCGTCCTGCCCCGACCATCCGCGTCGTCTCGCTCCTGATGGCGGGGGCGGTCGTGGCGGGTTACGTTACGCCTTATGCCTTCCCTGTCATCGGGGCCCTTTCCGGGGTGATCATCGTCGCGGTGCTTGCGTTCCTTGCAGAGACGAGGATCCAGCAGGGCGTGATGACCGGGCTCTTCAACACCGCCACCTACGCCGGGTTCACGTTCCTCTCCGCCCTTGCGGGGCTGGCCGCCGGGCTGTTCGGGTTCCTGGCCGCGTTTCTCCTGCTGGCCGGGATGGCGGCGGCGGTGGCCATTCCTATCGGCAGGTGCCGGTGCGAGTATCGTGGGTGACCCGGAGCGCATATTACCACTCCCGGCCATAGGATCACTCATGAAGATGCTGATCAACGGCGAGTGGCGCGATTCGGTCTCCGGGAAGGTGTTTTTGGTGCACAACCCCGCGACGGGGGACGTGGTCGGGGAAGCGCCGCTCGGCGGTGAGGATGATGTCCGTTCGGCCATAGAGGCCGCCGGCGAGGCGTTCGCGGACTGGTCCGCAAGAAGCCCGAGGGACCGGGCGAAGGTCCTCTTCTTCGCAGCAACGGAGGTGCGCCGCAGGAACACCGATCTTGCGGCGCTCCTGACCGCCGAGCAGGGAAAGCCCATCCGTGAGGCGGTCGATGAGATCAACGGGTTCGCGAACATCCTCGAGTACTACCATGCCCTCTCGGCAGGGGAGCGGGGGGAGTTCGTGAACCTCAGGGGCTACGGCCGGGTTACGGTCCAGAGACGCCCGCTCGGCATCTGCGGCGCGATCATCCCCTGGAACATGCCGGCGATCATCATGGGCTGGAAGATCGGCCCGGCCCTGACGGCAGGGAATACGGTGGTCTTAAAGCCGGCCCGGACCGCCCCCCTGACCTGCATGAAACTCGCGGAGACCCTCGGGGACGCAGGGCTTCCGCCAGGGGTCTTAAACGTCGTCACCGGCCCGGGTGAGACGGTCGGCCGGGAGATCGCGAGGAACCCGGGCGTTCGGAAGGTCTCGTTCACCGGCGAGGTCGGGACCGGGAGGCAGGTCGCCCTGGACGCCGCCCCGGCCCTGAAGCGGCTCACGCTGGAACTCGGGGGAAGTGACCCCATGATCGTCTGCGACGATGCCGATATCCCGATGGCTGTCGAGGGGGTCATCAGGGGACGGTTCTACAACTGTGGACAGGTCTGCACGGCGGTC
The DNA here is from genome assembly GCA_030156625.1 of Methanoculleus sp. Lineage (GTDB taxonomy): Archaea > Halobacteriota > Methanomicrobia > Methanomicrobiales > Methanoculleaceae > Methanoculleus. The sequence goes on from JASGMC010000100.1 coordinate 4,593, forward strand.
AAACGGCTCTACGTCTTCGACTCGATCGCGGATGAGTTCGTCCGGCGCCTGACGGCGAGGGTCGAGGGGATCGTGGTCGGGAACGGCATGGACCGCGGTGTCGAGATGGGCCCGCTGAACAACCGGGCGGGCCTCAAGCGTGTCGCCGGCCAGGTCGATGCCGCCCGGGAGCTGGACGAGGGGGAGATCGTCGCGGGAGGGAGGACTCCGGAAGGCGAGGCGTACAAACACGGTCTTTTCTTCCTGCCGACGCTCATTGCTGGTGTTCCGTACGACTCGGCCCTCTTCTCCGAAGAGGTCTTCGGCCCGGTGTTGCCGATCGCCACCGTTTCCGGCCTCGACGAGGCGCTTGAACTGGCGAACAACTCCCGCTACGGTCTCGGGGCATCGGTGTGGACCCACAGCGCGGACGTGATCGCCCGGGCGACGGACGAACTCGAGGCGGGGATTGTCTGGGTCAACCAGCACCTGAGGATTCCCCCGGAGGTGCCGTTCGGGGGGACGAAGGCGAGCGGCATCGGCAGGGAGAACGGCAGCCGGGCGCTCGAGGAGTACACGGAGGAGAAGGCCGTGCTGGTACGGCTGTAGGCTCCCGGCCTCCCGGGCCTCCTGTTTATCGTCCGGGGGTGCGGAAGACGGAGAGCCTTCCCGGGCAGCTGGCTTCGAGGTCTCCTGTGCGCCTTGAAAATCCTCTGGTGTGGTCTGTTCCTCCATCGGGATTGCCATAATAATTATGGAAACATTTATATAATTCGATACGTATTCTTTCCCCCTCCCAAGGGGGGATGGTAGTATGAGACGATGGATAACCCTATGCGCATGCATTCTCGCCCTTCTGGCGATGCCGTTTGCTGTGACTGCGGCAGTGGTGGGAGACGGGAATGTAACGGCGACGCCCATGGGCGAGACCGGGCAGATGGATAATCAGACAGCAAACATGATGATTGCCGCCTACATTGAGCAGGACGAGAACCTGACGATGCTGGCCGAAGCAATCAGCGTGGCAGGGCTTTATGACACCCTGAACTCGGGCGGTCCCTACACGGTCTTTGCTCCGAGCAATGATGCGTTCGACGCTCTCGGGAACGATACCGTGAACCAGCTCATGAACGAGACCGATAACCTGACCATGGTCCTTCAGTACCACGTAGTTGCGGGCGAGTACACGGCGGAGAACCTCACCAGCATGGCCGGGAACCAGACCGGGCAGCAGGACCAGGCCGGGAACGAGTCTGAAGGTGGAATTCTTGATATCTTCAGCGGGCTCCTCGGGGGCGGAAACGAGACCGGGAACGAGACCGGGAACATGAGCACCCTGCAGACGGTCACCGGCGAGGAACTGAATGTCAGCGTCACCGACGGCGAGGTCATGGTCGAGAACGCCACCGTCACCATGGCGGACATCAACACGACGAACGGTGTGATCCACATCATCGACCAGGTGCTGGTGCCTGGAAGCGTGAACCTGACGACGGCTGAGAACCAGACCGGCATGCAGGCCGAGACGCCGATCGAGACGATGACCACGATGGAAACCGGGATGCCGACCGAGACGATGGCTGAGAACCAGACCGCGATGTGATGGGCATCGGACAGTGATATGAAACGGCAGGGCGAAAGGCGGCAGCGGTGCTTGCCAGTCCCCTGGTATCGTTCGGAAGGCTGTCGAACGCCGTTCCGGACATAACCAACCTCATTTTTAGGAAGCATCGCACATTCAGGAGGTATTAACGGGTCGTTCCGTCCGGTCGTCGGGAACCTCCTGCCGGAGGGGGATCGGCCGGGCCGCTGGAGAGTACAGGATAAAATCTGGCACCTTTAAAGAAGTGTTCGGTTCTGCTCCCTGTGGTGGGAGGGTGTATGTTTATGGCGAACGAGATGGAGTAAATGCCCGGATCCCGGCCCGGATTTGTCCCGGCAGGCATTCGAAAATTATTATCACAACATATTTATATTACCTCGATTATTCCTTGGCCTGCAAGGGGGGATATGTATGAGACGACCTGTACTGTTCGGTTTGTGCATCGTTCTCCTCCTGTCGATTTCTGCTGCAAGCACGGCAATCTCGATTGGAGGGGGGCCTGTCGAACTGAACCCTGATGAGACAGTGAACATTACACCGGTAAACAGCACCGAAACGTACGAGGTGCCGCAGACAACCGTGCTTGGAGCACTTGACGCCGCCTCGATCCTCGGTGTATTCGAGTACCAGGTTGCTGAAGACCTGCCGCAGGAAGAGGGAAACCTCAGCATTCTATCGATTACCGACATTGAGAACGAGATTGTGAATGGAACTCCGAACAACTGGACCTACTGGGTGAACGGCGAGCAGGGTACGACCGGGCCCGCGGTGACGAACGTGACCGACGGGGATAACCTGACCTACTCCTATGGCCCTCCGTCACACACCATAGAGAATGCCTCATATACGCTGGCGGTGAACGTGAGCGTGGTCGGGGCACCACCTGTGAACGTGACTCCGACTCCGACGGTGAACGTAACGCCGACACCGACGGTGAACGTGACACCCACGCCGGGGGCGAACGTGACGCCGTCTGTAAACGTCTCCGATCAGCCGATCGTGAATGCTACGGTGATTGTTGACAACGCCACGATCAACCGGACGGGCTGGGCGGACATCCACGCAGACCTGAACGGAACGCCCGGAGTCATTATCGGCTACAGCCCGATCACCGAGGGCGTGAACGAGAACGTGACAGTGACGATCGAGGTCGAGAACGTTACGCCGGTGCTCTATGCCATGCTCCACGTCGACGAGGGGGAGCCGGGCGTCCATGAGTTCCCGGGACCCGATGTACCGATCCTGGTGAACGGGAGCCCCGTCCAGCAGGCCTTCAACGTGACCGGAGGGCTGCCGCCCGTGAACGTGACGCCCACACCGACGGTGAACGTGACCCCGACACCGACAGTGAACGTGACGCCGACGCCGACGGTGAACGTGACGCCCACACCGACGGTGAACGTGACGCCGACGCCGACGGTGAACGTGACGCCGACGCCGACGGTGAACGTGACCCCGACCCCGGCGGTGAACGTGACCCCGACCCCGACAGTGAACGTGACCCCGACCCCGACAGTGAACGTGACCCCGACCCCGACAGTGAACGTGACCCCGACCCCGGCGGTGAACGTGACTCCGACCCCGACGGCCAATGTCACACCGACTCCGACTCCGGCCGCCGAGGCGAACGTCACCATCGTTGAGCCCATGGAGGGCGCCAACGTCACTGCCGGGAACGTCACGGTGAGCGTGAACGTCACGAACTTCACGCTGGTGGAGCCGACCGGGCAGGCGAACGCGGCGGGCGAGGGCCACCTGCACTACTACCTGGACGTCCCGGTGCCGACGAACGCGAGTGAACCCGCCATCCCGGAGACCGGGGACTATGTCGTCTCCGCGAACACTTCCTACACCTGGGAGAACGTGACGGCCGGCGAGCACAACCTCTCGGTCCAGCTGGTCAACAACGACCACACCCCGATCATTCCGCTGGCTGCCGATACGGTCAACGTGACGGTCACACCGGCGGTGAACGTGACACCCACACCAACGGTGAACGTGACACCCACACCAACGGTGAACGTGACACCCACACCAACGGTGAACGTGACACCCACACCAACGG
>JASGMC010000013.1 GCA_030156625.1 Methanoculleus sp.
TCCCTTCAGTGCCTGCTGAGCCTTCTTCGCCCGCTCTTTCGCCGTATACCCGGTAACCTGCTGGAGGTAGTTCCGGAACCGGCGGTTGGTGTCGATGATCGTCTCGTCGTCGACGCTTTTGTCCGCCTCGGTATCGACGACCAGGGTCTTGCCCCCCGAACCGGACCAGACTTCAAGGCGCAGGAGCGCTCCGTAGGCGATGGTGTAGTGGCCGTTCTCTGAGGCCGCGGGTTCGGTCCCGAACTGGTCGCGGAGACCCTGAATCATGGATTCTGCGAGTTGTTTCGTGTATCCGCGCTTGATCTGGTATTCCTGCATAATATTTTTAAGGGACACCCAGCTATGTTAAATTAATCCAGGAGTGAGTGAGTGATCCCATGGACGATATAAAGGTCATATCCAGAGCGCTTGCCGGCGCCGAAAAAACGGTGCTGATCGGGTTCCCCGGCAGTGGGCTCGTCGGGAGTATTGCCCTGCAATACCTCGTTGAACAGATGGAGTTCGAACAGATTGGGTCGATCACGAGCAAATACTTCCCGCCGGTCGCCCTCATGACGAGGGGGGTGATCAACGCTCCCGTGCGCCTCTACGAGAAGGATCACCTCACCGCGGTCGTCTCCGACGTCCCCATCCACCCGATGATCTGCTACGAGGTGGCGAACGGCATCATGGACTGGCTCACCCAGTTCGATATCCGGGAGATCGTCACGATTGCAGGAATCATCACGAATGAGTCGGAAAAAAGGGTCTTCGGGGTCGCGACCAGCAGCGGGGCGCTGCAGCGTGTCTCGGACGACACGATCATCCTTCCCATGGGAAGCATCTCCGGCGTCGCTGCAAGCATCCTCACGGAGTGCAAGACACGGGGCATCCCGGGGATAGGGCTGCTCGGGGAGACGGTGAACACCCCCGACCCGCGGTCCTCCGCGGCCACGATCGAGGTCTTGAACAAGATCTACAACCTCAACCTGGACATCCAGCCGCTGCTCGAGCAGGCGGTAGAGATCGAGGCGGCGATGTCCCAGATCGCCGAGCAGGTACAGAAGACCGAGGCCCCGCCCCGGAGAGAGCAGCTGCCGATGTACGGGTGATGGTCATGAAGTATGCAGCGTTAACCGGAATTTCGCCATCGGTCATTGCCGAACTCAAGACCGGCAAGGCCCGCACCCTCGAGCTGAACAGCGCCCACAACATCATCACGCTGACCGAGACCACCCCGGGGGAGTGTATCTTCATAACGTCGGTCAACGAGGAAGACCTCTCGCCCGGAGATCCGGGGATCGTGGTAGACCTCCTTGCTCTCAGCATCGGCATGAGGCGGATCGAGATCGCCAATCCGTTCTTCTTCGAGGAGCGGGAACGGATGTCGGCCCGGATCAAGGTCCAGTTCCGGGGGACGACCATCGCCCGCGACGTCGAAGGGCGGAAGTGGGGTGACCCGACGAAGGTCGAGATCATCCGGTCGGCATGTTACCGGGCCGGCTGATACGCTCCCCTTTCTTTTCCGACGCACCACCCCTCAAAGAGTTAATAACCCCGGGCGACCAAAATGTATGGGAATACCACGGGGGTCTGTGGCTTAGCCAGGACATAGCGCCGGGCTTCTAACCCGGATGCCGGGGGTTCGAATCCCTCCAGGCCCGTCTGTTTTTCGTGATCCGTTACCGCTCTCCGGCTGCACGACTGCTGCAACGTCCTTACCGAACCCTGTGGGGCGAGGGCGTCTCCGTTTGCCTCCATATCCTGCAAAAGCCGCCTCCCCGCATCCGGCAGGCCCTCTCATGCTCAGGCTGCACAAGGTTTATCACCCCGGGGACCTTTCGGGCCCCCGGTTGCCATGGTTGTTGCACGATTGTCTACCTGGAAATTCAAGCCGGGCCAGCGCGACGCCGCGCTTGAAGTCATCTCGAAGAAAGGCGACGAGGCAGGGGAAACAAAGGGGTTCCGCGGGTACCTCTTCCTGATGCCGTCGGACGATCCGGATGCCGCCGTGCTCACTACCCTCTGGGAGGACGAGGAATCGCTGCAGGCCTCTTCCGAAGGCATCTTCAGGGAGGTCTCCGGGGAAGTGGAGCGGTACACGGCATCCCCTCCCGAGGTGAAGAAACTGCACGTACACTCGGCCGAGATCGCCGAGATTGTCCCTGAGCTTGCAAAGCCGGCGTAAGTGCCGTTCGAACCGGTGCGACGTGTTTCGACGGCTCTCCTGCCCGGCGGGCGGTGGCGTATCGTTGTCTATGAAAGGTTGTTGAGTAAAAAAGATTGACCGGGCCGTCCCCCTCACCGCACCTTCGTCCCCGGCTTGACCGGGCGGAGGGGGACGAGAAGCGAGGCCTCGTCGCCGGCGGCGAGGATCATCCCCCTGCTCTCGACGCCGAAGATCTTGGCCGGGGCGAGGTTTGCTATCAGCGCCACGTCTTTGCCCACCAGATCGTCGGGGGCGTAAAACTCTGCGATGCCGCTGACCACCTGGCGCTTCTCGCCACCGAGGTCGACGACGAGTTTGTAGAGCTTCTTCGAGCCCTTGATCGGTTCGGCCGAGACGACCCTTGCTATCCGGATGTCGAGATTTCCGAACTCCTCGATGGTGACGGTGGGCATCTTCGGTTCGGCGGCCGCTTTTGCCTCCTCGACCCGCAGGTTGAGCGTCTTTTCGAGTTCGGCGATCCGGTCCTTCTCGATCTTTTCAAACAGAGGGACGGGCTTTGCAAGCGCTCTGGCTCCCACCGGCGCCGTGGCCTCGGCGATCGGGTGATCCGCGATGCTATCCTCGTAGCCGAGCATCGTCCAGGCCCGCTGCGTCGACTCGGGCATCAGCGGTTCGAAGACGAGGACGAGCGCTTTCACGATCTGGAGACAGTCGGCGATCACCTGCTGTGCCGCGGCCCGGTCCTCCTTGATCAGCTTCCAGGGGGCGTTGTTCTGGATGTAGGCGTTCCCGAACGATGCGAGCGCCATCATCGAATCGACGGCGTTCTTGAAGTCGTAGTCGCGCATCAGGGCATCGATTCCGGCGAGCGACCGTTCGATCTCCTCGACGACCTCCGGCCGGGGGGCGAGGTCGGGCACGCCGGAGAACTCCTTCTCGGCGAAATACATCGTCCGGTAGATGAAGTTCCCGAGCGTCCCGACGATCTCGTTATTCACCCGCTCGGCGTAGACCTTCCAGGAGAAGTCGAGTTCCTTCGTGTGGTTGGTGTAGGAGAGGAGGTAGTAGCGGAGGTAGTCCGCCGGGAGCCCCACATCAAGATAGTCGTCGTTCGTCCAGACGACGTAGCCGCGGGACTTCGAGAACTTTTTGCCCTCGATCGTGACCATGCCGCTCGCGACCACCGCATACGGGAGGCCGTAGCCCGCCGCCTTGAGGAGCGCGGGCCAGAAGATGCAGTGGTGGTAGATGATGTCCCCGCCGATGAAGTGCGTGACACGGGTATCGTCGCCGCACCAGTAGTCCTTCCAGTCGGCGCCGGCATTCTCTGCCCACTCCTTCGTGAACGATATGTAGCCGATGGGCGCGTCGACCCAGACGTAGACGACGAGGTCGTCGCTCCCCGGGAACTTGACGCCCCAGTCGAGCGTCCGGGTGATGCACCAGTCGTGCAGGAGTTCCTTCACCCAGCCGAGGGCGTAGTTCCGGGCGGTGGATGTGCCCCGGAGGTCGGGGAGGTAGTCGAGGAGGAACTCCCGGAACGCCGAGAGCTTGAAGAAGTAGTGCTCCTGCTCCCGGTATTCCGCCTTACCGCCGCAGACCTTGCAGATCGCGTCCCTGATCTCGCCGGGCTCCAGGTGCTGCCCGCACCCCTGGTCGCACTCGTCGCCCCGGGCAACCGCACCGCAGTGGGGGCAGATCCCCTCCACGTAGCGGTCCGGGAGGAACCGCTCGCAGTCCGGGCAGTAACTCTGGCTGACGGTCTCTGCGTAGACGTAGCCGTTCTCGATGAGCCGCTCGACGATCGAACGGGTGGTCTCGTGGTTCATGGCGTCGTCGGTCATGCCGAACCGGTCGAAGACGACCTCCATCCGCCGGAACGTATCGTAGAAGTGCTGGTGATAACGCTCCGAGAGGGCGCGGGGGGTCGAGCCCTCCTGCTCGGCGCTGATCACGATCGGGGTTCCGTGGTTATCGGAACCGCATACAAAGACGACCTCCTCCCCGGACCGGCGCATATACCGCACGTAGAAATCCGCCGGCACGTAGGTCCGCAGGTGCCCGATATGGCAGGGACCGTTCGTGTACGGGAGCCCGCACGTTACCAGTAACGGCTTACCACTCATCCTTATCTACTCTGGTTGCGATGCTAATAAAGACACCAGCGCATGGCACGACGGATCACGATACCGGTTCGGTCCTTCGGCTCCGAGGCCGGGGTGCCTACGGTCCAGGAACTCGCGGAATGGCTGAACGGGAAACGGGGCGAGGAGGCGGACCTCGTCACCTACCGGCTCGAGCGCTCGCTCGACGGCCAGGAGGACGTGGCGGTGCCCGCCGCCGGCGGCGTCTTCTACGGCGAGCGGTGGCGCCGGGCCTTCCAGGGCATGGCGGACGGGGTGCTCGTCGATGAGCCGGGCATCGACCCGTCCGCTCTGATCGCGGATGCGCACCTCATCGGCGCGAGGCGAAGAGATGCCTGGCTCTCCCTCCCCGCCCCTCACCTGCTCGGGTTCCGCGACGCCTACATGGGAGACGTTGAGGAGTTTAACGAGACCATAGCGGATTCTTACGCCCGGCTCGCACGGGAGATGCGGGATCTGGGCGTGCAGGGCCACGTTCTGGTCGCGGAGGAGGCGGATGCGATCGAACTCGAGAGGCTTGCCGGCCGAAAAGTTCTCTTCTTCCCCAAAAACCCGACGAAGTTCGACCTCGAACTGCTGCTCGAGTACCAGGGCGCTCTCGTCCTCCCGGCAAACGACCTTAACCGGGCGGCGGACCTGGTGGAGCGGTTCCGTGTCCGGAAGCTGATCCTCCTCGACCCGGAGGCTAAAGACCTTGCGGCGGCGGCCGAACTCGTCGACCCGGATATGCTCGAGGCCGGCGGCTACTGCGAGAAATCCTGCCCGGACTACTGGAAGAGCCTGGTCGAGCGGGCGTTCATTCCTCGATAGACTCCGCCTTCTCCGCCAGGCGGCGGTAATGACGGTTCCTTTTCACGAGCCAGAAGAGGAGCCGGTCGAGGAGGCTGAACGGGAACGTCCCCCCGGCCGCGTTGGGGTGGCCCCCGCCGGAGAACTCACGGGCGATGAGGTGGCTGATCGGGGGGACGGACCGGATGGAGATGCGCCCGTTTGAGGAAACGACCACCTCGATATCGGTGCCGAGTTCGTCGCGGATGGCGTGGGCGGTCTCGCTCGGGTAGCCGTAGAGGGGGGCGAACGCGATCCGGTAACGGCCATCGGCTATGATGGTGGTGTGCTTGAGGCTCTTTTCGATGTCGCGCTCCATCTCGCGGACGATTCGGCCGTACTCGCTCTCGACCTTCGCATCGACGATCGTCCCCCCAACAAAATTGTCGCGGACGTACTCCCGGCAGCCCTTCAGCATCACCACCTGGCCGAGCATCTTCGACCGGGGGTCCCGGTGCTTCCAGAGGTCGTAGTCGCAGACGACCCGCGCGATCTCCTCCGCCACCGGATCATCGGGGGCAAGGTCGCGTGCGACGATCCCGGTGGCGCAGACGGCGACGTCGATGTGGAGGAGGCTCGTCTTCTTCTCGACGGCCCGGATCTCCTCGTCCTTCCAGCGGTGGTGGTCGCGCCACTCGATCCGCCATCCGTTCGACCGGGCCTTGGCGAGCCTCTGCTCGACGCCCCGCTGATACCCGATATCCGATATGCTGAGGAGGTCGCCCCGCCCCGGAGAGCCTGCCACGGCGTCGAGAAGGGAGGGGAACTTGCCGACCGAAGCCCAGATCGTGAAGACGTTCCCGTGCTTCCTCCGGTGAATGGCATCGCTCCCGACGGCGTCGAGGTCATTGTGCGTGAGGTGCACGACGGTCTCAGTCCTTCCGGAGAGCGCCTGCATAAGGTTCGTGCCCCGGGTATCCGGCTTCTGATCGTTTCGGCCCATTGCTCTTTAACATCGATGTACAACGTGATAAACAGGCGGTTTGGGGTCCGCTGTCGTCCCGCCACCCCGGTACGGGAGGGTGCCCGTCCGGCGAGGACAGAATTTATTAGGGACGGCCGACAACATTGTAAGGCAGAAGCCCCTGTAGCTCAGACTGGGAGAGCGCCAGACTGAAGATCTGGTTGTCCCCGGTTCAAATCCGGGCGGGGGCACTTCGAGCAACTTTTCTGACGCCTTCGCTTCCAAAAATGATTATGGAGATTGCCAGGGCTCAACCCGGAATAGTCCTTCCGATGCTCCGATCCGCACAGATGGGAATAAGAAAAGGTCGGACCGCCCTTTCGGACGGCAGATTTCCGTTACGCCAGGGTGTAACCCGATTGCTCCCCTTGGGCGCGCCGGAAGCGTTCTCTCATATCGAACCGCTCTGATCTGTCAAGGAACGATTCGGCCGCCTTGAGCAGCCGCTCTTCGCTATCGATATGGAATTGCACCCGCCGTTTCAGATCCTGGATGGCAGGCGCCCACTCCGTTCCGGTAATCTCGATCCTGTCCAGTCGATCCAGGCCGACCCTGATCGAGTTGTGTTCGGCGAGGGAATCTTCGATCCGTTCATTCATTTCCGACCTCATCCGCTCGTATATCGTCACTTCCTCACCGTACATATGCGAGTACAGCAATCCCCTGGCAACGCTGTAGGTTTCGGAGTTTGCGCGCTCGTGCACTTCCAGATCGCCCAGCACCTTCAGGATCTCCTCATGATCCTGCCTGATCGCCTCAATAATATCCTGGTCCACATATACTCCCCCGGGTGCCGTTCCTGACACATCGGTCAGAATAGATAACAGTATCGTCCAGAGAGAGCGGGGCGGGATCTCACGTGGTTAAGACTCCATCAGCCTCACCATCACCGCCACGGCCCCGCCGACCCGCATCTGCCGCCATCACCCGGTGTCACGGATGTGTCGTTGCGCCTTCCGGCCATGCAGATAGCCTATCTACCATTAAGACAGAGAGAACCTGATGCGCATCAAATTCTGTGGAACAGCCAGTCTTGCGGATATGCGGTGTGCAATCGATGCGGGCTGCGATGCTATGGGCTTCATCATGGGCGTGACTCATCAGAGCAGTGATTTCGTAGCGGCGGCAGAAGCCGCGGAGATGATACGCCATCTCCCGCCGTTCATCGAGCCGGTCGCGGTCACTCACCTGCAGGAGACGGACGACCTGATCGGGCTGGTGAGAGACTCACGCTGCACGACGCTGCAGGTCCAGAATACCGTCGAACCCTCCGAACTGGATGTCATCCGCGACGCTCTCCCGTACCTCAAGATCGTGAAAGCCGTTCACGTGACGGACGCATCGGCCATCGAGACGGGAAAACTCTATGAACCTTACGCCGATGCGCTCATTCTCGACACCAGGACGGCGGAGAAGATCGGCGGAACGGGAATCGCTCACGACTGGAATATCAGTGCAAAAATCGTGGCAACCTCGGCAATTCCCGTGATACTCGCAGGAGGACTCAAGCCGGAGAATGTTAGAGAGGCAATACGGAAAGTCCGCCCGTACGGAGTCGACGTGCATACCGGCGTCAAGAAAGACGGCGCCCGCAACCCCAAGAGAACCCTGGCTTTCGCCCGCGAAGCAAGAAGCGCTCTGCTGGAAGAGTGAGCGGCCGCACCACCGCCACAGGGCAGCGCCAAAAAGCAAAGTCTTTATCCAGCCGTCAGATAGAAATGCCGATGAACATTGCATCAGGCTGGAGAACCGGGCACGCCGGGACTCATTCTGCCTACCTTTATTACAGCCCACATCAGAATCTTCTCTTCCGAACATAGCCGGAATATCAGGGAGACCAACCGCGCCATGCACGCAACGACACCTTCGACCCGGTCCGCTCCGGACTTTTCCCTCGACGAGCTCGAAGACGGTCTGCTCCTGCTTGATGCCGAGAGGAGGGTCGTGCGGGTCAACCGGGCCTTTCGCCGCCTCCTGTCATTTCCGGACGAGCGGGATCTCTCCGGGGCGGACGGGATGGCGCTCGTCCGCACCCATATCGCACCCCTCATCGCCGATCAGGAAGCAGCCGGGCGGCTCCTCACGGCGCTCCGGGCAGGGACAGCGCTCCCGGGACTGGAATGCCGGATCGCCCCCGACCGGTGGATGGCGTGCTCGGTTCGGGTCCCGGATAGCAGGACGGTGGCCCTTCTCGTCAGCGACATCACTGCAAGGAAAGAGAGCGAGGAGAAGTACCGCCGTCTCGAACAGGAGCACAGGCACTACCGGGAACTCTTCGATCTCGCCCCCGACGGCTACTTCGTCTGCGACCCGCGAGGAACGATCCTCGACGTGAACCGGGCGGGAACCCTCCTCCTCGGCAGGGAGAGGGAGAGCCTGATCGGGACGCCCAGCACCGATTACATTGCCGCGGAATGCAGGGAGGCCTGCCGGGCCCTCGTCGCGCGGCTCGCGAGCGGGGCCTCCGAACCCCTGCGGGGGATCGAGGTGTGGGTCCGGCCGCCGGCCGGAAAGCCCATCCCCGTATCCCTCTCGGCCACGGCCGTCCTGGACGACCGGGGGAGCCTTACGGAGATCAGGTGGCTCGCCCGGGATATTACCCGGAGAAAACGGGCGGATGCGGAGCGGGAGCGGCTGCTCGCCGAGAACCAGTCGCTCGCCGCCGACCTCGCGGAAGAGCGCGACCTCCTCCGGACGGTCATGGAGTACACCGACGTCCACCTTGCCTACCTTGACGCCGGGTTCCGGTTCGTCCGCGTGAATACGGCTTACGCAGAGGGGGCCGGGTACGCGAAGGAGGAACTTCTGGGGCGAAAACACTTCGACCTCTTCCCGAACCCGGAGAACCAGGCAATCTTTCAGCGGGTGCGGGATACCGGGAAGGCGTTCCGGGTATACGCAAAGCCGTTCGCGTACGTTGACCAGCCCGAACGCGGGACGACCTACTGGGACTGGAGCCTCGTGCCGGTGAAGGATGCGCGGGGAGACGTCCAGGGGCTGGTCTTCTCGCTTGCCGAAGTCACGGAGCGGATACGGGCGGCGGAGGAGGTCAGCGTCCGGAACAGGAGGCTTGCCGTCCTGAACGCGGTCATCACGGCGTCGGCATCCGCGTTCACCCTGGACGAGCTGCTCGACAACGCGCTCGATGCGGTCCTCGACAATCTCGGATACAATGTCGGGATGATCTATATGCTGGAGGGAGGGGACCGGATGCAGGCCGTCCTCCGGTGCCACCGGGGGGTCTCCGAGTTCGCCCTGATGCAGAACCGGGCCATCAACGCCCGCCACTGGCCCTACAACCGGGTCTTCGTCGCCGGCCAGCCCTGGTTCGTCGAGGGGACGGAGGACGCGGGAAGCCGGGACCGGGACGTACTCGCGGACTTCGGCGTTGCCTCCCTCCCTTTCATCCCGCTTGTTGCCGAGTCCTCGGTCGTCGGGGCGCTCGTGATCGGGAACACCGCCGCCCGGGAGACCTCGCAGGAGGGGCGGCGGCTCCTTGAGGCGGTCGGCCGGGAGCTCGGGGCCGGGGTCCTGCGGGGAATGCTCTACCAGAGGCTCGAGGCGGCGAACCGGGAGGCGAACCTCTATCTGGATATCCTCACCCACGACATCCGGAACGCCGACAACGTCGCGAACATCTACGCCGACCTGCTCGCGGATCTGCTCTCCGGGGAGGAGCGGGAGTACCTGCGGAAACTCCGGGCCGGCATCAAAAAGAGCATCGAGATCACGGCAAACGTCGCTACCATCCGGAAGATCCGCGAGAGACGGGCCGGACCTGTGCCTGTCGATCTCGACCGGGTGATCCGGGAGGAGATCGCGCACTTCCCCGATGCCCGCATCACCTACGGCGGGCTGCGCGTGGCTGTCCTCGCCGACGACCTTCTGCCGGAGATCTTCACGAACCTGATCGGCAACGCCGTGAAGCACGGCGGGCCGGGCGTCGGGATAGGGATAACCGTCGAGGATGCGGAGGAGGAAGGAATGGTCCAGGTCAGCGTCGCCGATACCGGCCCCGGGATCCCGGACGACGCGAAGAAGGCAATCTTCTCCCGGTTCGAGCAGGGGGAGACCCGGGGGAGCGGCCAGGGTCTCGGGCTCCGGATCTGCTGGATGCTCGTGGCCCGCTACGGAGGAAGGATCTGGATCGAGGACCGGGTGCCGGGCCGCCCGGAGGAGGGAGCGGCGTTCCGGTTCATGCTCCGGGAGGCCGGCAGCGGCGAACCCCGGGAACCCGAGGAGACGTAACGCGAGAAGGCGGCTGCGGCTGCTCTCCACTTGATTCCGGATGTTTTGTGTAAAAAAAGTATTCACCGGGCAGGCACCGCTGCCATGCCCTTCTCGACCCGGCGGGCCATCTCCTGCTTGACCCTCCGGATGTTCTCCGCCTGGTCGCGCTCTGCAAGGTTCGGGCCCGCTTTGCCGACGACCTCCTCGCTCGGGGCGCCCTTTGCGTTCATGACGCGCAGGTAGCCGAAACTCGCCCAGTCGTCCGGGAGGTCGCGCATCCGCACGAACTCCATGTTGCTCGGCGCGAGATCGAGTTGAGCATCGATGACGCTGTTGACGTAGTCCTTGTTCTGCTCGAAGACGACCAGGGGCTCGATGACGTCGGCCTTCACGATGTCCCGGATATCCCGGCCCTCCATCTTCTTGATGAGCCTCGCGCACTCGTTGAAGTGCGTGATCTCCATCTTCATGAACTTCTCCCAGATCCCCCGGATTCTCGGGTCGCTCTCGGTCTCTGCGCAAGAGTGGTAGAGATAGGCCTCGTTGAGCTCCAGCATCGCCATCTTCTCAAGCATCGTCTCGTTCGGGTCCCCGAGCAGCCCGTACTGGGTCACGTGCTGCTCCTCGATCTCCGCGATCTCCGCGTAGAGCTGCCTCGCGATATCGTCGGGGTACATGAACCCGTGCGACCGGTAGAAGAGCATCGTCTGCTGCTCTCCGGCGGTGATCGTGACGTAGTTCATCTTCGTCTTGATGTCGGCCGTATCCTTGTCGTAGTGCTTGCGCATCGAGTCGTCGGGATGGCGGTGCTCGATGCTCGTCGGCCTGCCCGGCTTGACCTCGGTCTTGCCCTGGACGATCACTTCGGGATCGCCGCCCTCGATGTAGTCGTAGAGGCAACTGTAGCGGTAGAGATGGTCGAAATCCTCGAGCAGCGCAAAGTCCAGCGTTTGCTTCACGTAGGGGTCCGGCTCGTTCTTCGCCAGGTTCGCGGTGAGGTCGACCGCCACCTGCTCGTAGCCGAGGGTGGTCTCGATGATCGACTGATCCGCCGGGTTGAGCCAGTTGACCAGCTCCTGCTGCTGGGAGTCGATCCGCCGCATCAGGGCCATCGACTTCTTCACCTCGGGGTCCGGGTGCATCCGCTCGATCGCGTGCGACATCAGGACGGCGTTGTTCTCGATACCGTTCATGAGGATGATCCGGGTCCGGGTGTAGGCGTCCACCGTCTTCTTGTCGTACGGGACCGGAACCATGTCTTTCCAGCTCATGGGCTGCTCTTCTATCGGCATGCCCTCCATGTCGAATGGTCTGAATTGGGCCATCTTATCTCCCTCCGTAACTCCCGCCGAATCCGTCGGCACGGGCATCCCCGGCAGTACAGCGGTACAGGCGGCGAGCCCTTGCGGCCACCCCCGCACCCTGGAAAACCGGGGGTTTCCCACCATACGGGTCATGCCACAAAAATCTAACGGCCGGCGGGAAGGGCCGCAAAGAAGGTTCTTTTCGAATGCTCCGGCTGTAGCGCTGAAGGTACCGGACAAATTATCCGTACCGCACCGTGCCGACATCACTGAAATACCGCAAGACATACACCATCGGAGTGCAGCTGCAGAAGGAGACCCGCCGCGGGTGCGCCCCAAACCCCGGTACGAAGGGTTAAGTATGCCGGCTCAAGAGAGATCGCCGGATGGCGATCGGCCATCCGATGGTTACCAGACTGCAGGAGGCAAGGACCATGACAGGGCGAGAAGACGATCCCCCCGGCACCGGGCGCCGGGACGTGGATGAGGCAGCAGACAATCGGGAGCCAGGGGTTGACAGGACCGCCCGGAACAGGGATACGGGCAGGCTGCCGGCGGTCTCCCGTGGGGGCAGCCGCGACTTTCCCGGCCTATCCGCAGACTTCCGGGTAGATATCCTCGACCACGGCGATGAGGTGATCGTTGTTGCGGAACTGCCCGGCGCGGAGGAGGACGCGATCAGGATCAGCCTGCTCAACCCGCATACCCTGCGGATAACGGCAAGGCGTGCCGGGCCGGTCGAGGAGAGGGCGGGAGCCTACTACATCCACGAGCGCGGGAACGCCACCCTGAGCCGGCTGATACGCCTGCCTGCGAGCGTAGTGGGAGAGGGCGCCGCGACCAGTTTCAAGAACGGCGTCCTTGAGGTGCGCTTAAAGAAAGTGCAGATAAAACCCGGACGCGGAGGAAAGGAGATCCCCATCGAATGACGAGGGGGTTAACGCGGTCCCTCACCCGTCCGCCGTCGGCGGCCCAGGCCGACGCCTCCACCGTACGTCCGGGTTGCGTAGCCTGTCGGCACGGTCCCGCGCCCGATGACCCGCACGGTATCGGCCGCAAGGTTCCGGAACTGTTTGACGACATTCCGGATCGGCATATTCTGGAGACGGTACATGCTGATACCGGCCGATGAAAATACCAGGATCGCTTCCGGCCCGAACGCCCCGGCGATGACGGCGTCCACGCCCCGGTCGACGAGGTCACGTGCGGGCCGGGAGGTGGTCCCGGGCACGCAGTTCTTCGGGTTCACGACGATCTCCACCGCGAGGGTCTCCTGGTCCTCCACATCGACCAGGGTGAACGAGAGCGATGCCCCGAACTCCGGCGAAACGGTATCGTCGAGCCCCCCGCTCCCCATACCGGCAACTGCTACCTTCATGCGTGGCTCACCTGCCCACCTTAACCGCTAAAGTATATAACAGGCAGGGCACGGGGCGATCACTCATCAGTACCAGGCCGCGCACCCGGCCATCCGGGTCGTCACCACCTGCGGGTGGTAGCAGATGACGCTGTCCCGGGCTGTTATCCTGCCGTTGACCACCTGGTCGATGACGGTGAGGTGGTCGTGTACGCCCCGGGGAAGGAGGTAATACTCCCGCACGAACTCCTTGCCCCGTGCTCCCATCTCCTCGGCTTTCTCCGGGTGCCTGAGGAGGTGGAGGATCCGGTCGGTGGTCTCCTGGATCGTCGAGACCAGGTAGCCGTTCCAGCCGTCGCGGATCTGGAGCGGTATGCCGCCGACGTTCCCGGCGACCACGGGTTTTCCCTTCCAGAGGCCTTCGGTCACCGTCAGTCCGAACCCTTCTTTTATGGACTTCTGGACGATCACGTCCGACGCCCGCTGGAGCGCGTTGATCTCCCGGTGGCTGTCCGGCGGGAGGTCGAGGATATGGATATCGGGATCGTCCTCGGCGGTCTCGCGGACCTCGCGCAGGACAAGGAAACATTCGGGATCGTCGCACGCCCGTCCGCCGACGAGGACGAGCTGGCAGGGGGTCTTCTGGCGGACCTTCTTGAACGACTGGATGACGCCGACCGGGTCCTTGAAGACATCGTACCGGGAGACCTGGGTGACGATCGGCTTTTCCGGGTCGATACCGTACTTCGTCAGGGTGGCGTCGATCTCGGATAAGGGGAGGTCGCGGTTCTTCTCGGATAAAGGGTCGATGAACGGCGGGATGATGAAACTCGGCACGTTCCAGAGGGGGAGATACTGGAAACTGGAGAACACGCTTGCGTGATACTTCTCGACGAGCCTTCGTAAAATATTCCCGATGCTTCCTACGGTCTGCGTGGGAACCGTCTCCAGCTGGACGTGGCACCGCCAGAGCAGCCTCTTTCGCTCGAGTTCCCGGGCCGTCAGGAACTCGACGAGACCGAGCGGCTGGGGATCGTGGACGGTCACGACGTCGGCATCGTCCTCGATCAGCCCTTCGTTCTGCCGCTGCGCCTCCCAGTAGGTCTCGACCATCGACGGCGAGAACCTGTCCCGGCCCTGGAGGAAGTTATGGAGCGTCTTCGTGACGTCGAAGAACTCCGGTTCGGCCTCCATGATACTCCAGGTCGTCTCGAGGCCGAGTGCGTTGAGGAACGGGACGTATGATATCAGAATCTCCGAGACGCCTCCCCCGTAGCGGGTCGAGTTTATCTCCTGGAGCCTGGCACCCGAGAGGCGGTCGGCAAGCTCCTCGATAACTGCAAATTGCTTTCTGCCCACGATCCGCTGGTATTCTTTGAGCGAAGGATACCCCGGGAGATCCGTAACGATCATGAGAGTTCCACTGCCCAATACACATCCAGCCGATAAAATGCCTTTCGGTGGGGGGCAGGCTGTCCAGCAACAGACGCTGGTCGGCGCATATCCTGAAAGAGATTACCCGCTGCGGATCTGGGGGGTACGGTGAGCATCGTCATCCGTGCGAGAAGAGGCGTCCCGGGGGAGGGCTCTCTCCAGCGCAGTCTTCAACTCGGCAAGCGAGATGGGCTTTTCCAGGACACCGACGATGTCGTCCGCATACCTCGAGTATTCCTCGGGCCAGACGTGCTTCGCGGTAAAGAGCAGGACCGGGATGTCTTTGAACTCATCATTCCGCTTCAGTTCCTCCAGGAACTGCCATCCGTCTATGGGGGACATCATCACGTCGAGGATGATGAGTGCGGGCTTCTCTTTCTTGATGGCACGCAGGGCATCCCACCCGTTGTGAACCAGAAGCGGTTCTCTATTGATCTTTTTAAGCAGCAGTTCCATTACTTCCAGCGTCGGCAGGTCGTCGTCAACGACCATGATTTTGTTTCCCAAAACTCATACCTCCCTTGGTATCCTGATGGTGAAGGTGCTTCCCTCGCCCACCACACTCGTCACCGTTATTTCTCCTCCATGCAGCAGGACATACTTGTTTGCAATCGAGAGCCCCAGCCCGGTTCTGCCGCCTTTGCGCCCCTTCTTCTCGGCTTCCCCGATGTAGAACGGCCTGAAGATCGCGTCAACGATATCCTCCGGGATACCGATGCCATTATCGCACACCATGATATAATGATTTTCATTTGATCCTGCATAACGGATCCATACTTTCTCTGGTGGTTCATTATACTTAACCGCATTCGATACCAGACTCTCCACCGCCAGGTAAAGGCGATCGGGATCTCCCCAGATGCGGACCGTTTCAGGTATTTCGTTGAAAATTTGAGCCTTTTTATCGTATTCACCGCCGGAGATGACGGACCCGACGAGCTGACGGAGAGGTACGTCCTGAATGGTCAGGTCGACGCAGTCCATTGTAAGCAGACTCAACTCGACCACCCTCTCTACCACCGCCTGCTCCTGCCCGGCGCACTCAAGGCAGGTCCTGATGAGTGTCTCCGTCTCCTCCGTGAGACCATAGTGTCCGGGGTCCTCGACGATTATCTGGAGATATCCGATAAGCGGCTGCAGCGGCGTGCGCAGTTCGTGAGAGAGGGTGGTGACGAGCCCCTTCCACTGGTCAACCTCCCAGGACATCTGCCTGCAGGCAAGCCTCTGCCGCCGCATCTCAGTGGTATCGCGTGCGGACCCCACGACGCCGATGAGGACGCCGTCCACCCCGGTATAGGGAGCGATCGTGACGGATAGGGTATGTCGCGCACCTGCTATCTCCACATCGAGATCGTAACAGGCGTTCTTCCGTTCCCGGATCACCCTGCGGACCTGCTCCATGTGTTGCGCAGCAAGATCGCCGGGCAGGAGGGCATCCACACCGCGTCCGACGATCTCGTCGGGAGATATCCCGTGCTCGGGGGCACGCAACCAGGAGAAGTGCAGGATACGACCCGTAGCGTCCTGCATGAAGAAGATATCGTTTGATTGCCGGATGAGTTCCATCAGGCGTCCGTTCGACTGGACGAGGTCTTCGTGCTCGTCCCGGAGTCTGCCGGTATCCACAAACGTACACTCGAAGAGGTTCTCGAGGGGCAGAACACGGCAGGAGAGGAGGACCACCCGGGCATCGCCGTTTCGTGCGCGGAAAGTCATCTCCGCATTACCGATGTAACTCTCCCGCTTCATCTCCTCGACAAACCAGCCCTTATCGGCCTCATCCGCCCAGAACTTCTCCACCGGGATGCCGATGAGTTCCTGGGGCGTGTAACCGAGTATATCGGCACACCGTCTGCTGACGCAGACCAGCCTGAGTGTCTCGGGGTCGCAGAGGAACTTTGCGTCGCGGGTATCCTCGACGATCTGCCTGCACCGGAAAGCAATCATACGGGTGTCCTGCGAGAAGAGGGTCGTGGCCCCGAAGACCCAGAGGAAGATCACCGTGTGCAGCCCCGTCATCACCGGATCTATGGCGAAGCCGAGGACGGACAGGTACGCCCGGATGAGTACGAATCCGACGACCAGGAGCGCGGTCACCCGGAACCCCTGCCGGGGAAACCAGAAAGCGACGAGGAGTATGGGAATACAGTAGATCAGGGGGGAAACAATGTAAGCGTTGTAATCCGGTGCAACAGCCGTCAGCATGAGCGATACCGCCGAAAATGAAACCACCACGATCATTTTGACGATATCCGTCTCGGTAAAGAGATCTTCCCGGAAATAACTGAAGAAGCACCGGTTTGGAGACATACGGGATACAGAAAAATATCCAGGAGGATCTATATATACCATTCGAAATCCTGCGGCGAGAAATAAATAATATTTCCAAAAATGAAGTATAATTCTTGGAGTTTCCGGGAAAGCTGCCGAACATTTCCCCCGGTTCCCGGAGAGGTTGGGCGAGGAGCGTGGCAGGCCCCGTACCGTCCGGGAGGAGAGTATATATGAGGATCGTCGTATAACCCTAGAATATGCGCCCGTTCGTCTTCGTCAACGTCGCCATGAGCGCTGACGGGAAGATTTCAACGAGAGAGCGGCGGCAGGTGAGAATCTCGGGTAACGAGGACTACTCACGGGTCGACCGGATCAAGGCGGAGAGCGATGCCATCATGGTCGGTATCGGCACCGTGCTCGCCGACAACCCCTCGCTCACCGTCAAGTCCCCGGAACTCCGGGCCGGACGGAGAGCGGCCGGAAAGGACGAGAATCCCGTCCGTGTCGTGGTGGACAGTGCGGGAAGGACCCCTCCGGATGCGGACATCCTCCACAAGGGGACCGGGAAGCGTATCGTTGCCGTCTCACGCAGGGCATCCCCCGGAACGGTGGAGAGCCTCCGGCAGCATGCTGCCGTCGTCACCGCTGGCGACGAGACCGTCGATCTTTCCGCCCTGCTCGAGGAGCTGCACCGGCAGGGTGTCCGGCGCCTGATGGTCGAGGGAGGCGGGACCCTGATCTGGGCGCTCTTTGAGCAGGGGCTCGTCGACGAAATCCAGACGTTCGTCGGCAGCATCGTCATCGGCGGAAAGGATGCCCCCACGCCCGCCGACGGCACCGGTTTTCTCCGGGAAGAGGATTTTCCACGGCTCGCGCTCATCGATGCCGAGCGGATCGATGACGGCCTGCTCATACGGTGGAGTGTGGAGCGAGCGTGAAGCAGGGTTCTCCTGTCCGGTCACGCCGCCAAACGATGAGAGAGGGTTGAAAAACTCCGGCAGTACCCGGGTCGGCCGGTCAAAAAAGAGAGCGTGGGGATCAGGGAACCTCTACAATCTGGTCTTTAATCTTGTAGGAGCCGCCCGTGACGAGAGCGACGGTTATCTCAACCCGGTTCTCCCCTTTTGCGTTGTGAATGATGAGTTCGTCGCCGCGGATCGCCTGCATGGTCTCGGTGATGACCTCCCCGGTCGACTTGGTCACGCGTACGTCGATGCTCGTTACGAAGTCCTGGCCTTTGCCGCCGCTGAACGCGATGTACAGGTCGTTCGTAACCCGCGAGGGGTATCCGCCCGTAAGCTGGAACTCAACCTCCTTTCCCGGCGGCATTGTCTGCGTCGGGCCGGGCGTAAGCGAGACCCCGGTTGTCGTGGGCGCAGGTGTTGCCGTGATCACCTCCGTCTCCCTCGGGGTCGGTCCGGCGGGCTCTTCAGAGCCGGTGCAGGCGGCAAAGAACGAAAATGCGAGCAGAAGCACAATCAAAGCAGGTAGCAACCTGAAGTTCAT
Organism: Methanoculleus sp.; assembly: GCA_030156625.1. Taxonomy (GTDB): domain Archaea; phylum Halobacteriota; class Methanomicrobia; order Methanomicrobiales; family Methanoculleaceae; genus Methanoculleus. The sequence continues at coordinate 18,191 of JASGMC010000013.1, forward strand.
AAAGCATTCATACGCATCAAGGTATTTCACCCTTTCGTCACATATGCGGCGTATCCCGGCATACGGCATTATAAATACCGGTCATTGCCGCTGGATCGGCGGGCTTGAGAAAAGCGCACTCAGAACAGAGAAATAGTACAACGAAGGCAGTAAATGCCCCAGACGGGTTGGCGACCCGTACGCTAAAATGCGCAACGTTTATGACTGCGAGAAGGAAACTTCTATCTAGACCCATAGAGGTACAGAAATGAATCTAAAAAGACCTAATGCTAACGAAGCAACGGGAACGACCAACCGTTCCCGGGACGTCGTGCCCATGTCGGGCATCTGCACCCGGTGTGTCGACGGCTGCAAGGGAAGCTGCGAGATCTGGCTCTCCTCCTTCCGGGGCAGAGAAGTTCTCTATCCCGGCCCGTTCGGCGAGATCACGGCCGGCGCTGACAAAAACTACCCGATCGACTACTCGCACCTGAACATCCAGGGCTACGCGCAGGGTGCGAAGGGGCTCCCCGAAGGCGTCGAGGCCAACCCCGACACCGCGGTGTTCTCGGAAGTAGACACCAGGACCGAGTACGGGTGGGACATCAAAGTGCCGATGCGGGTTCCCATCTTCACCGGAGCGCTCGGGTCGACCGAGATCGCCAGGGCCAACTGGGAGCACTTCGCCATCGGAGCCGCCATATCGGGCATCACCCTCGTCTGCGGTGAGAACGTCTGCGGCGTCGACCCGAAGCTGGAGCTCGACCACAACGGCAAGGTCAGCAGGTCGCCCGAGATGGATCGCCGGATCGAGATCTACAGGAAGTTTCACGACAGGTACGGCGAACTTCTGGTGCAGCTGAACGTGGAGGACACGCGGCTTGGAACCGCGGAGTATGTCTCCTCGAAGCACAACCTGGAGACGATCGAGCTGAAGTGGGGACAGGGCGCAAAGTGCATCGGCGGCGAGATCAAGGTCGGCACCCTCGACCGGGCGAACCAGCTCAAAGATCGCGGCTACATCGTCCTCCCGGACCCCAGGTCGTCCGAGGTGCAGGCAGCCTTTAAGGACGGCGCCATAAAGGAGTTCGAGCGGCACTCGCGTCTCGGGTTCGTCACCCGCGAAGGGTTCCTCGAAGAAGTCGACCGGCTCCGCGACATCGGGTTCAAGCGGGTCACCCTCAAGACCGGTGCCTACTCGGCCGTCGAACTCGCAATGGCAATGCGTTATTGTGCCGAAGCGAAGATCGACCTCCTTACCATCGACGGCGCACCCGGCGGCACGGGAATGAGCCCCTGGCCGATGATGAACGAGTGGGGCATCCCGACGTTCTATATCGAGTCCCTCGCCTACCAGTTCGCCGAGCGGCTGAAAGCCCGGGGCATCCGCGTTCCGGACATCGCCATCGCCGGCGGGTTCTCCGACGAGGCAAACGTCTTCAAGGCGATCGCCATGGGCAGCCCCTACGTCAAGGCCGTCTGCATGGGCCGCGGCCTGATGATCCCCGGCATGGTCGGGAAGAACATCGAGAAGTGGCTTGCAAACGGCGAACTCCCCAAGACCGTCTCGAAGTACGGCAGCAGCGTCGAGGAGATCTTCGTCTGCTACGAGGAACTCAAGGAGAAGTACCCCGGTCGGATCAACGAGATCCCGCTCGGTGCGCTCGGCATCTACACCTATGCCCAGAAGTTCAGGACCGGACTCCAGCAGGTCATGGCCGGTAGCCGGAACTTCAGCCTCAATTCGATCTCCCGGAGCGACCTGATGGCCCTGACCGAGGAGGCGGAAGCGGTCTCCGGCATCCCGTACGTGATGCGGGCCTACCGCGACGCTGCCGAAGCAGTCCTCGACTCGTGAGCACGAGGCGGTACAGAGAGGCGAATCTCCCCCCCCGGTGGCCGCATATCGCGTCCCAAACGGCGGGCAGGTATAGTGTAACGACCTCAGAGGGCACAAATACCCCAAACAAACCTTTTTTATTAATATTCTCTGTCCGCGATAATATTTAATGCGAAGAGTGCATCAGGTGTGCCTGATATACCATGCATAGGGATACCAATCCGACCATTCTCATCACCGGTGGAGCAGGATTCATCGGGTCGCACCTCGCAACGGAGTTACTGCAGCACGGTTATAGAGTCCGCATCCTCGACAACCTGACGCCACGGGTGCACGGCCCGGAGCGGCACCGGCCCGGCCATCTCGACCGGCGGGCCGAAGTCGTCGTCGGGGATGTCCGGGACCCGCACCGGCTGCGGGAGGCTCTCGACGGGGTCGACGCCGTCATTCACCTGGCCGCGGTCGTCGGGGAGCGGTCGAGCATGTACCGGCTCGAAAAATACATGAGCGTCAACACGTCCGGAACCGCCGTCCTCCTCGAGGCCTTACTCGATCATCCCATCGAGCGGCTCATCGTCGCCTCGAGCAGCGCAGTCTACGGGGAAGGCTTATACTGTTCGTACAACGGCACCACCTACCCGAAGATCCGGCGCTCTCCCGACCTGGCAGCAAGAGGGGACTGGGAACCCCGGAGCCCCGACGGTGAGGTGATCTACCCCCTTCCCACACCGGAGACAAAGGAGCCGTCGCCGCTCTCGGTCTACGCCATCTCCAAGTACGACCAGGAGGAGATGTGCGGGCTGATCGGGGAGTCGTACGGCATCCCGACGACCGTTCTCCGGCTTTTTTCCGTCTACGGCCCGCACCAGGGGTATACCAGCCCGTACTCCGGCATGCTGACCGAGTACGCGTCCCGCCTGCTCCAGGGTCTTCCCGTGCGCCTCTTCGAGGACGGTTACCAGCAGCGTGACTTCGTGAGCGTCTACGATGCTGTTCGCGCCTTCCGCCTGGCTCTGGAGTCGCCCGGCGCTGCCGGCGGGACGTTTAACATCGGGAGCGGCCGGCCCTGTACGTTTAGAACCATCGCCGATCTCCTTGCGGCGATAACCGGGCGGCAGCATCTCACCCCGGAGATCCTGGGAATCGGCCGGATAGGCGATATACGCCACAGGTTTGCAGATATCGGCCGTGCACGGGAGGTTCTCGGCTACGAGCCGGAAGTCACCATCGAGGCGGGCCTGCTCGATCTGGTCGCCTGGGTCGAGGCCGAGATCGCAGGGCGGCGGAAGGTTCCTGTATCCATCAAGGCGCTCGGGTCGTCACGCCTGCAGGTCTGAGGGGCACCCGGTGCCCAACCTTTATTTCTCCGCCGGAAGTACGTGATCGTATCATGCGCATCAGCCTCCGGACCTGGGAAGTACGGCTCGGGATTGTCCTGGTTGCCGTCTCGGTCGCCATCTACGGCGTGAAATACCTCCTGCTCGGCGATCCCGAGAACACCTACCAGTACATCTTCAACGCCCTCGGGTTTCTGCCGATAAACGTCCTCCTGGTCACCCTCATCCTAAACCAGCTCCTGAGCGTCCGGGCAAAGCGCGAGAGGCTGGATAAGCTGAACATGGTCATCGGCACCTTCTTCTCGGAGGTCGGCACCGGGCTCCTCACCTATCTCTCGAACCGCGACCCGAATCTCTCCGAGATCCAGCAGGACCTCGTCGTGACGGACGCCTGGACCCCGGAGACCTTCTCCGCGGTGCGTGACCGCCTCAGGCAGCACACCTGCCGGGTCGCCGTCGACGCCGCCGACCTGCTGGCTCTCTGCCGGTACCTCACGGAACGCCGGGGCTTCCTCCTTCGCCTGCTCGAGAACCCCGTCCTCCTGGAGCATGAGTCGTTCACCGACCTTCTCAGGGCGGTCTTCCACCTTACCGAGGAACTCGAGCGGCGGGGGGACTTCGCTGCGCTCCCGGCAAGCGATATCGAACACCTCGCGGGGGACGTCGAACGGGTGTACAGCCGGCTCATCGGCCAGTGGCTCGGCTACATGGAGTACCTCAAGCGCAACTACCCCTACCTCTTCTCGCTCGCGCTGCGGAGCAATCCCTTCGACGAGACGGCGTCGCCGGTGGTACAGTAAGGATTCGTTCGAGAAAGTAGCACAATTCGTCGACTGCTTCGACTCGCGCGAGACCGCGTCCTCCCCAGAGCACAATCTATATACCCGCCGGCAATCTACGCCACGCCCGATCACCATGGCCGAATACTCCGTACTGATCGGCGGGAAGGCCGGCGAGGGCATCAACACGGCGGGCCTCTCCATTGCCGGCCTCTTCTCCCGCCTCGGCTACCGCACCTACATGTACTTCGATTACCCCTCGCTCATCCGGGGCGGGCACAACTTCGCGATCGTCCGGGCCTCGGACAGGACAGTCGGGGCGCACCGTACCCCGGTCGACGTCCTCCTCGCCTTCGACCAGAACAGCATCGAGAACCACCGCCAGAGGCTCCATGCCGGCACAACGGTCGTCTACGACGCCTCGCAGGTTGTCCAGGCGGAAGGCTACGGCCTCCCGCTCGATGCGATCGTCAAGGAGGAGAAGGCACCCCCGATTACCAAAAACTCCGCGATGCTCGGGACGCTTGCCCGGGTGGCGGGCATCGGCCGGGAGGTTCTCGAGGACGTCCTCCGCGCAACCGTCCCCGCAAAGCACCTGGAGGCGAACCTCCGGGTCGCCGGGCGGGGCTACGATGCCGTGGAGGGGGTCTTCACCGTAGAACCCCTTGATGCCCCGGCACTCCCGGTCCTGACCGGAAACGAGGCCGCGGGGCTCGGGCTCGTCCACGGCGGGCTCGACTCCTACGTCGCCTACCCGATGACCCCGTCGTCGAGTCTCCTCCACTTCCTCGCCAACCGCGCCGAAGACCTCTCGATCAGGGTCATCCACCCTGAAAACGAGATCGGCGTCATCCTGATGGCGCTCGGGCTCGCCTACGCCGGCGAGAAGACGGCGGTCGGCACCTCGGGCGGCGGGTTCTGCCTGATGACCGAAGGCCTCTCCCTTGCCGGGATGTCGGAGATTCCCGTGACGATCGTGATGGGGCAGCGGCCCGGCCCGAGCACCGGGGTGCCGACCTACACCGCCCAGACCGACCTCCACTTCGTCTTGAACGCCGGCCAGGGAGAGTTCCCCCGGCTCGTCGTCGCCCCGGGCGACCTCGAGGAGGCCTACGCCTGGTCGGCGACCGCGCTGATACTCTCCTGGAGATACCAGGTCCCCGCGATCGTCCTCACCGACAAGACGCTCGCGGAAGGTGCCTATTCCTTCGATTTCGGGGCCGTCACAGAGCCCCCGGATCATGAACCGGTGCTCTGGGACGGTGCAGGGGAGTACCGGCGCTATGCCCGGACCGAGAGCGGGGTATCGCCGCTCGCCTTCCCGGGAAGGGAGGGCGCCGTCGTCAAGGCGAGCAGCTACGCCCACGACGAGGCCGGGTTCACGACGGAAGAGAGTGAAGAGGTCATTGAACTGCAGGAGATGAGGTTCAGGAAAGGCGAGAGCCTCGGGGCGGAGCTCGCCACCTACCCTGCGGTGAAGACCTACGGAGCACGGAACTCCGGGACGACGATCGTCTGCTGGGGATCGCAGAAGTGGGCCTGCATCGAGGCCGCCGAGGATTTCGGGGCACGGGTCGTCCAGCCGCTCGTCCTTTCGCCGTTCCCCGTCCGACAGTGGAAGGAGGCGATGATCGGGGCAGGCAGGGTCGCCTGCGTCGAGAACAACGCCACCGGGCAGCTTGCCCGCCTCCTCCGGCAGCATGGCTTCGATCCCGGCCGCCCGATCCTGAAGTACGACGGGCGGCCGTTCGCGGTCGACGAACTCGCGGCACGGCTCGGGGAGGTCTTCGCATGACCCCGGATCAGCCTCCCGGCCGGCTGGCCGGCGGGCTCATCAGCCCGGCGCAGAACACCTGGTGCCCCGGGTGCGGCAACTTCTCGATCGAGCACATGATGAAGTCGGCCGTCGCCGAACTCTCGGAGGAGGAGGGAATACCCCTCGAGAACTTCGTCCTCCTCGGCGGGATCGGGTGCCACGGGAAACTGGTCGATTACTTAAACGTCAACAGCCTCTACGCCATCCACGGCCGTTCGGTCCCGGCGGCCACCGGGATACGCCTCGCAAATCCGGATTTAAAAGTGATCTGCCACGTCGGGGACGGGGACATCTACGCCGAGGGTCTCGACCATCTCATCTTCGCGGCCAAACGGAACAGCGACATCACCGTCATCGTCCACGACAACCGGGTCTACGGGCTGACGACGGGGCAGTACACCCCGACGTCGCCCACCGGCTTCAAGGGCCGTTCCACCCCCAGCGGGATAACGGAGCACCCCTTAAACCCGCTCGAAGTCATGCTCGCCGCCGGGGCCACCTACATCGCGCGGGGCTACACGAAGAAGGTCCGGCACTTGAAAGATCTCTTCAAGGAAGCGATCATGCATAGGGGGTTCTCGTTCGTCGACGTCCTCCAGATCTGCGCGACCTATTTCAACCTGACCGACTACTACAACGAGCACGCCTACGAGATGCAGGAGGGCGAGATCGACGCCGGCCGGTTCGAGAGCGCTCTAGGAAAGATCCGGGAGTGGGACTACGATCGGGAGGCGCCAATCCCGCTCGGGACGTTCTATGCGGTGGAAAAGCCCATCTACGAGGAGAAGTTCCGGGCGCTCGCCGCCGGGAGGCCGGACAGGGGGGCGCTTGTCCGGAAGGTTATCGAGGAGTGGCGGTGAGCCCCGCCCGAGACCTTCATAAACCACCCCGACCACAGGGGGCCGGGACGGGCGGGGTGCCCGGACCACCGGAAGGTGAGGCGGTATGAAACGGCTGGAAGGAAAGAACGTCCTCGTCACCGGCGGCTCGACCGGCATCGGCCGGGCGACGGCGATCAGGTTCGCGAACGAAGGGGCAAACGGGGCCATAAACTATCATTCAAGCGAGAGGGAAGCGGAGATCACGCTTGAGGAGGCCCAGAAGACCTGCAGCATCGTCCGCGAGAAAGGATGCCGTGAGATGCTGGTCCAGGGGGACGTCGCAAACGAAGAGGACGTGAAGCGCATACTCCGCGAAGTTCTCAAGGCGTGGGGAAGGCTCGATATCCTGATCAACAACGCGGGCATCCAGACCGAAAGCCCGACCCACGAGATGGCTATGGACGCCTACGACCGGGTCCTCGCGGTGAACCTCCGGGGCGCGTTCCTCTGTGCCCGGGAGGCGGTGCGGCACTTCCTCGACCGCGGGGGCGTCATCCTCAACAACACCCCGGTTCACGAGACAATCCCGAAACCGCAGTACGCCCCCTACGCCGCGAGCAAGGCGAGACTCGGGTCCCTCGGGAAGACGCTCGCGCTCGAGTATGTCGGGCAGGGCATCCGGGTCAACACGGTCGCCCCCGGCGCGATTAGAACCTCGCTAAACCGGTCTTTGCCTTCCTCGCATCCGACGAAGCCGCCTACATCACCGGGCAGACGCTCTACGTGGACGGAGGGCTGACGCTCTGTGCCGACTTCAGGACGCCGTGGTCGTCGGGGAGTTGAAGGATCGGCGGTGGAGCCCCCATAGGGAGCCTCCCGGAGAACGGCCGGGATCGCTCCCGGGAGCCCGCCTGAAAACCCCGGCGGAGCGTGGGATTCATTCAAACAGATTAATATAATTCTATTTTTATATGTTAAGGCTCGAAAAACGCCAGGCACAGGGTCTGCTGCGGCAGTCCCGGCAGGGGTCCCACCTGCCGCCGGGCGATCCTTCGAGGTGAACGGTTCGGTGAGCATCAGGAGAGGGAACGCAGGTGCGGCATGGCCTTCGAGACAAAAGAGAGCCTGACGGAAGAAGAGGTCCATCACGGTTTAAAACTCGTCATCAGGGACGGCCTTACCACCCAGGCGATGGTGACGCTGACCGGCGGCATCTTCCTCGTAGCCTTCGCCCTGCAGCTCGGGGCATCCAATACCGTCATCGGCCTGCTTGCCGCCATCCCGCCGCTCGCAGAGCTCCTGCAGATACCTTCCATCTACATCGTCGACCGCGTCCGGAAAAGGAGAGTCGTGGTCGTGGCGGCGTCGCTCGCCGCGCGCCTCTGCTGGATACCCATCATCCTGATACCGTTCTTCCTCTCGCCGGAGCAGGGGATATTCGTGCTTATCGCGTCGATTGCTCTCTACGCGTCTTTCTCGGCGATCTCCCACTGCGGCTGGAACTCCTGGATGCGGGACCTGATACCGCAGGACCGGCTCGGGGACTTCTTCTCCCGCCGGCTGACCCTCTCCACCGGGCTTGCGCTCGTCATCAGCCTCGCCGCCGGTTTCTTCATCGACTCTTGGGAGGCCGTCTTCCCGGACCTTGCAGCCTACGGCTACTCCACCCTCTTCCTCCTCGGCCTCATCGCCGGCCTCTTCGGGATCACGCTCCTCGCCCGCACGCCCGAACCCCGAATGGCCGTCGGCGACGAGGAGGACGGCCTGCTCGCCGCCATCCGGAAGCCTTTTGCGGACATCAACTTCAAGAACCTCATCGTCTTCCTCGGCTCGTGGAACTTTGCCGTCAACCTCGCGGCACCGTTTTTTACGGTCTACATGCTGCAGAGGATCGGCCTCGATATCTCGGTCGTCATCGCTCTCAGCGTCCTCAGCCAGGTCATGAACATCGTCTTCTACCGGTCGTGGGGCCGGGTCTCCGACCGCTACTCCAACAAGTCGGTCCTCGCCGTGAGCGGGCCGCTTTTTATGCTTGCGATCTTCGCGTGGATGTTCGTCACGCTCCCCAACGTCTACATCCTGACATACCCGCTGCTCGTCCTCATCCACATCCTGATGGGGATCTCGCTTGCGGGGGTCTCGCTCGCTTCGGGAAACATCAGCCTGAAGATGGCGCCGCAGGGCCAGGCGACCAGTTACCTTGCAGCGACTACCTTCGCAAACTCGGTCGCCGCCGGTGTCGCCCCGATCCTCGGCGGGCTCTTCGTGGACTTCTTCGCCGAGCGGGAACTCATCTGGACCCTGATCTGGAAAGATCCGGTGCAGGAACTTGTCTTCGTCACCCTCGACATCCAGCAGTGGGAGTTCTTCTTCCTCTTCGCCTTCATCCTCGGGCTCTACTCCCTCCACCGCCTCACGGTGGTCCAGGAGGAGGGGGAGGCGAAGGAGCAGGAGGTCGTCGACGAGCTCATCGCGGGGGTCCGGCGGGATATGCGGAACTTCTCCCCCGCAGGCGGCCTCCGGGACTTCGTGAAGTTCCCCTTCTCATCCGTCAGGCTTCGCCGGGAGAAGAAGCGATAGGGGTTGGGGCGCTCCGATACTTTCATGAACCCGGGGAAGAAGCCCGGTATCATGAACCGGATGAGTCACCAAACCTGCTTCGTCATCGCGGCAACGCTGGCAGCGGTGCTCACCGCAGGCTGTGCCGGCACCCCCCTGACACCCGGCGGGAACAGCACGCCGCCACCGCCACAGAACGCCGTCACCCTCCCGGAACCCAGATTCGAGGGCGACGTCTCCGTCGAGGAGGCGCTGTGGGAGCGGCGCTCGGTCAGGGTCTATGCCGAAGTGCCGCTGACCATCGACGACGCCGGGCAGGTCCTCTGGGCGGCGCAGGGGGTCACGGACGAACGCGGCTACCGGACCGCTCCCTCCGCCGGGGCCCTCTACCCACTGGAGGTCTACCTCGTCGCAGGCAGTGTCACGGGCCTCGAGGCGGGGGTCTACCACTACCGGCCGGGAGAACACCTGCTCGTCCGGGTCGGCGACGGGGATCGGCGGGCCGCCCTGCAGGAGGCGGCCGTCAACCAGACCTCTGTTGCCGACGCCCCGGCAACGATCGTCATCGCCGCGGTCCCGGGACGGACGACCGCGAAGTACGGTGAGCGGGGGATGCACTACGTGTATATGGAGACCGGGCACGCCGCAGAGAACGTCTGCCTTCAGGCGGAGGCAATCGACCTCGGCACCGTCACAATCGGGGCGTTCGACGACGACGCGGTCAGGGAAGTCCTCGCGCTCCCGGAAGAGACGACACCGCTCTACCTCATGCCGGTGGGAAGACCGGTTCCGGGGAATTGTTGAAGGTGCGGGCCACCCACGGGGGGCACGATGGACACCCTCGAAGCCATCATGACCCGGCGGAGCGTGCGGGAGTACACCGACCGCCCGGTCCCGGGAGGAACGGCGAGGCAACTCCTCGCCGCCGCGATGCAGGCACCCTACGCCGGCGGCGAACCACCCTGGCACTTCATCGTCATCGACGACCCGGAGATCCTCTCCCGCATCCCGGCGATCAGCCCCTACGCGGAGGTCCGCCCCCCTGCACCGGCGGCAATCCTCGTCTGCCTCGACCTCCGTATCCCGGAGAACCGCGACTTTTCGATACAGGCCTGTGCCGCGGCGACGGAGAACCTCCTCCTCGCCGCCCACGCCCTCGGGCTCGGCGCGGTCTGGACCGCCGTCTACCCGGACGCCGACCGGATGCTCGGGTTTGCAAACCTCTTCTCGCTCCCGGACGGCGTCGCATCTTTTGCTCTCGTCACCGTCGGTTACCCGGCCGTCCGCCCTCCGCCGGTCGACCGCTACCGCGGGGAGCGGGTTCACCGCAACGGCTGGTGATCCCGTCCCGATCTCCCGGATGCAAATGCTCATTCCTTATCAGGCCGGAGCACCGCCCGGATTCCCGAAGAACCGGCTCGCACCTAGCGGTGCTCACGCTCACTTTTCGCGTTCGCGGATGGAGGCGCTCACCGACGGCATATTCGCCATTGCCATGACCCTCCTGGTGCTCAGCCTCGACGTCCCGGCAGGCGTCCACGACCCCTCCGACGCCACCGTCACGGCAATGCTTGCCGGCCAGCCTCCCGCATTCTACCACTACTTCCTCGCGTTCTTCATCCTCGCTTCCTTCTGGGTGGCCCATCATGCCCAGGTGGACCGGCTCCGGCAGATCGACCGCACGTCCCTCTGGATCAACATCGCAACACTGATGTTCGTCACGCTGGTCCCGTTCTCCGTCTCCCTCATCGGCGACTACCCGGGCGAGACCTTCGCAGCGGTCGCTTTCGAGGTAAACCTCCTTGGCCTCGGCCTGCTCTTTGCCGCACAGTGGCGGTATGCCACGCATACCCGCCGGCCCATCCGCCCCGGAACCGACATAAGGCGCGGGAACCAGCGGGTGATGGTGGTCCCGGCCGTCTCCGTCGTCGCGATTCTGCTCGCCCTCGCCGGCTGGACCTGGAACCTGGAGCACGGCGGCCTATGCGCTCATTCCTCTCGTGATGCGCTTTCTGCCGGGGGGGAGGTGACGGACGGCTGCTGCTGGCTGATGCAGTGGATCGTGCCGAGACCCTCGACCATCGCCGTGCAGTCGATCCCGACGACCTCCCGGTCGGGGAAGGCCTGCCGGATCCGTGCCAGGGCAATCTCGTCGTTCGGGTGCTTGAAGACCGGCACCAGCACGACGGTGTTTCCGATGTAAAAGTTCGCGTAACTCGCCGGCAGCCTCTCCGCGCCGCCGACCCTCCCCGGCATCGGGAGCGGGATGACCGTTAAGGGGTTGCCGTCCTGGTCGGCTGATGCCGCGAGGATCTCGTAGTTCTCCTGCAGGACGGCGTAGTTTTCGTCGTCCTCGTTCTCCTCGAGAGCGCACAGAACCGTCGTCGGATTCACGAACCGAACGATATCGTCGATGTGGCCGTCGGTGTCGTCTCCGGCGATGCCCTGCTTTAACCAGATGACGTGGCCGGCGCCCAGGTAGGCCTCGAGGTAGGCCTCGATCTCCTCCCGGGAGAGGTGCGGGTTCCGGTTCGGGTTCAAGAGGCACGCCTCCGTCGTGATCACCGTGCCGCACCCGTTCACCTCGACTGAGCCGCCCTCGAGGACGATCCCGGGGGTGAATAGGGGGAGTTCCAGCTCGCGGTTCATGATGAGCGGGATCCGGGTATCTCCCATGAGTTCCGTGTACTTCTCTCCCCAGGCGTTGAACGTCCAGTTCACCATCGCGAGGCTCCCTGTCCTGGGGTTGACCAGGAACGCCGGCCCGTAGTCCCGGAACCAGACATCGGCGTAATCGGCGGGATGGAACCTGACGCCCCCCGTATCGACACCTTCCTCCTCGAGCATCGCCTCGATACGGGTGCGCATCGCTTCACCGGTGACGAGGAGGTCGACGGTCTCCGAGCCGCGGAGCGCTGCGATGATCTCGACGTAGGCCCGCTCGACCGCCGCAAGGTCGGGGAACGTCTCGCGGTCGTGAGGCCAGGAGAGCCAGACGGCGTCGTGCGGCTCCCACTCCGCCGGCATGCGGTAGCCCGATCCCGCAGGGGTCCTCCCCGGCAGGAACCTTCGGGTGAGCGCCCCGTAGGTCTCCGGCCGCCGGTTCCCAAAGAAGCCCCAGCCTTCCCGGACGGCCTCGTTTCCCGCGAGGTCGACCTCCACGACGAGAACCTCTTCGTCGGTCCCGCTCGCCCGGGAAACGACGTTTCCGAAGGCGTCGGCGACGAACGAGCTCCCGAAGAACCGGATGTCCCCCTCGTCGCCCACCCGGTTGACGGCGGCGACGTGGACGCTGTTTGCTATCGCGTGGCCGCGCTGCACCGTCTCCCACGCCTCGCGCCAGTCGCCCTCGGGAGGCTCCTCCCCCGCAATCCTGCCGATGGCGGTCGGGTAGAAGATGATCTCTGCGCCCTGCAGCGCAACCGTCCTCGCGGCCTCCGGGAACCACTGGTCGTAACAGATGAGCACGGCGATCCGGCCGTGCCAGGTATCGTAGACCCGGTAGCGGTCGCCGGGCCGGAAATAATTCTTCTCGTAGAAGAGCGGGTCGTAGGGAACGTGCACCTTCCGGTAGGCGGGGAGGAGCAGCCGCCCGTCGGCATCGATCACCACCGCGGTGTTGTAGTGCTCCCCCGACTCGGCACGCTCGTAGATGGGGACGACGATCACCACGCCGTGCTCCCGGGCAAGCGCCGAGAACACTTCGGTCGAGGCCCCGGGGACCGTCTCGGCGTAAGCGGAGGCATCCGTATCCTCGTACTGCGGGAAGTAGGGGGCCCGGTAGAGTTCCTGCAGGCAGAGAATCCGCGCACCCTTCGCGATCGCCGCTCTCGCCATCTCGAGGGTGCGGGCCAGGTTGCGGTCGGCATCCTCGCTCACCGCCGTCTGGATGAGGCCGATCGTTTGCGTGCTCATCTCCATCATCTCTCCGTATCGGTAGGACGCTCCAGCGTTTTATAGCATCCGCCGGGCCATAGCGTTATCCCGCACCGTGTCGAATTTCTCTGGAAGCAATGGATCTCGCGACAACCCTCCTCATCGCCGTCGGCCTCGCGATGGATGCGTTTGCCGTCTCGATCAGCGGAGGCGCCACCCTGCGGGAGGATCGGGGCCGATGGGCTCTCATCGCCGGCGCGCTCTTCGGCGGGTTCCAGGCGGGGATGCCGGTGCTCGGGTGGCTCGGCGGGGTGACTCTCGCCTCGTTCGTCGGGGCTTACGCCCCCTGGATCGCGTTCCTGCTGCTTGCCCTGATCGGCGGGAAGATGATCGCCGAGGCTTTGCGGGGAGACGGTGAGAGCGTGCAGTTTGCCGCCGGGAGCATGGCCACGCTGCTTCTGCTCGCCGTGGCGACGAGCATCGACGCCCTCGCCGTCGGCGTCACGTTCGCCGTGCTGGATACGTCGATCTTCTGGCCCGCAGTCACGATCGGCATCGTGACCTTCGCCCTCTCCGCCGCCGGCGTGCTCGTGGGGAGCTCCTTTAGCCGGGTATTCGGGCGGAAGGCCGAGATCCTCGGCGGCGTGATCCTGATCGGCATCGGTCTGCGGATCCTGCTCGAACATCTCTTCATCTAACCCTCAGGCGGTCTCGTCCAGGATCCGCCGCAGATCGAGGACCAGGTCTTTGCTCTCGGAGTCGAGCGCGACGAGCCTGAGGTCTTGGGCCGACCGAACGCCGATGTCGAGCTCCACCGCCCTGGCGATCGGGTCCATCGCAAATATCCGGCCCCGCATCACATCCGGCGTCGAGCCGTAGTGGCGGAGAAGCGCGATACCGGCGGCATCGAGGGCGACCCGGTCGGTGCTTGCGAGGATGACGTTCGGGGCGATACGGGTGCCCCGCTCGGGCCCCCCGGTTGAAAACCCTTCCGTTGCGTCCATGAAGGCAATGTCGCAGGGGCAGAACCGGCTGATCTCGGCGATCATCCTGCGCTGGTGCGTCGAGGCGTGCAGTTCCGCCATGTAGTTGTAGCCGTTCCCGGGGTCTCTCGCGGCAACGGCTCCCACCAGGTTCTTCAGGGAGAGGGAGACGTGCCCGCCGAACCGGTGGGTCTTCAAGCAGCAGGTCTGGACCACCGCATCGGCCTCCCGGAAGAGCCGGGCGACCAGAAATCCGCGCTCCCAGTGGAGACCGTCCGGCGGGATAGCCTCCCACCCCTCGGGGGGAAGGCCGTCGAGCACCGTCACCTCCGCTCCCGACCGGGCCGCCACGTCGACGGCGCCCCGGTTCTCCAGCACCGCGCGGGTCTCCCCCATCCCGCTCCGCTCCCCGAGCCGGACCGTCCCGGCGCCGGCATCGCGGATCTGTCCGAGGACCGCTTCAAGCATATCGGGATGGGTCGTCGCGGGGAACGGGTCGTCGCTGTTGAAGTTCGCCTTGACCGCAACGGCCTTCCCATCGAAGGGGGGAAGGCCGATCTCGCGCCAGAGTGTCTTAACGGCGTGGTAGCGATCCGATGCGTCGATGATGTAGACTTCTGATGCCGCCGGGGATGCCATGCGCGCAGAGTGGCTCGCCAACCTATAAAATTGTATGCCGCAGGCCCGGATCGGGATAAAAAGGCTGATTTGAAGGTGCGACGGGCCGGAGGGCCGGAGCTCGAGCACCGCAGGTGCGGGTTGCGACGGGCCGGAGGGCCGGAGCTCGAGCACCGCAGGTGCGGGTTGCGACGGG
>JASGMC010000101.1 GCA_030156625.1 Methanoculleus sp.
ACGGGGAGTGCGACGTTCCGAAGCGCGACTGGCCGGAGGGCAGGAGCGTGAGCACCGAAGGTGCGAAGGAACGGAGCTCGACCACCGTCAGGTGGGGAGTGCGAGCGAAGCGAGCTTGAGCACCGTCAGGTGGGGAGTGCGAGCGAAGCGAGCTTGAGCACCGTCAGGTGGGGAGTGCGAGCGAAGCGAGCTTGAGCACCGTTAGGTGGGGAGTGCGAGCGAAGCGAGCTTGAGCACCGTTAGGTGGGGAGTGCGAGCGATGCGAGCTTGAGCACCGTTAGGTGCGAGGGGGTCTCCCCCTCCCCTGTCTCGCGCGAAGATCAGCATACCTCATCGACCCCACTCGAAGACCTTCGGTCTTGGACTTGCGATGGACGGAACGTCCGGAGCACGAGCACCGTAGGTGCGCAACCCGGTGGAAAGCCGTGCCCCTGCTGACCTACCCCCGATTGCGGCCATCTGGAGTAAGCAAGTGAGGTTTCAACAAAGCCAAAAAAAAGATACTTTTGCAGTGTGTCCGCCTATTCTTCTTCGTAGCGCTCGAAGAACGTGACCTCGTCGAGGATCTTCTTCTTCGCGATCTGGATCTCCTCGGGGTATCCCGCGGGCACGAGGGATACAAGCGTGTACTCCTCGGGAACGTTGAGGAGTTTCCGGACATCCTCGGCATAGTCCTTCTTCTCCCCCGCAACCCAGCAGGACCCGACCCCCCATGCCTGGAGCGCAAGGAGAAGTTGCATCGTCGCTGCACAGCAGTCTTCGAGGTAGTACTTCGCATCCCTCTTCCCGAAGACGGCGAAACAGATGGGCGCATCGGCGATGAACCGGCCATTCTCGGCCAGGTCCGCGATCGCCCGCAGCGTATCGCGGTTCTGGACGGCCCCGAAGAGCCAGGGCTGCTCGTTTCTCGCAGTCGGGGCAAGGCGCGCGCAGTCGAGGGCGTCTTTGACGATCTTGTCCTCGACAGGGCTGTCCTTGTACTTCCGCACGCTGTGCCTGCTCCGTATCACGGTGACACCGAGATTAACCGTTCCACCAATCGGACTCATGCAACGATGATGGGCACTCCAGGCCTAAATACCTTGGGGAAACGGAGGTGGGAACGCCCCCGACAGGGATGTAGGCCTAAAAGAGGCCCTGTATCATCTGCAGCATGTTCGAGAAGCCGTCGACGATGACCACGGCCGGATCGATCCCGAGGACCGGGAAGATGAATATGAAGTAGGCGAAGGTCCCGAGCGTGCTCCCGACGTTTGCAAGCGCGGCGACCAGCACCACCCGAAAGAGCGGGATCTTCCGCATCTCCGAGAGCGTTTCGGCCTCGATGATCTGCCGCAACTCGCCGGCAGCAGGCTTCCTTATCTTCGCTTCAACAATGGCCGCAAACCATCCCGCCGCAAGCAGCGGGTTGAGCGACGTCATCCAGGAGACGGCGAACGCCGTGACGGCCGAGAGGGGGTGCCCGCCGGCGAGCAGCGTGAATATGGCGCTCAGGGTACCGTTGATCAGGACCCAGTAGAGGAGAGCGGTCAGCAGGACGTCGAGTCCCAGACCCGAGAAGGCTATCGCAGCGATCAGGAGGAGGAAGAGGACGGTGACGGCCGCCCCGAGGATCTTCGCCCACGGCAGACCCTTCACCCCCGCAGTCAGGGCCGGGAGCGGCGGCAGCGTCTCCGGTGCGTCAAGGTAGCGCTGCACCCCCCGGATGTGTCCGGCACCGACGACCGCCAGCACCCGTTCGTACCGGCTCCCCAGCATCAGGATCTGGTGAGCAAGATACGCGTCCCGTTCATCGATCAGGGCCTGGGCGCCCTGGGGAGAGAACTTCCGGAACTCCTCCATCGCGGCACTCACCACGTCCTGATTCGTGAACTCGTCAACGTCAATCTCCTGACCCTCGACACTCACGAGCGAGTAGATCAGGGCTCCGATGAGCTTGATCTTCTCCCAGATCCCCATCATGCCCCAGAACCGGGCAAGCGTGATCCGGATATCCCTGTCGATGAGCGCCACGGGCTTCTGGTGCGCTTTAGCCTCCTCGATGGCGACCAGCATCTCGGCACCGGGTTTCACGCCGGTCTCGGCGCCGATCCGCTGCTGGATGTAGGTAAGCACCCACTGGACGAGGAGCCTGCCGAAGTTCCCGCCTTTCAGAATCTCCCCGACCGAGGGCTCGGCTGCCTCCTCTGTGAGCGATACGAACCGGCCCTGGTCAAGTTCGACGCCGACGATGTCGGGCTGGAACTCCTCAATCGCGGACCGGACTTCCTCAACGCTCTTCTGCGAGACATGGGCCGTCCCGACGAGACGAATCTCAGTCATGGAGCACCTTCATGCCTTCGCTGTCGATCACGACGCGTTTTCCCGGCGGCACCGTCGCTCTCCGGTAAACGGCGCGGACACCGACCTCTTCCGCCGCCTCGGCGGCCTGACGCCTGCGGAGGTCGGTTGCCGCATCGTGCGCGCCGCAAGGAGAGAGGGGCGTGCCGAGGCCCGGGCATTCCGAGATCAGCAGATCGTCGTCCACCAGCATAAACGGGTAGGTGCGGCAGATCCAGGGACGGTGGCCGTACACGGAGCACCGCCCGTCCCGGAGAAAGATACAGGCGTCTGCCGTGCGCCGGATACACCAGGCAAGCGTGTACTTCCCGCCGTTTTCTGTACTGATGAAATCAGGATAGGGCTCGGCGACCTCGTCCCAGGCCATCCCGGTCGCCGCCATGATTGCCCGGATCTCGGCAGGGCTCACCAACACGAGGTTTGAGTCCTCCGCGACCCGCCGGCAGCAGGCACCGCACTCCCGGCAGCGGAACCCGAAAGACCCGACCCGGCTCGCAACGTCGTCTACTCCGAGCATATCCTGTCAAAGTTTTCAAAGAGAAGCCGGCCGTTGACGGTATGGCTGACTTCCGGGTGCCACTGGATGCCGTAGAGGCGCTCATCCGGAGACGCCATCGCCTCCACACCACAGATAGCCGACTCTGCGAGCCGGATAAACCCTTCCGGAACCACCGAGACCTCATCCGCGTGCGAAGCCCATACCTGCATCCGGTTCGGGTAGCCCTCAAGGAGGCTACTCCGTTCGAGGATCTCGACCTCGACCGCACCGAACCCCCCGCTTGCACCCCGGCGGATCGCGCCTCCGCGAGTCGTCGCCATGATGTGCAATCCAAGACAGATGCCGAGGACGGGAAGATCGAGGTCAAGGTACGCGGGAGCGACCCCGGCGCGGTCGAGGGTCGGGCCGCCGCCGAGGATGATGCCCCGGCAGCCCCGGGCGACCTCGGCCGGCGGCGTCTCGTTCGAGATCATCTTGGCCTCGATGTCCATGTCACGGAGCGTCCGGAGGATCAGGTGGTTGAACTGTCCGTGATTGTTGACCACATAAAGTGGAAGCATTGCTTATAGGTTGATGTAAAAGGGTATAGTCCTTCCCTCAGGCATACTTACTGACGAAATCAAAGACTTTCCGGGTGATCTCTTCGGGCTCGTGACCCATCAGGTAGGCGAGCGTCAGGGCACCACCGGCGCCCATCCCTTCCTTGACCTCGCCGATGCAGTAGCGGGCGAGCCCGACATGCCCGATACCGGCGAAGTTCGGGTCGACGAAGTACGCGGCGGTGCCGACGTCGGCGACCGTCCGGACGAACCCGGCCGAAGGGTCGTCCCTGACGTAGACCGTCGTCGCAAGGCGCGGCACCCGTTTTCCGAGCGCTTTCAGGGTAGCCGCGACGGCAAGCATCTGGGTCCCGCCGGCAAACAGGATCTCGCCGGCATAGGTGCTCGCGATCCCTGCAGCCACCGGCATCATGGGGTCGCCGGCGGCGCGGAGGATCTCAAGGGGCTCTCTTGCGCCCGTCGCGTCGATCCGGGCGAGCACTTCACTGCAGACGGCATCTTTCAGGCCGAGAGGGTTCTTTGCAAACGCGCTGCTGACCGAGGCGTCGTAGCCGAGTGCCCGCAAAACGCAGAGGGCGGTGGTCGTCCCGCCGGGGACGCACTCTCCGAGCATCAAAAAGTCGCTATACTGCGAAAGAAGCCTGCCGACCGTCTCGCCCCGCTCAAAGAGGAGCGCCGCCTGCGGCACCGCATCTTCCTTCCGGGGATCGCCGCCCGGGCTCCCGTAGACGTCCAGGCAGGGGACGGTAGGAGCATGGGCGAGCCCCGCGTTGATGAGGACGGGGGCGATACCGGTCAGTTCCACCATGGACCGGGTGATGGTCGCCGGCGTCGGGCACCCGGTTGGGGTGTTCGGCCGGGCCGCGACACTCGTGATCGCGCCGGTCGTGACGAGCTCCGCATCCAGATTCGGGGTAAGCAGGGTCTTTTCGGGGGCCGGTCCGGCACCCGATATGCCGGGGACGGTGGAGAGCATGGTGTTGCCGAGGACGAGCGCCATCATCGGGCGCTCGGGTCTTATCTGCGGATCTTGTGAGAGGAACGGAGTGGACATTATGTACAGAGTAGGTGGCGCAGGATAGAAGAGGTTGCTGTCGGGGCGTGGCGGGAAGGAGAAGGAGCCAGGTGTGGTTGGGGAGGGGGGCGCATACGTCTCCGGGGCCGTGGCAAGGTATTCCCCGGCAATCCCAGTACAGTGGACCGTGGTGGACTCGCACCTTTGGTGCTCGAACTCCGCTCCTGCGGAGCATCGTTCCTCCAGGCGCGATATCCCATGGGAATCCGTGTCCAAGAACGTTATGGACAGGATAGCCACGAGCACGAGCCCTAAAAACCCACATGCACCCCCTCTCACGGCGCAGTCCCCAATCCTGTCCGTCGTCGCTCGCACCTCCGGTGCTCGCGTTCGCTACGCTCACACCTCGAAACTCTCCGAGTTTCTCATGCTCGCTACGCTCACACCTCGAAACTCTCCGAGTTTCTCATGCTCGCTACGCTCACACCTCGAAACTCTCCGAGCATCGTTAAACACAAACGCCAAAATACCTCCCGCCCCCAATACTCCAACAATGTTCGAGATAGAGCGCAGGCTGGAAGAGAAGGGCATCGCAAGGAGGGATATCGTCGCCGCCGCGATGGAACTCTACGTCCCCCACGGGATAGGGGCGGACGAGGCCGCGCGCAGGCTTGACGAGAAGATCGGGAAAGCACTCATGGACCCGAACATATCGTCGCTCCTTCTTTCCGCCGTCCTGCTCGAGGATGAACTCTACGTGAAGCGGAAAGACTCCGAGATCGCCGACGACCCGGTCTTCCTTCTTTCGGACGAGATCATCGGGATGGCCATCGCCGAGGTGATCGGGGGGACCTACGCCCGGTTCGAGTTCACCCGCTACGACCAGAAGAAGCCGGGGATCTTAAAGGAACTCGGGCCGTTCCTTGACGACGCCGTCGCCGGGCTGATCGCGGGATGCACGTCGCGCCTCTACAGCGAGTCGATGGGATCCATGTGAAGTCCGTCATCGCCCTCCTCCAGTTCTGCACCTCGCTCCCCCTCGGGAGGCCGGCCGACTTCGAGCACTTCGCCCGCCGCTCCTACCTCTACCCGCTCGCCGGGTACGTCATCGGCGGGATAGCGGCCGGCATCACGTACTGGATAGCATCCCCGGCGGTGGGCGCGGCCGTCGCCCTCGCGGCGGCGCTCCTTCTCTCCGGGTGCAACCACTTCGACGGCCTGCTGGACTTCGGCGACGGGCTCATGGCCCACGGGAGCCGGGAGAAGAGGATCGCGGCCATGACCGACCGGACCACCGGGGCCGGCGCCGTCGCGGCGGGCATCGTCGTCACGCTCCTTGCGTTTGCCGGCCTCCAGAGCACCGCGCATCTCCCGGCAGCCATCCTCATCGCCGAGGTCTGCGCGAAGGCCGGGATGTCCTGGCTCACCACGCTCGGCGCGCCGTTCCGGGAGGGGATCCACTCCTATCTTCATGGGTTTGCAAAACCGTGGTTCCTTGTCCCGGCCACCCTGCTCACGCTGCCGCTCTTCCTGCTGCCGGTGCCCCGGGCGAGTGTCGCCCTCGCCATCGCGGCCACGGCAGCCATCGCCGCACTGATGCTGCTCCTCTCCCGGCGCCTCTTTGGCGGCGTCAACGGCGACGTCGTCGGCGCCACAAACGAGATGGTCCGGGCGGGAATCATCATCGTCCTTGCTCTCGCATAATCACCTTTTTCATCCCGGCGACCGCTACTACTGTAGAATGATGCAAGACCCTACCCTCCACTCCCGGGGAGGGATCATCACCGAGCGGAACGCAGACTATGCGACAGTACGGGTGCGGGTTCCGGCAGGGGTTCTCTCCGCAGCCCAGGTCAAGCAGCTCGCTAAAATCAGCGAAAAGTTCGGGGATGGTTCACTCCACCTCACCATGCGCCAGGCAGCGGAGATCCCGCACGTGAACCCCGATAACCTCAAGAAGATAGCCAGAGCCCTCGAGAAGAACGGGACACCCATCGGGGCAGAATACAACGAAGTTGTCAACATCATGGCCTGCCCGGGCACGGAACGGTGCAAATACGCCAACTGCGAGACGATCGACCTCGCCCGGAAGATCGACGAACGGGTCTTCGGGAAGGAGCTTCCGATACGGCTCCGCATTGCCATATCCGGCTGCACCTACATGTGCAACAGCCCGCTCTTAAACGATATCGGGATCGTCGGCAGGATCAGGCCGCTGCGTGTTCCGGGACTCTGCACGGGATGCGGCACCTGCGTGGAGTACTGCAAGCAGTGCGCCATAGCGCTGAAGAACGGTGCTTCGGTTCTCGACGAGAGCAAGTGCGTCCAGTGCGGCATCTGCATCCACTCCTGCCCCTATCACCTCCTGAAATCCGAGTATGCCCATTACCAGATCACGGTCGGGGGGCGGCGCGGAGCCTCCCCTGCCGCAGGAAAGGAACTCGTCACCGTCGAGACCGAAGAGGAGGTCGTCGAAGTTGTCGATCGCATCGTCTACTGGGTCTACCGCACCGCCTGGAGCGGCAGGCCTCTTGCCGACCAGATGGACGAGATCGGGTATGACAGGTTCGCGGAGGGGATCCGAAAAGAGTTCGGGCCGGAAACGCCGGTGGCGGAGTAGTAAAGATAAACTCCGATAAACCGGCAGCGGAGGCGGCCCAATATCGATAGCCGCCCCCGTGAAGGACGGACACCGACAATTAGCGGCGGTACATCGAAGAGAACCCTTCGCCTGCGTCGTCCTCGCACTCGATAGCGGTGCCGTCCCGGACGAGGGTGTTGAACATGATGGCGGCGTTCAGCAGATTCTCGTCCGGGTTTGCGCCCTGCCGGACACCGGAGAGAGCCTGACGCTGTGGTGTCGGGATCGTCCGCCTGCCCACCCGGACACCCGCACAGTGCCGGCAGTAGCCGCAGTGGGAGTGGACCGACACCTCACGATCTGCGCACGCTACCGTCACCCGGTCCTTCGTATCATCGCGGTGAAACTCAAGTACCTTCATGGTACGAGGAACGTAGATTTCCGAAGAATAAGATTCTGTCGATTAACCGGGGCATTTAGGAAATGCACGCTATTGGCGCGCATAGAAATGCTTTATATGGAGGACGTCATACGTATAAGTTACTCGCATAAGCAGGCTGTTCGAGCTGACAGGCCTATTTGAGTGGAGGATACTATCTATGGCAGTTGAAAAGCCCCACATGAATTTAGCAGTAATCGGACACATCGACCACGGTAAGTCTACTACCGTCGGCCGGTTGCTCTTTGAGACTGGAGCCGTAGCGCCCCACATCATCGAGTCGTACAGGAAGGAGGCCGAATCCAAGGGCAAGGGCTCGTTCGAGTTCGCCTGGGTCATGGACAGCCTCAAGGAAGAGCGTGAGCGTGGTATCACCATCGATATCGCCCACAAGCGGTTCGACAC
>JASGMC010000102.1 GCA_030156625.1 Methanoculleus sp.
CCATAGACTGCCCCCGCCCCCTGGGGCGGGGAACGACGCTCCGCTAGGAGCGGAGTTCGAGCACCGTCAGGTGCGGAGGAGGAGGCCGAAGGCCGGGTGGGGTGGGGGTTACAGTGTCCCCTTATGTTGCAGAGACAGGGGAGGGGGGCTCGCCCCCCTCCCCGTCAGCCCCTCCCCCGCGTGGCGATACCCCCCACGGTCCACTGTACCGGGCTTTTCACCGTCTCGGTCGTTCCGTTCATCATCGTTCGAAGATTTATGATTCTCAGTATCTCCCTCTATGGGCATCTATTATTTGGAACAGACGATGCTCATGCTCTCCGTCATGCACACCCACCACCACCGAAAAACGCGCCTAACCCCCATCAGGCTCCTTCCGCTCAGGATCGCCGAACCTCATCAAGCACCTGGCACGTCCGGCAGATCTTCCCGCGTGGCGCTCGAAACCCTTCGGGTTTCTCAAGCTCCGGCCCCGCACCTTCGGTGCTCCTGCTCCGTTCCGTCGGAACGTCGCACCCTGCGGCCCATCGCTCACCACACCTCTCGCAGACACGGAGCCCCCCTGCCTGCGGCTTCTCCGCCCCCCGGAGAGCCTCGCCGAGGTTCACGAGCGAGTACTTCGTCGCCGGGTGGCGGTAGGTGTAGTCGTCGAGGATCCCACGGACGTCGCCCCGGAGAGCGTCCCCCGCATAGGGGCAGCCCGCAAGGTCGAACCCCTCGACGTGGAGGAAGGCATACAGCGCCACCTCGCGCTCCGGGATATACATGAACGGCTTGATCCGGGGGACCATTCCTTCCACCTCCCGCATGGGACGGGTGAGCCGGTCGGCATCCCCCCGGAGGGCGTTCATCAGCACCGACTGGGCCTCGTCGTCCAGGTTGAACCCGTAGGCGAACTTCGTGACGCCCTCCTCGCGGGCAATCCGGTTCATCAGCGCCCGGCGCAGCACGCCGCAGTAGGAACAGGAGAGCCCCGTGCCCTTCCGGCCCACGATCTCATCGAGCGTGATCCCGTACTCTTCCCGGAAGGATGCCGTCACCCAGGGGACGCCCATGCTCTCGGCGATCGCTCCGGCTCTGGCCGGGTCACGGTAGCCGGATATCCCCTCGTCCACGGTGATCGCCATCAGCCGGACGTCCCGGCGCTCGCCGAGGAGCCGGTGGAGGAAGAAGAGGACGGCGCTCGAGTCCTTGCCCCCCGAGAGCGCCACCGCCACCGTATCGCCCGACTCGATCCAGCGGTGCTCCCGGATCGCCCGCTTCGCCTTCGCCTCGAAATCGCGGTTGAAGTGCTGCTCGCAGAGGTGCAGCCCCGAGTATCGCTGGAAAATAACCGCGTCGCGGCGGCACTTGCTGCACTGCATCCTTTCTCGATCATCCTTTTATCACGGCATCACATAAATTGTGTAGAAGATGCCTGTTCCTGCAGAATACGTGCGATCCCTGCACGCCTACGAACTCCGGATCCTGCTCGCCCTCGAACGCCTCATGCGCCGGTACCGGTGGGTGCCGCTCGAGGTGCTCAAGTCGGCCACAAAGTTCTCGGAGTCCGAGCTCTCCTACCGTCTGGGCAGGCTGATGGCCATGGATATGGTCAGGTATGAGAAAACCCCCTACGAGGGTTACGCCCTCGTCTTCAACGGCTACGACAGCCTGGCTCTCCACACCCTCACACGCCGGGGCACCGTTCAGGCGCTCGGAACCCTGATCGGCGTCGGAAAGGAGTCGGAGGTCTACGAGGCGATGGGGCTCGGCGTCGTCGTGCTGAAGTTCCACCGGGTCGGGCAGCGGTCGTTCCAGTCGGCCCGCGTAAAACGGGGCTACATGCCGGAGGCCGGGCACTGCCCCTGGATATTCGCCTCGAGCAACTCGGCGAAGATGGAGTACGACGCCCTGAAAACCCTCCACCCCGCCGTCTCGGTTCCGCTCCCCATCGACCAGAACCGGCACGTCGTGGCGATGTCGTTTGTGCCGGGCGTCAACCTCTCGCGGGCGGCCCTCGAAGAGCCGGAGCCGATCCTCGACGAGATCCTCGACAACGTCCGGGAGGCCTACCGCCTCGGCGTCATCCACGGCGACTTAAGCGAGTTCAACGTCATGGTCGACGAGGGGCAGTGCTGGCTGATCGACTGGCCCCAGTGGGTGGAGACCGCCCACCCCAACGCCGGCGAGATCCTCAGCCGGGACATCGAGAACATCCTCCAGTACTTCAAACGAAAATACGGCCTCGAATACGCCTTCGACGAAGCACTGGCACAGGTGGTCGGGTGAAGGTCTTCGGGATCGACATCATCAAAGGTTCGGTGCGTTCCCGCACCCGGCGGCCTGTCTACGCGCTCGCCCGGGTGGAAGACGGCGAGGTCCAGGGGGTCGAGGAGGTCACCGGGTTCCGGCTCCAGCGCCTCCTCGCCACAGAACAGCCCGACATCCTCGCGGTGGACAGCCTCCAGGAGGTCGCCGCCGATCAGCGCGAACTCCACGCATTCCTCCAGTCGCTCCCGCCGTCGACGAAACTCGTCCAGGTGACCGGCGGGGAGAAGAAAGAGAGTCTCGGGAAGGTCGCCGCCCGCTACAACATCAGTTTCAATAAGTTCGACCCCTACGCCGAGGCCCGGACCACCGCCCGGGTGGCCGCGCTCGGGGCGGGGGTCGAGGTGATAGCGTTCGAGAACACCACCGACATCGTGGTGAGCCGGCACCGCTCGCCCGGCCGGGGCGGATGGAGCCAGAACCGCTATGCCCGGAAGATCCACGGCGCCGTGTTGCAGAAGGGCCGGGAGATCGAGGCCCGGCTCCGGGGCGCTGGTCTCGACTACGAGGAGAAGGAGACGAAGGCCTTCGGCGGATACTCAAGGGTCGCCTTCCGGGTCAGGGCCCCCCGGGAGAGAGTTCCGGTCCACTCCTCCCGGGGCGCCGACGTCCAGGTCAGGGTGACGGGCAGGCAGCTCGATCGGATACGGTTCGAACCGCTCTCCAGCCGCCCCCGTTACCTGATCGTCGGGCTCGACCCGGGGACGACCACCGGCATCGCCGCCGTCGACCTCGACGGGAACCTGGTGCTCCTCACGAGTTCCCGGCAGATGACGATGTCGGATATCGTCGAGGAACTTTACCGCGCCGGAAAACCACTCATCATCGCCTCCGACGTCCAGCAGATGCCCTACTCGGTCGAGAAGATCCGCCGGGCGTTCAATGCCATCCCCTACACCCCGAAGCAGTCGCTCTCGGTGGAGGCGAAGTACGACCTGACCGCCCCGTTCTCCTACACGAACGACCACGAGCGCGACGCCCTCTCGGCGGCGCTGGATGCCTACCGGAGCCTCCAGAACAAGTTCCGCAACATCGCGAAGAGGGTGGGGCCGGGGTTCGATCTCGACGAGGTGCGGGCGCGGGTGCTCCGCGGCCAGCCGCTCGATACGGTCCTCGCGGACCTGCAGGGAACCCCGGCGGCAAAGAAGGAGGCCGAACCGGAGGTGCCTGCCCCGGAGCGCCCGGTCGAGGACGAGCGGGTGATGGCGCTCGACGGGATGGTGAAAAGGCTCCGCAGTTACGTGCAGGAACTGCAGGACGACCTCCGGGAACGCGACCGGGAGGCAGAGCGGCTCCGGCAGGACGTGCGCCGGGCGCGCTCCGCGACCGAGCGAAAGATCCGCCGGGACGCGGAACTGGCGGCGAAGGACGCGACCATCGAGAGCCTGCGCGAGCAGCTCCGGGGCGAACGGCGCCGGTCCCGGCGGCTGAAGAAACGTCTGGAGAGGATGCAGAAGGTCGCGAAGATCGAGGGCACGGAAGACTACACCCCGCTCAAGGTGCTCGACTCTCTCACCCGCGAAGCGGTGCGGGGCCTCCAGGAGGAGATCGGCATCGCTGGAGGAGACGTCCTCTACGTCCCCCGGGCGCACGGCTGGGGTCGCGGCGTGGTCAAAGACCTCGCGGGAACGGGAGTGCGGGCGCTGGTCGTCGGCGGGGAGCCGCCAGACCCGCACCTGATCAGGGTCGCCCGGGAGTCCGATCTGCCCCTCCTCCCCGCGGAGATCGTCAGGCCGGAGATCCGCGGCAGGACCGGAGCGGCACTGACCGGAGCCGTCGAGGAGGCGATCGGCGAATGGGAGGAGGAGCAGAAGGAGTTCCGGCGCGAGCAGGAAGCCGAGCGGGTCGAATACCTCTTCAAGGAGTACCGGAGCGAGCGGGAGAAGGAGGTGCGCCGCGGTGGATGAACGGGGCCTGCACCGGCTTATCGGGACGATCATCGACCCGGAGCGGCTCGAGGACGACTGTGCCGTCATCCCCTGCGGCGACCGCCTCATGGTCGCGAGCACCGATATGCTCCACGAGACGACCGATTTTCCTGCCGGGATGACCGACTGGCAGATCGGCTGGATGGCAACGGCGGTCACGCTCTCTGATGTCGCGAGCATGGGCGCGGCGCCGGGGCAGGTGCTCCTCGCTGTCGGCCTTGATAAGCCGGACCGGCTCCGCGGAATCATGGAGGGCGCCCGGGACTGCTGCACGGCGTTCGGCGCCGAACTCGTGGGCGGGGACCTCGATGCCCACCGGGAACTGACGATCGTGAGCACGGGGCTCGGGATCGTCGCCCCGGAGCATCTGGTCCGGCGGCGGGGAGCGCGGCCGGGCGACGTCATCGCGGTCACCGGCCCGCTCGGGGAGGCCGAGGCCGCTCTCGCCGGCTACGACCGGCACAGAAAGGAGCTCCTCGAACCACAGCCCCGGGTTCGGGAGGGACAAACACTCGGCCGCGCCGGGGTCTCGGCGATGATGGACATCTCCGACGGCCTTGCCCTCTCCCTCCACGACCTCCTTGCCGTGAACGACTGCGGGTTTGCCGTCGATACCGCCCGCCTCCCCCTCCCGGCCGGCGTCCCGGAAGACGAGGGGCGGGAGCTCGCGCTCTACGGCGGGGGCGACTTTGAACTTCTCTTTTGCGTCCCTCCGGGCATCCTCCCGGTCCCGGGAGTCGAGGCACATGTCATCGGGGAGGTCATAGCGGAGCGGACGGTCCTCGCGGACGGAAAACCGCTCGAACGCCGGGGCTACCTGCACGAGTGGTGGATTTCTCACGCTGAATAATCAAAAGGTGACATTATCACAGATAGCAGTAAACACTATGTGCAAAGCACTGCTACTGGAAGGAGAAGTCACTCGAGCAACACTTTCGCCCCGCGTATGGCGTAGATATATAGCGTCCGTAGTATAGTGCTCAAACAATCACTCTGATGGAATCTGGTATGACCCTTTCAGCGAACATGGATCTCAACGATGAGGAGAAGCTCATACTATACTCGTTGGGCGCTCTCGACAACACCCCATTACGAAGCAAAGTCAAGATCCAGAAGTTGCTGTTTCTCGTCTCCAACGTGTTCAAAGGCTTTCAGGGGTTATTAAAATTTGAACCTCACCTACTGGGACCATATAGTGAAACGGTAAATGATGTTCTAGAGTCTCTGGTTAAACTGGAGTTAGTGGAGCAGAGAGGGGCTAAGTATCAACTATCGCAGAATGGGTTACGCATATTCAATGCACTCGATCCCAAACCGGACTTAGTTCGTGTGATTGAAGATTTTAAAGCGTTTCTGCACGACCTATCGGACGATGAAGTGCTTACCTTCATATATGTATCTTATCCTGACTACATAAGTGAATCAATCAAATGGGATGAATTAAAACCGCAGAGGCTAGAACTTGCAATAGGCCTCTTAAAAAAGAATAAAGTGAGTTTCTCCAAAGCTGCAGAGATTGCAGGCCAGGATCCTATCGAATTTGGCGAAACCTTGTTTAGTCAAGGGATTCGGTGGCGCTCTTGAAGACAACAAAGATATTGGACAATACCGTAATATCTGCAGCCATTAATGAGATAAAGGCAGTCGATTTGCTATCTATCTGCAACGAAAACTATGCAATGGTCACCAGCATGGAAGTGTTCCACGAAGCATGTGGAGGCAGCCGACATCGGGTAACGAAAGAGTACCAAATAGAGATACGAGATAAAGCAAAGGACCAGAAGTTCACACAGATTATCTCATATTTGTGTGACAGATATCCATACCTACACGAGGGAGAATTATCGGCCTTCACCCTTGCACTTCTTGATTACGCTTGTTCTGGAGAGAGTTATTTTTTCGTCACCGATGATAGGACAATGCGAAGGCGAATTGACGAGATTATAGCGTCCCCGCAGATTACCAACGTATGTCAGATGCAGATCCAGAATTTCAACCATACAGGTACAATAGGCCTCATTAGACGATTGTATCAGAAACGATGTCTTTCAAATGAGGAAATCGATGAGATAATTGCCAATTTGCGAGAAAGCACCTTTTATATAACAGAAGAACTCTTAAATGAGTTAAAGAGATGTTAATATGAAAATAAGTGTCGGCGTGAGAGATGCTGATGAAGAACTTTTGTTAAAACATCGCGAGATAACTCTGGCAGGAAAAAGGGTAGAGACCCCAACTAAATCTATAAATAAAGCGCTTGCTGCAGAAGGATTCAACGAAATTTTCAAAAATATAGATCTCAAGAAGATTCACAAAATTAAAAGTGATGCTTCTGAAGAGCAGAAATTTAACAAAGGCATCTTAAGTTCTTGCTCAAATGAATCCTTGAACTTCGCCTTTATTTCATACAGTGACGAGAAAATCCCAAACAGTGAGGATATGGAGGTCATTGCAGATGTGCAGTATGCATACAGCGATGCTGCTATTGTCCCGTTATGCCCAAGGATAATTAGCAAAAATACCGGTGAAAACCTCTTCTGCAAGTTCACTGATTTCGTTCAGGAATATCTACGTATTGCCGAGACTCTAAACAATAAATCTGTCTTGGGACTGATTCCAACAAAGCTCCCAAGACAATATGTGCCAAGAGTTCTCGATATCTACTATACTCATGATATAACATCATTTGTGTTAGATTCAGATGGATCTGCTTTGTATAGTAACTTATCATGGTTAAAGTCGCTACAGAGAAAATTATATGACTTAGATATTTTGGAAGAGGGGTTTTTATATAACATTAATTCAGGAGAAGGTAAGTTCTTGAAAAACGCCGATACAGTTCTTGCAAAAGACTTCATAGCAATTACAATGGGTATTGACGTCATCGGCACGAATCATATCCCGCCCCCAGTATCCACAGAGGGATGGATGAAAATAAAGCAGAGCAGAAATCATGGTCCCAGACTCTTTGATCCCACAACCTATGGTTACATACGAAAACCGGACATATCGCTCCCCGATGCAAAGAAAATCAATATTGTAAGAAAATACAACGAGACCCAACAGGTTAAGCAAATCTTGCATGAGCATAATACCGTTGTCGACTATATTCGCGAGAAAGAGCAGATTGCAGCGAACGATGTCATCACCAAGGGCGCTGAGATTAGAAAATTTGTATTGTCACCTGGTCGACAAAAGAGTTTGTTTGACAAGTAAATCTTATTTCTCTTGTTTAGGGATCCCTGGGATGCAGCCTATTATGGAGGTCGTCCCAAAAAGATCTCCGAACCTTCGGTATACCCTAATCGAAGCATTTTTCTCCTAGTTATCTACCATCTGAACCATATCCTGGGCAGGGAGGGTGAAACGGCTTTCCATTGGGTATCGCCACTCGGGGGAGGGTCCGGGAGGGGGTGTCCCCCTCCCGGTAACAGCGTTTTG
>JASGMC010000103.1 GCA_030156625.1 Methanoculleus sp.
ATCGGGCATCACCTCCGTGTTAAGCAGCCGCAGGCCGTCGAACCGGCAGATTGTCCCAAAGCCGCAGTAGCCCGGGCAGGGGCCGGCGTCCGACCGGGGCGGGAAGCACCCGCCGCGTATCCCGGCGAGGTACTGCTGCACCCAGGAAAGAGTGGTATCGACCAGCTCCCGGACGTCCTCGACGCCGCCCTGCCGCGACCCCGGGAAGCAGGAGAAGCAGTCCTTCAGCCCTGCGTCCCAGAAGACCGGCCGGTTTCCGACCTGCCCGCGCCTGAGGGTGTAGTAGGTGCCCGCGACGCCTTCCATCCCGGTCAGCGTCTCAACCGCCCGGAGGTAGAGGGGCAGCTGGAGCGCTTTGCCCGCTTTGATATCCTTGAGCTGGGGGTGGGAGGGGGCCGTCTTGTAGTCGGTGATCATGAACCGTCCGTCGGGCATGACGTCGACCCGGTCGACCCTGCCCCGTATACGGACGGTCTCCCCGCCGAGCGGGACCGCGACCGCATCGGGTATCGAGGCCGCGTCGACCTCCCCCGGCACCACCGGGAGGCCGAACGAGACCTCGAAGGCGTGCGGGACAAAGCGGGAGGCCGCGACCTCCGCCTCGTGCCGGAGGAACCGCTCAAGGAGCCCCCTTCCCGCCGCGGGCGATCCGAGGAGGTGCTCCTTATCCGCGACCCAGGCAGGACTTTCAAACGTGAACCGGTCGGCCTCCTCCCGGCCGGCCGCGAGGAGTCGCCGGAGGGCGTCCGGGTAGCACGCCTCGGTGACCGTGCCGTTGCCGTCGCCCTTCCAGCCGGAGTAGAACCGGTAGGCGATCCGGTGGACGAGACTCCCCCGCTCCTGCGCCGTCAGGTCGGGGTCGGCCTCGGGGAGCGGCGCAAGGCCGAGGACCCGCTCCAGGTAGAACCGGAACGGGCAGTCCGCGTAGGTCTCGAGCGCCGTCGGGGAGAAGACGGCCCCTTCGCCGAACCGTTCGCCGAGCGCCGCGAGGATTGCCGGATCACCGGCCAGCATGCCATCGTAGTGTGAGTCGTAACCGCCTTTCCGGTGGTAGTTCTCGATGTTGAGCCGGCGGACGGCCTCGCGAGCGGAGAGCCCCGGCGGCATCCTCTCCGGCCTCTCCCCCCGGGCGAGCGGGGCGCCGGCCCGCCGGGCTGCCGCAAGCCCGGAGTCCGGGAAGTCGCCGGCCCCCCACGCCTCCGGGGAGAAGGCCTCCCGGACGGCGTCCACGAACCCGGAGCGGACCAGGGGTGTCGCGCCGTCGGCCGCGGGGTAGCTCAGGTAGACCCGGGAGCGGGCGGCGAGGAGGGCCGCGGTGAAGTGGTAGCGCTCCTCCCGGAGGATGTCTTCTTTCGACCGTGTCGCAAGGCGCCGGGTCTCGACATCGGTGGTGAACGGGAGCCGGGTGGTGAGCCGCGGCATTGCGCCCTCGACGAGGTCGCCGATGAAGAGGTAGGGGACGACGAGGTGCGCAACCTCCCGGACGCCGACCACCCGGACTGCCCCGGGATTCCGCCGCCGGCCGGTCCGGGTCCCGGCGAGAAGAAGCCCGAGCATGGAGGAGAACTCCGCAAGCGGCACCTTCTCTTTTGGCAGCAGCCAGGCGAAGCGTTCGAGCGCCGCGAGGGTCTCCATGAAGCCCCCCAGATCCCGAGCCTCGTCCTCCAGCAGGTCGGGATCGCCCTCCTCCGGCATCGCCGGAGCCTGCCACCGGTCAAGGAGCGAGCGGTAGGCGGCGAGGTGCTCACGGACCGTCTTCGTCCCCTCGAGCGCCGAAAGATCGGCAAAGAGCCCCCGGACAACCTCCCGCGCCGCCTCTACCGAGGCGATCTTTGCTTCAAGCCGGGCTCTCGGGGAATCCGGCGTATCCGGCCGCGCTCGCTCGTCCTCGAGAGCAGAAGTCAGCGCTGCGAGCCGCTCGTCCCAGGCGGCCGCTCCGGCGGTGATCCGGGCTTCCCGGGAGAGGATGTCAAGCTCGCAGCCGCCAGCGTTCGGCAGGTAGGGGGAGGTCGTGAGGGCGACGACGTCCTCCCTCCGGTAACCGCGGGCCGGGACGGCGAGGACCAGAAGAAGCGCCTGAACAAGCGGCGATGCGGCAAGCGGCCGGCCGCCGGACGCGGAGTACGGGAGCGCGAAGTCGGGAAAGACCTCTTCGACGTGAGGAACCGTCGATGCGAGATCGGGGAACGCGACCGCGATCTCGTCCGGCCGGACCCCGGCGGCGACCAGATCCCGGATCTCCTGCGCGATCGCCCGGACCTCGTCGAGCCGGTCCCGCCGTTCTGCAATCCGGACGAACCTTCCGCAGTCCTCGGGCTCCCGCCGGGAGAAGAGCCCGGCGAGGTGTGAACGGCGAGTATCCGGGGCATCTCCAGAGACGACCGCGTCCGGGTGCAGCCACTCGCCGTCGTCCGAAAAGACCGCCGGGTTTGTGGCGTAGGGTAGCGAGTGGTGAAACTCCTCTGCGAACTCGCGCAGGGAAAGAAGCAGGTCCCGCTCGAGCGGCATCGGCTCGAAGAGCCCGTAGGCGAAGACCGTCCGGAACCCGTCGCCCCCGGATTCGGTGAGCAGCCGGACGGCCCGGGAGAACAGAGTGCTCTCGTCGACAAGATCGTGCTCGTCGAGGAACCTGAGGTAGGCGTCGTAAAGACCGGCGATCTCGGCGCTTTTAACACTCGCAAGGTCGCCGAGGGCGGCCGGGTAGTCGACCTTCCGCATGATGAGAACGGCAAAGAGGGTCGCGAGTTCGTCGACGGCCCCCGCCCCGGCGAGAAGCGGGTACCTGCCGGCGGCAAGCAGCCGGGCGAGGACGAGCCGGGACTCGGCCTCCGAGATCGGCGTCTCCGCCGTCGCGTGCTCGAAAAAGACCTTCCGGGCGAACCCGGGAAGGGTGGTGACGGCGTCGGCGACGAACGGGACACCCTGCTCCCCGAGGCGGCGGGCGACCTCCCGGGCGAGGTGGGACGTCGAGACGATGAAGACAGTGCCGAACGGGTCGCGGGCGGCGGCTTTCCGGAATTGGAGGACGAACGCGTCGAGACCCTCTCCGGGCAATTGGCGGTACAGAACGGCGGGGGACATCCGGCAATCTCTCCTGGTGAGGGGTTTAGGGGGGAGGGGGGATGAGTGTTGTTATTTGGGTCGGGGAGGTGCCCGGGATCGCCCACGGCCTCCCGGATAGCCGCACGTTTAAATGCAGGCGTAGAGACGTATTGAACACTCATGGACACGAACTTCTGCCGCCACTACACCGGCGACGGCACGCCGCCGTCGAACCGCTACTGCCGGGTCTGCCAGCAGGCAGCCTGCGACCGGCTGTGGCGGCTGGTTCTCGATCTCTCCGAATCAAACGGCGGAGACCCGGTTCCGCTCCCGGGGACGCGGGCAGTGCTCTTCCCGAACCAGAAGAACGCCGATTTCGTCCGGCTGCAGGTCAACTGCCGGTGGGGCCTCCCGAAGGAGGACTTCCTGCACTACGTCGCCACCGGCCACGCGAAGATGGGACGGCGGGGGCAGCGGAGCGATCCCCGGGCATCGCCGAGCTGCACCAGGCAGGAGCCGTACGTGCAGGCGATAGTCGGGCTGCTCGGCGGGATGGATATAGCGGATATAAAAGCGGTGCGAGAGGCGCAGAGCGGGTGAGCCGGGGCGTAACGTATACCCTTCCGACACTCCGGAACTCCACCCGCAAAAAGAATATCAAGGGATTTCGTCACCTTCGGTAGCCGCGTTCCCGGAACCAGATTTCAAAATCACTTAATAACTTGATCTCAAGATAAACTATCGTTCTTTCTTCCAATGCAGCGAAACTGCGAGCAACGGAGTTCCTTGCAGGCCGGCGAAGAAGGATTACCACAGGAGAGACACCATGAAGAAAACAGCGGTCACAGCAGGGACTCTCGTGCTTGCACTCTGCTTCCTCTTCGCATGCGGGTGCACCGCGACGCCTGCGGCGGCGGAGACGATCAGCCGGACAGCCGATACGACGCTCCCGACGATCTCGTATAACAATACGCCCATCCGGTACGCCGGCGTGAACGGCGTCACTCTCGGATACCGTGAGTTCGGGGCGGAGAACGCCGAACCCCTCCTCATGATCACGGGCTTTGGGGGGACGATGGAGATGTGGAACGCCACGTTCATCGGCATCCTCGAGGACAACTACCACGTCTACGTCTACGACCACCGCGGCATGGGGGAGAGCACCGACGTCGATGCCCAGTTCACCGTTGCACAGCTCGCGGACGATGCGGCGGGGCTCATGACCGCGCTCGGCTACGACAGCATGAACATCTACGGCGTCTCGATGGGGTCAACCGTCTCGCAGCAGCTCCTAATCGATCACCCGGATAAGGTGAGAAAGGCCGTCCTCTCCTCCGCCACCTACAGCGCGTCGATCCCGGAGACGGAGAAACTCCACGGCATCCTTGAAGCGTGCGCCGGCAACCCGGACGAGCAGACCGCGATACGCAAAGAGGCTATGGCAAACCTCAACTGGGAAGGCAGCTACGACAGCCTTCCGGGGATCGAAAACGATGTCATGCTCATCACCGGGACCACGGACGACCTGACCCCGCAGTCGGTTGCGGTGGAGATTGCAGGCCGGATCAACGGGTCGTGGCTCGTCAGGTTCGAGGGCATCCCGCACGCGGGTTCGAACCACGCTCCCGTTGAGTACGGGACCATCGTCACGACGTTCCTGGAGATGGACGAATCTCCCGCGTAACTCTTTTTGGGCAGACCGTGGCCAGTACCTGCGCCTGGAAGGATAGGAATCATCCCGACGGTGCAAGCTGCAACGATGCAGACTTCTGTTCCCTCATCCCCACCCAAGCCCGTACGCCAGCACGGCGACCAGGAAGACCATGATGCCGTTTCGGAGCACCGTCGAAACGAGCATGATCTCCGTTCCCGTCCGCATCCCGAAGATCGCGACGTAGGACGAACCGAGCCAGCGGATGCTCCGCGTCACGCTGGTGAGGACGTTGCCGACGAGCAGGGTGAGGACGATCTGCTGCCAGGTCATATCCCCCGCGGCAAGCAGGGTGGACGCGACGCTCGCACCTGCGACGAAGCTGCCGAACTGGGCGGCGATGACGGCGAACCCCTCCGGCGGTACGGGAAAGACCGCCCCTGCGCCCTGCATCATCCCGGAAAGCCGGTCGAAGGCACCCGCGTTGATGAGGAACGCGACGATGACGATGGTGGGGACGGTGATCGAGAGCAGGCGCGTGAGCGTCTTTCTAGAGGATGTGCACGCCGTCCGTAGCGCTTCCCGGAGCGTGACAGTCGGCTCCTCCGCCGGAATAACCGGCGTGCATGGGGAGGGGGTGAGGACGGCCCGGCCGAAAAGCATGATGACCACGGTCTTTGCGAGGCCGACGAGCATCAGCAGGCCGAAGTAGATGAGACCGGGGATGCCGAGAAGCGGGATGTAGACCGGGAGGAGGTAGCGCCAGTGCATGACGACCGTCGGAAACGAGTTCATGGTGGCCGCGATGATCAGTTCCTTCCGGGTGATGAGCTTCTTTGCATGGTAATTCATCAGCATGGCATTCGCGGCAGGAGGCGAGACGAAGGCCATGAGAAAACTGGTGCCGCACTCCTCCCTCAGGCAGGCGAACGAGGTGAGCGGGCGGGAGATTGCCGCAATCCTCCCGGCGATCTTCAGGGCGACGAGCACCTCGGCGAGGAAGACGCCGACGACCATCATCGGGACCATCTCCCAAAGCAGGCCGGCTGCGAGCGCCACCGTCTGAACGATACTGTCGTACATGGCTCTCCCGGGTAACGGCTTCCCGAGACCGCCGCGCCCCCTGCGATATGAGGAACCTGTGTCTACAATCTAATAAATAATTGGATTTTGGTTTTAAAATTCCATTAAATATGATGTAGAACAATATTAGTAGCACTAAGCTGCAGGGGCACGTTCCGCGCCCGCCGGGCTCCCAGACAATAATTAAAAAATTCAAATATGAATGGAAGAAAATAATAATAAATTAAAAAATAGTAGCACTCATGCAACTACCACCGCACAACCGTGAAAACGTCCTGCCGCTTCCCGTGGTGCTCATCTCTACTGTCTCAAAGACCGGGATCCGCAATGCCGCACCGTGGGGGAATATCACGCCGATCCTCCGGCCTCTCGACGAGATCGTCCTCGCCTCCTGGCTGCGGCGCGACACCCTCGACAACATCAGGGAGACCGGCGAATTCGTCGTCAACGTGCCGCCGGCCACGATGATCGAGGAAGTGATGATCTGCGCCCGGAACTTCCCGCCCGAAATCGATGAGTTCGAGGAGGCAGGGCTCACCCCCCGGCCCTCGACCACTGTCGCACCGCCCGGCATCGAGGGGTCGGTCGCGTGGATGGAGTGCCGGCTCGTCGAGGAGATCACGAGGGAGAAGTATGCGCTCGTCATCGGCAAAGTCGTCCATCTCGAGATGAACGACCGGCATGTCACCGGCGAGGGCGATATGGACTTCGGCGCCGCCCGGCCTCTCTGCATGGTCTGCGGCAACAACGGGATCCGGTTCACCTACCCCGTCGATGCAGGGCGTTTTGCGTCGTACTCCGAGATGTTCGTCAGGAGAGCCTGAAGCCCTCTATGAACGGCACAGAGAGGCGGATGGGAATTGACTATTCAGGAATATACTGCTCACAAAACGGGAAGATATGCATGGAAGTGCACTCGATTGACTGGAACGCCGTATGGAGAGAACAGAGACGGCGGCACCGCGAAGCGAACCGAAACTCAACAGATGCAAGTTTCTGGGACGCGAAAGACGCGGCACGCAGGTTTTACAGGATGGCGCAGGAGAACAGCGGGGAGCGGATCGCAAAGACACTCCGGGGCCTGCTCTTAACCCCCTCGTCGCGCGTGCTCGACGTCGGAGCGGGGCCGGGAGCCCTTGCCATTCCCATTGCCCGACGGGCCGGCCACGTTACGGCGGTCGAACCTTCGGAGGGGATGCGGTCGGTGCTCGAGGAGAACATTGACGCGGAGCGGATCGGCAACATCGACGTGGTGCCGAAACGGTGGGAGGACGTCAGCGTGGCGGACGATCTCAGCCCGCCGTACGATATCGTCTTTGCGTCCTACTCCCTCGACGTCCCCGATATCGAAGAGGCCGTCAGGAAGCTGGAGGAGGTGTCCTCCCGGTACGTATTCATCTACTGGTTTGCCGGGGAGACGTCGTGGGACGCGATGTCGCGGGAACTCTGGCCTATCCTCCACGGCTCGCCGTTCACTGCCTCCCCGAAATGCGACATTCTCTACAACGTGCTGTACTCGATGGGCATCTACCCGAATATCAGGACATTCCCCCTCCGGCACATCAACCGGTTTGCAGACCTCGAAGAGGCGGCCGATCACTTCGCGCCGAGGTGCTTCGCCGGGACGGAGGTGCAGAAAGAGGTGCTCAGGCAGTACCTGAACGGGTACGCGCGAACGGATGGGGATACCATCATCGTGCCCGGGCATTCGACCCGGGTGAAGATCTGGTGGGAGAAGGCGGATCCGCCCTCGTAGCCCGGCCGGCAAAACCTATATCCCCGGGGCAGGAAAGAGTTTTTTATGCCGACCTGCAGCGACTGCGCCCTCTATACGAAGAAGACCGAGACCGACGGGGAATGCAGCATCAACGGCCCCGTTCCCGCCGACCGGGATGCCGGGGTGTCCTTCCCGGACGTTTCGGCCACGCGGATGATCTCACTGTGATGTTTGAGGGGCATGACTGTATCCACCGGGAGCGGATGCCCTGCGTGCGGCCCGAACACCCCGGCGTCACGCCGGTCCCGGGGACTGCTGCTCCCAGGTATCGGGAACTCACGAAACACACCGGGGGAATTCCCCGGAAAAAATGCTGGAATAAAACGGCCGAATTGCCGGCCCTACCCCATCTCACTTCGGACGGTCGATCTCCTCCGAATAGGGTTTGATATCGAGGACCGGCGTCCCGTCGAGAGCTTCCAGTCCCCTGACCCGGATTCTCCCGCCCGTGATATCGATGACATCGACGAGCGACAGGCTGATCGGGTTCGGCCGGTTGGGTGAGCGGGTTGCAAACACGCCATGCTCCACCGGGTTGTGCGGCGGCGTCGCACGGAGTGCGGTCCGGTCGGACCGGTCAAACCAGCAGAGCACGAAGAGATGCTTCTTCTCCTCGACCCTGAAAAGGCCGGGGAGGTATCGTTCGTCGATGACGATCTCCGTTTCGGTGTCGGTCAGCCTGCCCTGCCGCGGGGCATCCCTTTTTCTCTTATACGGCGAAGAGACGTACCCGATGGGATTCAGGTCGACGTTCATGGTTCCCCCCTTCCGGCAGCGATGCCCGGGCGGGTGCGCCCGCGGTCCTGAAAACCCGGCAGCAGTAGATCGGTTTTCGTGCTCTAATTCAGTTGTTCCATGTTTTTTCCTCCAGAATCAAAAAATGGTGAAAGCGA
>JASGMC010000104.1 GCA_030156625.1 Methanoculleus sp.
TTCCTGATCTGTGCCACATATCCGTCGTTCATCAGGATCTGAAGTGTATCTTCAATGGACAGACAGGATCGTCCCGTGAATTTCTTTATATAAATTTTGTACAGTTTTTCGGAATGATAGCCTGCATCCGTCCGAAAGTGCCTCCCCTTGTATAAAACATTGAGAATAAAGAGCGCTTCATCGGGGAGATCGCATGACATAAGACACTGATTTACAGTTCTTTTCGTTGTGATATATAATGTGGCGGTTTGAGATTAGTTGCTTTTGAGCGGCCGATATCGGTTTTCCTCCTTCAACAGGGTCTGAAATCCGTTCTAGCGACGGCTTTTTTGGGCTGCACGGAAAACCTGTGTTGTCTCACCTTATCCGGTTTCATTGCATACAGGTGGCCCTGCAGATTGCATCGCTCACGAACGCGGCTGCTTCTCAATGAACCATCCGTGGTTCACCCGCCCTGCACCTCCCGCACCGCCCGTATCTCCGGTATCTCCATCCCGCCGAGCAGCTCGACGATCGTCTGCACGTACGGCTCCTGCCTGGTGCAGCTCGGGGATGCCCGGGGATCGCTCCGCTGCCCCCGCCGCCCCATCTTCGCGTGGCCGGTGGCGACGTAGTGCAGGAAGTCCTCTTTCGGGAGGCCCCACCGGCAGTTGACCTGCAACCGGACGAAATCGGCGTTCTTGTTCGGGAAGAGCACTGCCCGCGTCGGTGGGAGCGGGACCGGGTCTCCGCCGTTTGATTCGGCGAGATCGAGGACCCGCCGCCACAGCCGGCCGCAGGCGATCTCTGGGCACGTTCTGCAGTAGCGGTTCGACGGCGGCGTGCCGTCGCCGGTGTAGTGGCGGCAGAAGTTCGTGTCCATGAGCGATCATTACGTATCTACGCCCGCAGTTAAACCGTGCGGCTATCCGGGCGGGCCCGGTCTCCTCCCCGACCCAAATAACAACACTCATCCCTCCTCCTCCCTAAACCCCTCACCAGGAGAGAACACCGGATGTCCCCCGCCGTTCTGTACCGCCAATTGCCGGGAGAGGGTCTCGACGCGTTCGTCACCCAATTCCGGAAAGCCGCCGCCCGCGACCCGTTCGGCACCGTCTTCATCGTCCCGACGTCCTACCTCGCCCGTGAGGTCGCCCGCCGCCTCGGGGAGCAGGGTGTCCCGTTCGTCGCCGACGCCGTCACCACCCTTCCCGGGTTCGCCCGGAAGGTCTTCATCGAGCACACGACGGTGGAGACGCAGATCTCCGCTACCGAGTCCCGGCTCGTCCTCGCCCGGCTGCTCGCCGCCGGCAGGTACCCGCTCCTCGCCGGGACCGGGGCCGTCGACGAACTCGCGACCCTCTTTGAAGTTCTCATCATGCGGATGGTCGACTACCCGGCCGCCCTCGGCGACCTTGCCGGCGAAAAAAGTGCCGAGATCGCCGCCCTCTTCGACGCATACCTCCGGTTCCTCGACGAGCGCGGTCTTGTCGACGAGAGCACCCTGTTCTCCCGGGCCGTCCGGCTGCTCGACGATTCGAGTGAGTTCCGGACGGTCTTCGTCTACGGGCTCTTCGAGCCGATGCCGCTCGAGCGGGACCTGCTTCTCTCCCTGCGCGAGTCCGCGGAGGAGTTCCACTACTCGATGCCCTATGCCCCGAACCCGGCGGTCTTCCCGGATGACGGCGAGTGGCTGCACCCGGACGCGGTCGTCTCCGGAGATGCCCCGGATGCTCGCCGTTCACACCTCGCCGGGCTCTTCTCCCGGCGGGAGCCCGAGGACTGCGGAAGGTTCGTCCGGGTCGCAGAACGGCGGGACCGGCTCGACGAAGTCCGTGCGATCGCGCAGGAGATCCGGGACCTCGTCGCCGCCGGGGTCCGGCCGGACGCGATCACCGTCGCGTTCCCCGACCTCGCATCGGCGGTGCCCTATGTGGAAGAGGTCTTCCCGGACTTCACACTCCCGTACGCCGCGTCCGGCGGCCGGCCGCTCTCTGCATCACCGCTTGTTCAGGCGCTTCTTTCGGTCCTCGTCGTCCCGGTCCG
Organism: Methanoculleus sp.; assembly: GCA_030156625.1. Taxonomy (GTDB): domain Archaea; phylum Halobacteriota; class Methanomicrobia; order Methanomicrobiales; family Methanoculleaceae; genus Methanoculleus. The sequence goes on from JASGMC010000104.1 coordinate 2,026, forward strand.
CGGCTACCGGCGGGAGGACGTCGTCGCCCTCACGACCTCCCCCTACCTGCCGAACGCAGGCGGCTGCGAGCTTGACGTCCTCTCCCGGGAGGCCCGGATAACCGCCGGGAACTGGGATGAACGGTTTGCCGCACTGATCTCTGCTCTCGAGGACGAGCTGGAGCGGCCGGACTCCGCGAAAACCCGGCTCGCAGCAAAGATCGCCGCCGTCGAAGCGGCGCGGGACACCGTCCGGGCTCTCTTTGCCGATCTCTCGGTGCTCGAGGGAACGAAGACGATCCGGGAACACCTCGCCGCCTACCGCTCGCTCCTTGACCGGTGGCAGGCTCCGGCGATGCCGGAGGAGGGCGACCCCGCTCTCCTCGAGGACGAGGCCCGGGATCTGAGGGGATTTATGGAGACCCTCGCAGCCCTTGAACGCCTCGCCCTGCTCCTCCCCGGGGAGAAGGTGGCGCTTGCGGAGTTCTCCTCCATGCTCGGGCTCCTTTTCGCCGGGACCCGGACCGGCAGACGGCGGCACGGTAACGCCGTCCGGGTGGTCGGCGTCCGGGAGGTCGCGCACCTCTCCGTCCCCTTCCTCTTCATCGGCGACCTTGTCGAGGGCGCGATGCCGCGGCTGACCACCCGGCTCCCGTTCACCACCGATGCCGAGACCCGGCGCCTTGCGACGCGATCGAAGGAAGATATCCTCCGGGAGGAGCGCTACCACTTCATCGCGGCCCTTCTTGCCGCCCGGACCCGGGTCTGCCTGAGTTATCCCGCAGCCGACGGCGCAACGCCGCTGGTGCGCTCCGGGTTCGTGGACGCCGTCCGGGCGGCCCTCTCCCCGGAGGCGTGGGGGGACGGCGGCTTCCCGGACTCCCGGCTCGCGGAAGCCCGGCGGGCCGGCGCCCTCCTCGCCCGGGGGGAAGTTCCGGCCGGGATACCCCCGGGGCTCGCGGTCCGCGAAGCCGTCCGCCGGCTCAACATCGAGAACTACCACCGGAAGGGCGGCTACGACTCTCCCTACGACGGCCGGATCGGCGACGACCCGGCAATTCTCGCGGCGCTCGCCGAACGGTTCGGTGATAAGGCCGTCTTCTCACCGACGGCGCTCGAGACCTATGCCGACTGCCCGTTCCGGTTCTACCTGGAGCGGGTCCTCGGTCTGGCGCCCCTTCCCGAAGCCGATCCCGACCTGACGGCACAGGAGCGTGGAAGCCTCGTCCACCGGATCGCCTACCGGTTCTACTCCGGCTGGAAGGGCGACGGCAACGAGGCGGTCACTGAGGCGTGCTACCCGGACGCCCTCCGGCGGATCCTCGACGCCGGCCGGGAGGAGGCCGGCCGGTTCACGTTTGAGACGCCGGCATGGGTCGCGGATAAAGAACTCCTCCTCGGGTCGCCTGCGGCGGGAAGGGGCCTCCTCGAGCGGTTCCTCCGGCACGAGGCGGAGGTCGCTGCCTCCCGCTTCGTCCCGCACGCGTTCGAGGTCTCGTTCGGCCTCCCGGTGGTGCCGGGGGAGGTCGATGCGGCCTCGATACCCGATGCGGTTGCGATCCCGCTCGGCGACGAGACCATCCGTATACGGGGCAGGGTCGACCGGGTCGATGTACTGCCCGACGGGCGGTTCATGATCACCGACTACAAGACAGGAACCTCCCATCCGCTGTTCAAGGATATCATGGCCGGTAAAGCGCTCCAGCTGCCGCTCTACCTCCGGGCGGTCGAGACGCTGACCGGGATGGAAGGCGTCGCGGGCACCTACTATACCCTCCGGCGGGGAGAGGTCCGGAACCGGCCGGTCTTCTGGGACGCAGGGCTGAAGGACTGCTTCTCCTGCTACCCGGGGTCGCGGCAGGGCGGCGTCGAGGACGTCCGGGCGCTGGTCGAGACCACGCTCTCCTGGGTGCGGGAGTATCTTGCCGGGATACGCGGCGGCTGCTTCCCGCCCCGGTCGGACGCCGGCTCCTGCCCGGGTTACTGCGGATTCAAGACCGCCTGCCGGTTCAACGCCCTGCGGCTGCTCAATGCGGAGGTGAACCCCGATGGCACTGACTGAACGCCAGGCCCGGGCCGCGCTCGACCACTCGGCGAGCAAGTGCGTCACCGCCGGGGCGGGGACGGGGAAGACGCACGTCCTGGTGCAAAAGTACCTCAGCCTGCTCGAGAGCGGGATCGGCGTCGGGAATATCCTCGCGCTGACCTTCACCGAGAAGGCGGCCGGCGAGATGCGGGTCCGGGTCCGTCAGGCCATCGCGGAGAAGGAGGGCGAGCGGTGGGACGCGGTCCGCGACGAGTTTTTGTGGGCGAAGGTATCGACCTTCCACTCTTTCTGTGCCTCCGTCCTCCGTGAGTTCCCGCTCGAGGCCGGTGTCGGACCCGCCTTCGCCGTCCTCGACGAGCGGGAGGCGATCCTGCTCCGCGAAGAGGCGGCCGAGGACCTCTTCCACGGCGATCCGCCCCCGGAGTGCCGTGACGCGGTGATCGGCGCTCTCCGTGCCGTCGGGGCCTATGAGCTGAAGAACTACCTCGAGCGGCTGTACTCACGCCGCGTGGCGGCGGAGGCGTTCTTTGCCGCCCTCGCGCGGAGCGAGGAGGAGGTGCTCGACGCCTGGCAGGCGGCGGTGGAACGGCACCGGGAGGAGGCGCTTGCGGCCTTCTCCGACCGTGCCGCCCCCTCGATCAAGACGCTCAGAGACCTTGCCGCCCGCTACCCCGGCGACCGGGACCCGGGCGAGGAGTATCTCCGGGCCGTCGAGCCCTGGCTCGCGGGTGAGGTCGCGGTCGCCGGACTTGCCGGGGTTCACGACAATTCGCGCTTCCGCAAGAATATGGGGCAAAAGAAGAACTGGGCGGGGGACGACCTCGACAACCTCCGGACGGCCTACGGCATCCTCAAGCAGTGCCTCAAGGACCACGCCGGGGCCCTCGCGCTCTCCGTCGACCCGGCCGATCCCTTCACCCGGGCGACGCTCGAGTTCCTCCACGACCTCGGCACGGTCTTTTCTGCCTTTCTTGACGCGATCGATGCCGAGAAACGGCGGCGTAACGCCCTCGACTTCGACGACCTGGTCGGCCGCACCCACCGGCTCTTTCGCGACCGCGAGGATATCCTTGCGGCGCACTTCCGGGACCGGTTCAGGTTTGTCCTGGTCGACGAGTTCCAGGACACCGATCCCGTCCAGATCGCCATCATCCGTGCCATCCTCGGCGATTCCGCGAACCTCTTTATCGTCGGCGACCCGAAACAGTCCATCTACCTCTTCCGGGAGGCCGACGTGACGCAATTTGGGCATACCCGCGACCTGATCGAGCGCGATCTCGGCGGGGAGACGATAGCGCTCGACGTCAACTTCCGGAGCACGCCCGAGGTCGTCTGGTTCACGAACGCCGTCTTTTCCGCCCTGATGGCGGAGTCCGGACGGCCCTGGGAGTTCCTCTACGAACCGCTGCGTGCGAACCGGACTGAAGACACCGGCTCGGTCGAACTCCTCCTCAGCCAGAAGATCAAAGACCGGGCGGCCGGCCGCCGGGCCGAGGCAGAGATGGCGGCAAGAAAGATCCGGGCCATCGTCGAGCGGGGGGAGAAACCGGTCTACCGCGACGGGGAGGTCCGGCCGGCGGGCTACGGCGACGTCGCCGTCCTGCTCGAGCGGCGGACGAACCTCGCCTACTATGAGTGGGCGCTCGCCCGCTACGGCGTCCCCTACCACGTCCACGCCGGACTCGGGTTCTACGAGCGCCAGGAGGTCTACGACCTCTACAACATCCTCCGGTTCCTCACGAACCACCTGGACGACGCGGCGCTCTACGGCGTGCTGCGGTCGCCCTACTTCGGGTTCTCCGATGCCCGGCTCTTTCATATCGCCAGGGCGCCCGGGGATTCTCTCTGGAAACGGCTGCAGGCCGCGGAGGAGCCTGCGGCGGCGACCCTCCGGGGCTGGCTCTCGCTCTCCCGCAGGCTCCCGCCCGCCCGCCTCCTCCGCCGGATCGTCGACGAGTCGGGCATCTTCGTTGTCTTCGGCGGGATGGCCGGCGGCGAACAGGCCGCGGCGAACGTCGAGAAACTGATCGCCATCGCGAGGGAGGCCGACTGCTCCACGCTCGGGGAGTTTGTCGCGGAACTCGGGCGCTCGATCGACGGCGGGGAGCGCGAGGGGGATGCCCCCCTTGACGTTGTGTCGACGGATGCGGTCTCGATCATGACGGTGCACGCCGCAAAGGGGCTCGAGTTCCCGGTCGTCGTCGTCCCCGACCTCGGGGAGACGCCGCGGTCCGGCGGGGGCACCATCATGGTGGAGGACGGGCTGCTGCTCGGGGTCTCGATCCCGAACCCGGCAAATGACCACGAGCGCGAGGAGACGCCGGTCCTGACGATTCTCAAGGACGAGCACCGGCAGAAGGAGGAGGCCGAGCGCAAACGCCTCTTCTACGTCGCAGTCACCCGGGCGAAGGATCACCTCATCCTCTGCGGGGAGATGCCGGCCGAAGTCCCGGAGACCCTCGCGGAAGGGAAGACCCGGATGGCCTGGCTCGCGCACTGCCTCGGGCTCTGCGATGAGGCCTACGCCCGTGGCGAAGCCGTCCTCGAGAAGCTCCGCATCCCGCTCACCCTCGACCCTGCGGCGATCCCCGTCGACGTGCAGGAGACTGCTCCGGTCTGTCTCCCGGTGCCGGACGATGTTCCTGCGGGGCCTGTCCCGGCGAGCATTCCCCCGGACGGGGAAGAGGAGCGTGTCTACTCGGCAAGCGAGGTTGAGGCGTACCTCCGCGGCCCGCCGGGGTCCCGGCCCCGGGGGTTCACCGCCGGCGAGGATCCCCTGACCCGCGGGCTCGTCGTCCACGAGGTCTTCCGCGGCCGGGATCCCGCCGCGGTGTTGCGGCGCTACGGCATGGACCCCGGCCGGGCAGGAGAGTACCGGGAGCTCTACGAACGGTTCCTCGCGTCCCCCCTGATGCAGGGCGTCGTCCGGGACCACCGCGAGGTGCCGTTTTTGGCACGGGTGAACGGGGTCGCGTTCCGGGGAGCCATCGACCGGCTGGTGCAGCGGCCGGACGGCACCTGGGTGCTCATCGACTACAAGACCGGGAGCCCCGGGGACGCCGACTACGCGGTCCAGATGACGGTTTACCGCCACGCCGCCGCCCGGATCCTCAGGAGTCCGGTCACGCCCTACCTCTACTTCGTCGACGCCGGCCGCTGGGTGGAAGTCGATGTTGACGAGGAGCAGGTCTTTGCCGATATAGGCCGTGCGGTCCGGGGGATTGATGAAGGAGATCGTTGATGGCGGAAGCGGTGGCTCCTCTAATCCGAAAGAGATAATGCTTCCCGGATGAGAATACCTCCCATAGAGGAGTCCGATGCATCCTATCATCCGCGAGAAAATCCCCGAGATCGTCCGCATCGCTGCACGCCGCCGTGTAAAAAGGCTCGGGGTCTTCGGCTCGGCGACGGGCGACCGGTTCGATCCCGCGGTGAGCGACGTCGATTTTGTCGTCGAGTTCGAACCGATGACCCCGGTGGAGCATGCGGAGGCTTACTTCGGTCTCGCTGAAGATCTGGCCGGGCTCTTTTGCCGCACGGTCGATCTCGTGGAGTTATCGGCGATCAGAAACCCGATCTTCCGTGAGTCCGTGGAAGAGACCCGCAGG
>JASGMC010000105.1 GCA_030156625.1 Methanoculleus sp.
TTCGTTCATCCGAACGATAGCCCCGGTGGTATCGTAGATGATGACGCCCGATGCGATCGACGCAAGAGTCGCATCCAGTTCGGTGGCTCTCAGATGCTCCCTTTCCATGACGGCACGGAGGTTCGCCTCAGCCTGCTTGGGCTCGGTGATATCGCGAATGATGCCTTCCCGAAAGAGGGGTTTGCCTTCCGCACCATAGGTTATTCTGAACCGATCGGAAACCCACCTGTACGTGCCGTTCTTGCAGAGGAATCGATAATCGACTGTACCCCCTGTGGCCGTGGATAAGACGTTTATCTTTTCAGCCATGACCCCTGGACGATCGTCGGGGTGCACGCGCTCAAGAATGTCATCAACAGTCATGGCTAACACTTCTTGCACGGTAAAGCCCGTGATCTGCTCTATAACAGCACTACAATACTCGCTACGACCAGTCAGCAGGTTTCGCCGGTACAGGGCGTCCAGAGATCTGTCCAGGATCGATCGGATCTTCTCCTCGCTCTCTTTCAGGCTCTCTTCCGCCTTCTTGCGCTCGGTGATGTCCCGGAAGAGGACCATCACTGAAGGCAGGTTTTCGTACGTTATCAGGGTAGCAACGACCTCGACGTCAATGACCTGACCGTCGAGTTTTACGAACCTCTCTCTGATCAGAGGCACGGTCGTACCCTTTTCCGCCATCCGGCGGATACGTCCTTTGACCACTTCATGGTCGTCCGGATGGACAAACTGGAGGGTCGGTTTACCGATGAGATCGTCCCGTCTCTCCGCACCGAAGAGCGCGACGCAGGGAGGGTTGACGTAGACAATTTTACCCTGACGATGGACTGCGATCGGCTCCGGCGCGAGTTCTACGAGGTTCCGGTACTTCTCTTCGCTCTCCTGCAATGCCGCCTCGGCCCGCTTCCAGGCGGTGATATCGATCCCGATGCCCCCCACATACGTTTTACCCGAAGCGTCCTGGAAGGGAAACTTGAAGTTCCACCAATAGGTAGAACCGCCTCTCTCCAGGTCGGGCGTCTCCTCCAGGACCTCGATGACCCGGCCTTCCTCGAGGACGGTCAGGTCGTTCTCCCGGAACTGCTCGGCGACATGCAGAGGCCATAGTTCAAAATCCGTCTTACCCCGCCATACCTGGAGTCGAGCTTTGAAACGGGCCTCTAAGGTTTTGTTTAAGTATACGAGGCGCCCCTGTTCGTCTTTCATCCAGGCGCCTGCGGGGCTGTTATCCATGAATGCTATGAACCGTTCCTTGCTTTCCCGGAGGACTTCTTCGGTTCGCTTGCGCTCCTCGATCTCGACCAGGAGCCGGGTATTGGCGCGCTCCAGTTCAGCCGTCCGTTCCCTGACACGGTCGTCGAGCTCGGTATAGGCCTTTTTCAGCACGTTTCCGGCCTGCTTGAGTTCACCGACCTCTTGCCGAAGCGCTTCATTCTCTTCCAGGAGTTCGGCAGTCCGCTCGCGAACGAGCCGCTCTACTTCGGCGGAAATATCCTGCGTCTTTTTGTCGCGTCTGGTGGGATCGGATCCCGTCCGAGCAGTTCCTGGGGGCGTGGACATCGGAAAAAGTAAACTCCAATTTAGATTATGCAAGTGAATACACTGAGGGTTGTATTAATTGTAACGGAAACGATTGTCCGCAATACAGGATCCGATTTTCACGATATAAATCGATGTATGCCGCATTTTTCTTAAATACGGCATCTTCTGGCAGCAATGCTATCACGCCGGCGGGCAGGAGGTTCCGGACCCCATGCCGATCCCGAAATGGTGCGTAATCAGCCAATCGGGGTCATTACGGACCTCCCCTCAGCACTTTAATGCAGACCCGGGAACTTCGGGGTTTCGCACCGGAAGCCCGACGCGACCCTGCGACGTCGCTTCATCATAGGGAAGGGCCGTATCTGCAGAGCGCTATTCTCCAGAGTTCTACCCGCGTTCCCTGTATCGCCACGAATGCAGGGATTCCGAAAAGACCTAGGTTCATGAACCGGTACTATACTACCTGACATGCGGAACCCGGACTCCGGGTTCCCCATATGCCGGCCACGGAGGCCCACAGTGTACCGCTGCTTTGACGAACTGGACGATGCTATCATTGTTCTTGACCGGGACAACACCGTTGCGCGGCTGAACCGATCGTTTCGGGAGACGTTCGGGATCGGCGATGACGCAGCCCACGGCATGAAGACAGGCGACCTCGTCGTCCGCTACCTTACCCCTCTCATCAGAGAAGAGGGCTTCGCCGAACGGATGCTCGAAGCACTCCGGTGCCGGCGGGAGGTCGCGCATGCCGCCTGCCGGATGCGGACCTCCGCCGGGGAGGTGCGCCGGTTCTCCTTCTCGTGCCGGGTGATGACCGGCGAGCCCTACACCGGGATGGTGCTTGCCCGTTTCCGGGACGTGACCCCCGAATGCGACGGGGCAGCGCCGATCAGGCCCGGATCGGTCTATACCAGCATCGGAGAACTGATTCCCTACGGCACCTGGACCTGCGGGCCGGACGGCGCTGCACTCTACATCTCCCCCTCGTTCCTCGACCTGGTGGGAAGGACGATCGAGGACTGCCGGCGCCAGGGATGGGTGGAATGCATACCGCTCAAGGACGCGGCAGCGGCACGCGCCGAATGGAGACGGTGCCTCGATACCGGATGCCAGTGGGACCGCGAACTTGAGATTCCCGATCCCGGAGGAGGATATCGCACCATCCTCTCCCGGGGAGCCCCGGTCCGTGATGGAGGCGGGCAGATCGTCCTCTGGGCCGGGATCAACCTCGACATCACCGCGAGAAGACAGGCCGAGCGGCTCACCGCCGTCCGGGCGGCACAGCAGGCAGCCATCGCGGACCTCGGCCAGTGCGCTCTTGCAGGGGCTGAGCCTCCCGAGCTGATGAATGCCGTGGTCCGGGCGGTGGCGGAGCACCTGGGAGTCGAGTACGCCAAAGTGCTCCGGTACCTGCCAGAAGAGGATCTCTTCATCCTCGAGGCGGCAGTGGGGTTCAATAGCGCTCTGGTCGGCACGGAACGCGTAGAGGGGGGAACCGATTCCCAGGCGGGGTACACCCTTCTCTCCCACGAGCCGGTGATCGTCGAAGACCTCCGGGCAGAGAAACGGTTCCGGGGCCCGGCGCTCCTCAGGGATGAGGGTATCACGAGCGGCATCAGCGTCATCATCCAGGGTGAGAGGGGGCCGTACGGGGTGCTCGGGGCCCACACCCGGACCCTGCGCAGGTTCACCCGGGACGACATCAACTTCGTCCAGGCGGCCGCAAACGTTCTGGCGCCGGGAATCGAGCGAAAAGCGGCCGAAGAGGCGCTCAGCAAAAGCGAGGAGAAGTTCCGCGAGATTGCGCAGCGGAGCTTCGACATGATCTACACCTGCTACCACGACAGCGGGATCACCTATATGTCCCCGGCCGTGACCCGCATCCTCGGCCACACGCCCGCCGAACTCATCGCCCGCAAATGCCGCGACTACGTCAGTCCCCTCTCCCTCGCCGCGTGGAAGGCGGCACAGAAGAAGTTAGCCAGGGGCGAGCCGGTCGAGGGGCTCGAAGTCGAGTTCCGCAGGAAAGACGGATCCGTGGCGGTCGTAGAACTGAACGAGTCCCCGATCATCGAGCATGGAAAAGTGGTCGGCGTCCAGGCGGCCGGCAGGGACATCACCGAGCGGAAACAGGACGAGCAGCTCCGGCAACAGGCGTTCGAGCAGATCGAGCGGAACATCGAGCAGTTCGCCGTCCTCGGCGACCACATCCGCCAGCCCCTTCAGGTGACCCTGGGGAGAGCGGATCTGCTGGATGATGCGGAGACGGCGGCGATCATCCGCGACCAGGTCGAGCGGATCAACGACCACATCAGGCAGCTTGACCGGGGATGGGTGGAGTCCCGGATGGTTCGCGCGTTCCTCCGGCGGCACGACCGGGATTGAGCCGAAGGGTCACGATCCCGGCCCGGTTCCGGTCACGCCGAGCAGCTCGCTCACCTCCCGCATCGTCTCGTCCGGCACCCCCTCACCGAGCACCCAGCCGTAGTTGTAGACCTGCTGGCTCGGGTAGGTCCGGGTCGGCCGGATCACCTCCAGGTAGGAGCGGGCGGCATCGGGGAGGGTGCCGTCCGGTCCGGTGAGGACGAGGAAGGCGTGCTTGCCCATGTGCGAGAGGACGCCGCCCGGCACGAGCACCCGCCAGTCATCAGGGCTCGCAAGGAGGATGTTGTGCCCCGGCTCGGCGTACCCCCAGCCCACGCTCCGGGGCCGAAAGCTCACCCACCAGGTCACCCGGAGCCCGCTGTCCTTGTAGCCGGCCCACCGGACAGCCATCTCCTCCGGCGTCTCGCCCGGGATCCGCTGGACGTGTCCGTATTTCGCGAGCTCGGCCATGACGTCCTGCCCCACCACCGATTCAGGGGCAAAGACGTAGATGTAGGGGTAGTTCGGCCAGCTCCGCGCGAGGATCCGCCTTGTTGCATCCGGCACCCCCCCGGGCGTGACGAACGCAAACCCCTGCCCCATATGGGCGTTCCAGCTCGCCGCCGGGTAGGCGTATGCCGGCGCTTCGGTCGAGGCGACGAGCACCACGTCGCGGTGGTTCGACTCCATCGTCGCCACGAACTCGTCGAGCACCTCGGTGTAGGTGATCGGGTCCGGGGCGTAGAGGCGGCGGACGGCGTACCCGAGTTCGTTCTCCACCCGGCGGGCGACGTCCTCGCTTATGTCACCGACGACGTAGACCTGGACGTTGTTGTCCATCATCACCCCTTCCGGTTCGAGCCGGCGGAGCTCTTCCATCGTCGCCCCGGGAACTTCCGTGCCGCTCTCCGTCACGTAGAGGAGGGGAGCGTTCACCGGGAAGTGCTGCAGCCGGGTGGTGGCGAGCGCCGTCGCCTCGTCGTCGTCCCTGACCAGGATCACCGCACCCGGCCGGTCCTTGTCCTGGGCCGCGGCGTAGACCGTCTGGGCGTAGACGACCGCCGTCTGGATATGATCCTCCCCGGAGAGCCGCGCAGCCGTCCCGGTCATCTCCAGGTGTTCCCGGTTCTCTGTCGTGCTCGCCGTCATCCCCTCGCCGGCAGAGCCGAACTCTGCGACGAGAGGAGCGAGCACGACGAGCATCACGACGATGACGCCCGCGAGGGTGTAGACGGGTTTTGCCCGCATCACATTCCCCCCTCCTTCCAGCCCGCCTTCACCATCAGGTAGTTCGGGACGTATGCCGTAACCAGCCCGACGACGACTGCAGCCCAGATGGGGACGATCCAGAGCCAGAGGTCCTCGGCCGCCATCTGGTCCTGCCAGGCCATCAGATACCAGGCCGCCCCCCACATCCCGGCCGACGCCGCAAGCATCGAGACGATCACCACCGGCGCGGCCCGGCGGACCCCGGAGAGGTAGCCCGACCCGTGCTGCTCGGCCATCATCGGCCCCATGTAGAGGAGGGTCGAGAGGATGATCGCGGGGACGACCATCACCCACCACATGGCGGTCGACATGGGAGCGCCGAGCCAGTACCACCAGGTGTAGGCGAAGGCGGTCGAGAGGGGCATGCCGAGCGCGAGCTGGACCGCCCACATCGAGGCGACCATCAGCGCCATGCCGACCGAGATCCCCATGATCGTCGCCGAGAGCGCACGCGACCAGGGCGGGCGGAGGAACCGGGGCATCGGACCGGAACGGGTGACGAGGGCGCCGCTGTAGGCGCCGAAGAACGCGAGGATTCCGGCGGGGCCGAGCATCAGGATCGCCAGCGGCCAGTAGAGCCGCGGGTAAAACCCGACGGCAGGCAGGCGGGCCGGCATCACGAAGAGTGCCCAGACGGCACCGATTGCCCCGATGAAGAACCACGACCAGCCAAGGAGGGCAAGGCCGCTCGCACCGGTCACCTGGTTCCAGTACTCGTGAGTCTCGAGGGCGAGGTCCGCCCGGGCCTGGGCTGCGTAGCTGACGCTCTCCGGGCTGCCGAGGACCCGGACGTTCATGAACGGCCCGTCGGCGGGGGAGACGAAGAAGTCGGGCGAGACCCGCCAGAGGTACTGGTCGGTCAGCGGGTCGAGGTCGTCGGACGGCGTATAAAGGAGCGGGCCGTAGTTGCCCCGGTAGGCCATCGGCAGCCCGGCGGCGGCGAAACCGGGGTCGGCCGGGTTCGCCATCGCATAGTAGTAGTAACCGTCATCCTCGATGGCCTCCCGCATCCCCCACCCGAAGTCGTCCCACCGGTTCCGGGCCCAGGTCAGCGCGTGGAGGTAGATATCCTCGGCGGCCACCCGCTCGGCCGTGCCGTACTCCTGGAGGGCGCCGAGCGTTTCGTCGGGAACCAGCCGGGACGGCGCGGCGACGAAGAACCGGCGCTCCCCCCCGCCGGCAAGAGCGTCCCGCACGGCACCGGGGATCCCGCCGTTCCCGTCCAGCACGACCAGCGGGGCTCCGAACTGCGCCGCGGCGTATGCGGCCGGCATGGCATATGCGGGCTCTTCGCGGGCGACGACGACAACGTCCCGGCTATCCGCCAGCCGCTCGAGCCCCTCCAGGCTGAGGGCGTCGAGGTCGGGAGGGCCGGCCGCACCCCCGTAGACGAGCGTCCTTCCCTCCCGGGCGGCGACCGGGGCGAGGATGGCCGCGGCGAGCGGATCGGCGGGCGCGGGCATCGTGGTGCCCCCCAGGATCTCCGCCATCGACGCTCCGGCCGCCTCCGGGGTATCTCCCGGTATCCGCTGGGCGTTCTTGAGGGTCCAGCCGACCCGGCTCTCCTGGTCGGAGCCGGGACCGTAGGCGGCCGAGAGGATCCAGATGTAGGAGGTCGCGGCGAGGATGATCCCGGCGACGACGACGAGCGCGACCCACGCAGCCAGGCGGAGCGGGGTCAGCCGGTCCGGGTCGTGCCCGTACCCTCCCCCGTCCCTGGATTCTCCGCCGGTCAGGGCCTGAGTTCCGCCGTAGCGCCGTGCAAATCGCATAAGCTGCTCCGTGCCGCCCTCCCCCCGCACGGTCACCCGGACAGTCTCGCCCGCCGGCGGCATCGGGGCCGCTTCAAGCGTCGCGAGAGTCCCGGCGAGACCGCCGAGTGCGGCGCCGACGGTCGCAAAGAGCACCGTCACCGTCCCGTATGGGGCGGCGAAGAGGGGTTCGAGCCGGTCGAGGCCGGAGAAGCCGGTATCGGCGAGCCAGCCTATCAGGCCGAGGGCGATGCCGCCGACGACAATCCCGGCAACCGTCGCTCCCGCCATCCGCCGGGTGAAGATCCGGGCGACCGCTCCCGCGGGGAACTCCACCAGCCACCCGGTCGGCCGCACATCTTCGGCAAACTGCCGGGCGGCTTCGAGCGAGGGAAATTCGAAGATTCGCTCCATGGGCTCACCTCAGTACCTCCCGGCCATGGCCGTCTGCACTTCGCCGGGAAGTAGGTTGCGCGACCCTGTGCGGGGATGGTATAAAAAGGTGAGACTCGTAGGTGGTTCCCGGAGACCGTGCCCTCAGGTAGGTTCCATAGAGTTTTGCGTTGTCTGCCAGGGTGCGCCGCACCAGCTCATATACGACGGGCAAGGAGACCCCCGGTTTCAACCGGGGGAGGAATTGCCCGCATCAAGCCCCGTACACGTTCGCCCCGCGGGAGTTCTCTTATAGA
>JASGMC010000106.1 GCA_030156625.1 Methanoculleus sp.
GACCGGCATCGCCTGTGCCGCGAGTTCCGAGGCGATGCACCGGATCGTCTCGGTCTTGCCGGCGCCCGAGCCGCCGAGGATGATCATGTGGCCGTTGTTCAGCCTTCCGGGCGACCAGTTGATCCGCCGCCCGTCCGGGGCGTTGCCGAGGAAGATGTCGAGCGCGCCGGGACGGGCAGGGTCCGGTTCCGGAGCGGAGACGGGAACGGGGGCAGGGACGGGGACAGGCCGGGGTGCCGGGGTCCGCCGGGGTGGGGGCGGCGGCGGGAGCGGCTCCTCCTCTTCCTCCACGATCTCATCCTCGGTCTCTTCCTCCGGATCGGAGAAGACGGCATCCTCCCACCCGCTCTCCTCCTCCTCGACAGGGGGCAGGGGGCAGGGGGCGGCAGGGAGTTCAACCGGGACGAAGGGGGCCTCAGCGGCGGGGGGGAGAGGCTCCTGGACGGGAGCCGGCCGGTCGATGACGATCTTCTCGGCGACGTCGGCCATCAGCGCCCGCCCAAGGTCGCGGAGGCGGGCCTCGTAGCGGTCCCGGTCCCGGACGATGAACCGGGCGAGGTCGACGCCGTCGTCCTCGCGCACCTCCTCAAGGATGTAGATGGCGTCGCGGAGTTCGGCAAGCACCCGCGCGAGCTCGCGACGGTGGGCCGGCGAGGCCCGGATGCGGTCGTAGTCCTCGCCGCAGGCAAGGTAGCGCAGGACGGTGAAGGTCGAGTGGAACGAGTCGAGGAGCATGTCGTAGTGCTCCCTGACCGCGGGATCGATCGCCTCGAGCATCACCTTGAGGATATAGGCGAACTCCGGCGGGAAGGTATAGACGACGCCGTCGGCCCTCGCGGCGTCGAGGTCGTAGGCGTAGGCGAGGACCGCGCATCCGGCGTCCCGGAGCCTAGCGGCGAACCGCTCGCACTCCTCGAAGAGGCCGGGGCTGTTGTTGAGCAGGAACCCGAGAAACGTCTCCTCGGTGCGGGGGAGCGTGGAGGGGAAGGTCTTGTTGATATACGACCCCTTCACGGTTCCCGCGAGGAGGACCGGGACGACCCCGTGGATCTCGCGGGCGAGGTCCCGGATGTCCAGCGCCCGGATCCGTGCCTCCACGAGCGGCCGGGCGATCGCTTCGCCGGCGGCGGTGGTCCGTATCACCGTCGTGCCGTTCCGGGAGGAGGACTCGATGAGACCTACCTCGCCGAGCGCAAAGAGCGGTCCCGAGGTGTAGGCGTAGCAGCTCTGCTCGGCCACCCCGACCCCCTCGCCCCGGGACGACGCGCTGTTCAGGGCGACGTGGATGTAGAGGAGCGTCTCGATGATATCGCGGACCTCCTGCGGCCGGAAATCCTGCAGGTATTCGATGACGGCGGGAGGGAATGACCCGGAGAGAGCCGGGACCCCGGTATCCGTATAGCCCATCGCTTTGAGTACTTCGGTAAGGTCTGTCGACACGGGTTCACCAGCGGATACGTTCTCGTGGGGCCGGGAACTCCCGGATACTCGAGAAAGCCGCTCCGGGCAGGTACCGGCATGATACCGCTTCAATGAAGCGGGCAGTGGTTGTAGGTTTGCTCTGTAGCCTATTAGGTTATACGTAGCCTTGTGTTATTTACGGAGTATTCCGTCTTCCATACTCTATTGCTCCAGAAATGGAAGAGGCTTGCGTCTTTACTCAACGGCAGGGCGCGCGCCACCTGCCGATCTAGTTGGTAGCCAGATCACCTCCCGGCAAATTTGCCGGGATGTTTGATCGAAAAGAGAGGGGGTTACGCCTTTGCCGGCACGCGGACCATCTGCACCAGGGCGCTCCACTCCCCCGGCTTCTCCTCGCGGAACCGTGCGAGCGATGCCTGGAAGCAGGGGTCATCCGGGCTCGTGCCGGCAGCACCAAGCCGCCTGCAACACCCAGCGGCGGGGTGGCGCGAGGAGGAGGAAACTCTCCTCCAACCCATTTTATTGAAAATGTTGGAAAAAGGGCCTTAAAATCCAGGGATGCCGCCGATGAGGGTTACAAAG
Source organism: Methanoculleus sp. (assembly GCA_030156625.1). Classification (GTDB taxonomy): domain Archaea; phylum Halobacteriota; class Methanomicrobia; order Methanomicrobiales; family Methanoculleaceae; genus Methanoculleus. Next base: position 2,005 of record JASGMC010000106.1, read on the forward strand.
GCTCCAAATAAATGACATACGATGGCTGTAATGATCCCGCCGAGCACGCCCCCAATTAACAGCGCAACCCCGTGCTCTTTAATATAACGCGTAAGAGAGAATGAGTTGTAGCATCGCATTTTATCCGGATCGAAACTACCTAACATCCTCAGTCCTAATGCAGTGGTTTCCCGATACTTTTTGATGGCTTCGAGGGGATTTTTCCCAACCTGCTCCATTTCAAGTTTTCTTGCCTCCATCGCAGATGCCTTAAATTGATTATATTGCTTTACAAATTCATATTCAGGCATATTTACAGTGAACTTCCTCTTGTGGTCATCCGCGTATATTTGATCTATCTGCTCACTCACTGCAACCCACAGATGTTTGTGGCAATCCAGAATCAGCCTCACCATGTGGTTATATGCCAGATCCAGATTTTTCTGAGCAGTATCTACATCGGCAGTGTGGGCCACGGTGAGGTATACCATCATGTGGCTGAATGTGGCTTCGATATCCAACAGCATGCCAGCAGGCTTATCCGCAAGGAATGCCACGAGATCGGAGTATGCCGGTAAAAACTCACCAGTATACAGATCTAAAAAATCGTTGAGAGAGGCCATTAAAATCAGTTATCCTCAACGGAATTTCCTATTCAGGCTCTCTTCAACATCATATTCCTTTAATTTGAATACACAACCGCCATGATTAACAAGGGGGTTCTCACACCGCGTAAGTTTTAAATCCCTCCCCAAATCCCTCTCGATTACCTGATCAATCTCGATTGTTGACGCGAAATCTTTGATATCCACTCCATATCTCTTCTCAAAGTACACGGTCCTCATCTCACCCACCGTCGCATCAGGGTTTAACTAATCCATCACCTCAGCAGTTTACAAGGGCTATCGGCAACTGTATGGTCTTCAGGTACGCACACAGCATGGAGATCTGCACTCCGCGCGTACACACAATACTATCCACTCATGATATATAAGCCATGATGAAAAATTATAAATAGGTGGTGGCCTGGCATACCCCAGGACACGTCCCTCACGTCTTTAAGGGCGCGCAGGCTCAAAAAAGGTAGGGGTTACGCTTTCGCCGGCGTGGTGAGCATCTGAATCAGGGTATCCCACTGCTCCGGCTGTTCCTCACGGATCCGGGCGAGCGATGCCCGGAAGCGCGGGTCGTCCGGAGTCATGCCGGCGTCCTTCGCGAGCGCCTTCTCCAGGATCTCGCCGGCCGCCTCCACCGTCTGTGGCATCCTGCACCGAGTGCAGAAACGGTATCCCTCCTTCACAGGTGAGCCGCATCGTGAGTAGGTCGGCACAGGCGGGGCGACCGGGGTGGGAACCCCCGCCTCGTCGAAGACCTCGCGGATCGTCTGTGCAACCTCCGCCTTGTAACGCTCTAGGGCCTTGCGGGAGTCGTGGCGCTCGTCGGCGGTCAGGTCACTTTCGGCGAAGTCCAGGCACTCTAGGACCGCCGAAACAATGGTTCCAAATCTGATGTCAGTCATGGATCTCATCCCATCACCCTCGGGTCGAACCGTCATCAGGCATGTCGCCGGGAGGCCTCGCACCCCTCCGGGCCGCGTGGTTACGGTCGGCGGCTCAAAACGCGTGGATAAGTCCCGCGTCGATCCTCTCCCTCTGCACCCCGTCCGCGTCGAGGATCGGGGCCGGCACCGGCTGGGAGAGGGGGGCCACCGTCCGGGTCCCGGCCACGACCTGCCGGACCTGCGTGATTGGGGAGGTGTAGGTCTGTCCCTCGATCTGGAGGCTGATCGCCCGCCGCTGCGGGAGACCCGGGCCGTCCCGATCCACCCGATGAACACCAGCCGGTGCTCCGGACCTGCACGAAGGAGACATCGGTCTCTTTCCCGTCGAAGAGCTCCCGGACCGGGCCGGATCGGGTCTCCAGTTTGTGCCGGAGTTGTTGCACATTGGCCGGCGGAAGATCGGTCGCCTATGGCCTTCTGCGGGACTATCTCCTGCGTTCCTGCCGGCAAGGGTTCCCGGTCGCGGTTTAGGGGCGGAAATATCACGAATCAAAGTATATACCGAATCGATATCGGCGGTAGCTACCGAATCGATAAGATCGAGTACCACCGTACCCCATACCCGCCCGGCCGCTGCACTCGAGAACAGAAAATGCCAGTAGTAGAAAATGCGGTCGGTCGGATTCGGGGTCGAAACCCGGCTCGTGCCCTCGGTTTTTTGGCGCGGTTGCCCTCGAGCCGGATCTGAATTTGCCCTCGGTTTTGGATCCCCTCCCGGATCCCTATCAGGGGTCCCTACGGGCCGGTTCAAAAACTGCAAAATTTGCTCCGGAGAGATATTGCGGCGACCGCATATTACATTATGATCGCCGTTCTGCAGGTGTAGGGGTGCCGGGCCGAGGTTCTGATTACATATCGGTCACATGCACCCCGGAGGCTGTGTGCAAAGGGATTAGGTGTAGAATGATAACGAGATGTGCCCATATTTATCGTTAGTTTCTCCCTCAGCGACTACAACGCCCTCCGCCTTCAGGATTGCCTTCAATGTCCCTGGGCCATAATCGTCCTTGCTCACACTGACGAACGCGCTATCGTCCACGCCGAGATTAACCTCGCTGTATCCATTGACAGCGTAGGTCTTTGTGGTTGTCACTCCGCCGACCGATGCATAGACTCGAGCGTCCCCATTGTACCAGATCTCCAGCACGTATTTCACATCGCCGGTGAGCTTATCCGGTGAGGGACGTTCAAACTTCATACTGCTCTTATCCAGGTATTCCAGATACCCGTAGATGTTCCCATTGGCATCCCGCACGGGGATGCTTTCAACAAACCCCACTGACACGAAATCCATCTTGTCGAACTCTCGAGCCTCGCACCAATTTCCCATCTCTTGGAACGACTTATCTGACCTTATGTACAGGTCCTCATTGACGAATATGACCGTCCGCATCTGATACCTATTCTGACTCACCTTTGTAATCAGCCGGATATCGGTCGCGTCAGCGTTCCTCAGAACCTCGCCTGCGGCGTATTTCGGAGTATATATGGTCGGCTGTGCGGTCGGTTTCTGCGTGATCTCTTTCGTGGTCACAGGAGGTGGTGTCTGCGTCGAGGTTGGCAGGGCTTCGGTCGGCGTGGCAGTCGGGGCCGCTACCGCCCCTTTTTCTTCTGATGTGGTCCCAGTGCAGCCGCAAGCGAGGAGCAGAGCGACCACAAGGACGACAAGAGCAAAGAGAGATTTCATACAGCCTCGTCTCTTGTAGGGGAGGAAAAGCGTTTCGACTTGATGCTCCGGGACTGTGCGGGTGGTAGGGAATTATATCACTTTTTCCGCTGCCGGTAGACGATGCCGTCGTGCCGGCCCTCCTGTGCCGCCTGGTAACAGGCCTTGCAGACCCCGCGGCCGTGGGCCCGGTCTTCCCGGTCCCCATGAGGCGAAGGTCTCCTTGTAGATCGCCGGGGCGTTGCAGTAGTTCATCGGCGAGCAGCCAGAAGGAGGAGAGGGGCGGGCCTCGATGTCCTCCTTTACGACCACGCCGGCGCTATACCCCCGGACGCAGGGAAGGGCGGCAGGGATGCGGAACGGGATTCTCAGGCACCAGCCGGTGCAGCTGCCTGCGGGGCGACCGGAGATCAGGCAGAATCATAAGATTCTAAGATCACAGGATTTTTAGATGAGGATATTTTTATAATATTGTACGGATATATACTGAGTTGAGGTGGGTGCCCCGTGACTACCCTTACCGAACACCAGCGAGTGGCCATCATCCTGGTTCTCCTTGGTACATCAGTCTTCCTGACCTACTACTTCCACGCCATCCTGATGCTCGGCACGGTCTTCTCTCACTTCTTCTACATCCCGATCATCCTGACGGCGCTCTGGTGGGAGAAGCGGAGCATCCTGATCGCCGTCTTTCTCGGGGCCCTCGTGGTCGTCAGCAGCCTCCTCTACCGGCCGGAGCTCCTGACCCTGAACGACTACGGGCGTGCCCTGATGTTCGTCGTCGTCGCCTTCGTCGTCGCCTCCCTCTCCGAGCAGCTCAAAGGGCGGGAGCACGAGGTCAAGAAGCAGCGGGATCTCATGCAGCGCTACCTGGACGTGGCGGGCGTCCTCTTCGTCGTCATCAACGCCGACCACACCGTCCGGCTCGTCAATCGCCATGGCTGCGAGCTCCTCGGCTACCGCGAGGAGGACCTGGTCGGGAAAGACTGGTTTGCAACCGTCGTCCCGGAAACATCCCGGGAGGCGCGGCGGCAGATCTTCGACGCCGCAATGGACGAAGGGGTCGCCCGCGGCGGCCGGCGGGAGAACCCGGTCGTCACCCGGAGCGGGGGTGAACTCGTCCTCGCGTGGGAGGACACGGTTCTCTCCGACGACGACGGCCGGCCGATCGCGATGATAGGCTCGGGGGCCGACATCACCGACCGCATCCGGGCGGAGGAGGCGTTGCGGGGAGCCCACGACGAGGCGAACCTCTACCTGGACATCATGACGCACGACATCAACAACGCGAACGCCGTCACGCTCGGCTATGCCGACCTGCTGGTCGAGATGCTGGAAGGGAAGGAGCGGGAGATGGTCCGGAAACTCAGGGGCGGCGTCAGCAGGAGCATCGGGATCATCCAGAACGTCTCGACCATCCGGCGGCTCCACTCCCAGGAGACATCGGTGAGGCCCATCGATCTTGACGCGGTCATCAGGGCCGAGATCGCCCATCACCCCGACGCCGGGATCGTCTACGAAGGAACGCCAGTCTGGGTCACGGCGGACGACCTCCTCCCGGAGGTCTTTGCAAACCTCATCGGCAACGCCGTCAAGTACGGGGAACCCGGGGTCGAGGTCAGGATCCGGGTCGAAGAGAGGGACGGGGCGGCGGAGATCTCGATCGAGGATACCGGTCCCGGCGTGCCCGATGCAATCAAACCCAACCTCTTCACCCGGTTCCGGCGGGGCACAAATGCCCGGAGCGGGAAGGGGCTCGGCCTCTACATCACCAGGATGCTCATCGAGCGCTACGGCGGGAGAATACGGGCGGAAGACCGGGTGCCGGGTTATCCCGAACGCGGGGCGGCGTTCCGGTTCACCCTGCCCCGGTGCGGCCTGCCGTGGGAGCCGCGACCGCCCATGGGCCAGGCACTTATCGCCAGACCCTGACCGGATCGATGGCGGCATCCACGATCAGGTCAAAGTCGAAGGCATCGAGCCAGCCCGCCTTTGCAAACATCTGCATGAAGCAGACGCCCACGATCTTTGCGCCGGGATGGGACGCGACGACCGCCTGCACCGCTTCCTTCTCG
>JASGMC010000014.1 GCA_030156625.1 Methanoculleus sp.
CGTGTAGCGTTGCTCTCGACATGGAGTATATCGCCCCGGAAGTACCGGATCTCCTCGACGAGCCGGTTCGGGTCGTCGGGATTGCGGATCTCCACCACGAGCCAGGGGTAGTCGTTCGCCGCCGTTGCGCTCACGGTGACCTCCCAGTAGGGGAACGGGATGTGGTAGGACTCGGTGGTGAGAACGCGGCGCCCGTAAAGACCGTCATCGCAGGAGACCGCCGCATACTCCGCCATCTTCTCGGATATGCGGATGTCGTTTGGCGGTTTCATCATCGTCGTCGTGGGCGCCGGGGTCACCGAGAGATGGTAGGTCGCGGGGTCGACGAACCTCACGCTCTGCGGCTGCCCCGCCCCGCGGGCGGGCACGGGGGGGGTGGGGGCCGGCTGGCTTCCTCCCACCGCCTGCGCTTCCGTCGGCGCCGGTGTCGGGGAGGCCGGTTGCGCGTCAGCGGCACTCTCCGGCGCCATGCAGCCTCCGGCGATGACGGCGGCCGTAATGAGGATCAGGAGCAGGGTGTGGCGCCCTTGCATACTGATCTCTTGTTTGCGGGCTCTATTAGAAGTTACCCATCAACGCCGCCCCCGGAGGCGGCTAAAAAAGATACGTCCGGTGGAAGGAGACGTCACGTCCCCTCGAAGGCCTCCATGGCAAGGCCACGGAACCCCTCGCCCGACTGCTCGAACGCTTTCTCCACCTCGGCGATGCCGGCCGGATCGCCCAGTTTCAGCAGGGCCGCGGCGGTCAGGGCCCGGCAGCATTCGGACCGGCTGGCCCGGAGGGTGCCGACCAGCGGGTCGACCGCACGGGGGTCGCCGATCTCGGCAAGCGCCCAGATCGCCGGGTTCTTGATCTCGTCGTCCGCAACGAGCACGACCCCGACGAGCGGCTCCACCGCTTCAGCCCCGGCCCGGGCGAGCGCCATCGCCACGCTCCAGCGTGCGTCGCTATCGACGGCAAGCAGCGTCCGCACCAGCGGCCCGACCGCCGGTGTTCCCATGGCCCCGAGGGCACCGATCGCCTGCAAGCTGGTGTAGGTGTCGCCGTTGAGCATGGCGTGCATCAGCGCCCGGATCTCTGTGTTGTCCTCCTCCCGTACCTCTCTCCTCTCGATGGTCTTCTGCATCTTTGCACCTCCTGGCACGGATGGGGATGTCCGGCGGTTACAATAAGCCTTTACGAACCAGAATCGCCGTACAGTGCTGTGGAGCGGCATTGCCGGGCATAGGTTTTTATGCTCTCGGGGTGGTCGGCGGAAGCTCCGTTCCTGCGGAACCTCGCCGTTCACACCTGGCGGTGCTTAAACTCCGTTCGGCCCTGCGTGCCGAACCTCGCCATCGAAAACGCTTCGCGTTTTCTCAAGCTCCGTTCCTTCGGAACATCGCTGCCATCATGCCGAGGACCCTGCCGTCGTGGCTGACGATCGGCGTTCCGAGGAGGTCCGCCCGGAACTTCTCCCCGTCGTTCCGGATACCGGTCTGCTCGCCGTGCCAGGACCCGCCGTCGATGACCGTCCGGACGATACCCCGGATCTCGTCGGGCTGCGCCCAGAACCGGGAAAAGTGCGACCCCTGCACCTCCGCTGCGGTCGGGTAACCCCAGAGGGCGAGGTAGGCGGCGTTCGCGTAAGTCACCACCCCGGCCGGATCGAGGAGGGCGACCGCCCGCCGGGTGCAGGCGATCGCCCGGTCCTTGATGAGGAGCTCCTGCTCCCGCCGCCGCAGGTCGGCGATATCCGCGAGGAGGATCCGGTAGGCCCGCGCCTCCTCGGTGATATCCTCGCAGTTGACGTACTGTGTCCCGTCGCAGAAGGTGACGGCGCGAGCGAGAACCGTCTTCTTCGTCCCGTTCCGGGATCGGATGACAAACGTCCGGGGCCTGATCTGGCCCGGAACCGATCGCTCGAGATCCGACCGCCAGGCACCGAGGGCTTCCTGCCGGGCCTCTTCGTCCGGGAAGATCAGCCGGGTCCACTCCGCGACCGTGGGAGCATCGTCCGTTTCGTGGCCGAAGATCTCGACGAACCGCCGGTTGGCGTAGACGAACCGCCCGTCCCGGTCGATGAGGGCGACGCCGCAGGGGGACGAATCGACCATGGCCCGGAACCGCGCCTCGCTCCGCCGGAGCCGCCCGGCGGTCTGCCGCCGGGCAAGCGCGATGGATGCCTGCCGGAGGAACGACTCAATTGTCTCCCGGTTCTCAAGCTCCCTTCCCCCGGGGAGGAAGATGCCTGTGAGGCCGAAGATCTCCTCCCGCCAGACCAGTCCCATGACGCACAACTTCTCGATATCGAACCGTTCGAGGATCGCCTCGCAGACCTCCTCCGGGATCCCCTTAAAGCAGAGGTCGTAGAGCGACAACGATGACGGTTGGGGACGGAGAATGAACTCCTGGAACCCGCGCATTGAGAGGGGAGTCCGGTGATAGGGGGCGTCGAAGATCCGGGCGATCGGGAGTGCCAGGCCGACGGGGTCCCGTCCCAGGAGTTCCGTGACCCCTTCCCGGAACCCCTCGCCCGCGACCGCCCGGAAGACGAACTGCCGGTCGGCCTCGTCGTAGGAGAAGAAGTAAGCAAACGCTCCCGGCGCGAGTTCCGTAAGCCCGTCGATGATGTACCGGTAGATGTCCTCCACCGGTTGCAGGTCGACGAGGTCGATCGCCGTCCGGGCGAGGAACATCGTGTTCCGGATATACTGTTTCCGCTCGGTGATATCCTCGAGGACGATGGTGCACCCCTTCCCTCCGTCCTCGAACGTCGTCGGGATCGCCTGCATCTGGTAGAAGGACTCGCTGCCGTCGTCCCGCCGATGAGGGATCTCAGCGATCACCTGCTCCCGCTCGAGCCCCTCGACGACGGCGAGGGCTTCGGGGGAAGAGACGACGGGGAGGCCGGCCTCACGCAGGTTTCGGTCTAAAACCCCTTCTTTTGCGCGTCCGAATCGCCTGAGACACTGGTCGTTCGCCTGGACGATCGTGAGGTCTGCATCGAGGACCAGGATCAGGTTCTTCGTGAAACAGAGAAACGCCGAGAGGGGTACGCGATGCGCGACCGAGTAGACCTTGGCGTTGCCGACGAGCCGTGCCTCGACATGGCCTTCCGCCTGCAGCACCTCGAGGTGTTTCGAGACCGAGTTCCGGTTTGCCCCGAGGGCCTTCGCGATCTCGGTGATCGTCATGCCCTTCGGCCGGAACCTGAGGATCCGCAGGACCCTTCCCGGGATGTCCCGTTCCGGCTGCATACCATACCCGGGCGGAACACCTCCTCATTATATAAAACGTCTCTCCCTCTGTGGGGGTGCAACCCCCTGTGGAGCGCTCCCCTCCTTTCCGGCATGAACCGGCGGTTACTGTCGCCCGGATGCCTCCCACCGGACCGCCGGTCATGGAAAGCAGGGGTGGTGGTACACGGGTTATTATGGGCGAAAGGCACATCATGTACGCAACAGTCCGGCAGTCCGGGGTGCATCATCGATGGAGATCAACGAACTCGTCAGCATAACGCAGGGAACGCTCGCTATCATGAACCCCACGACGCCGGAGAAGGTGCTCGCCGCCGGGCGAGCGGCGGGGCTCCGGGAGGGTTCCCGCGTCGTGGAGGTAGGGTGCGGGAACGGGACGATACTCGCTCTCTGGGGGCGCGAGTACGGGATATCCGGCCTCGGCATCGAGGCCCGCGAGGACGCCTGCAGCCGGGCGGAAGAGACGTTCCGGGCCGCGGGACTCGGGGACCGGCTTTCCGTCCGGTGCATGGACGCCCGTAGTTACGTCCCCGACGGGCCGTTCGACTGCGCCGCCTCGATCGGGGCGTCCCACATCCGGGGCGGGTTTGCAGCGACGCTCGACGCTCTCCTCGATCTCGTCCACGGTGAGAGGACCGTTGTTATCGGCGACCGATACTGGCAATCCGACCGCACCCCCCCTGAGTTCGCCAGGGAGTGGCCCGATGTCCTGACCGAGTACGAGATCCTCGGCGCCGTGAGGGAGGCCGGGCTCGACGTCGCCGCGGTCGTCCGGTCGGGCACGGACGACTGGGACCGCTACGAGTCGGGGATCTGGCAGTCGGTCCTCTCCTGGCTCGCTGAAAACCCCGATCATCCCGAGCGCGACTTCATGATCGACTACCTCCACCGCATCCAGGACGAGTACTTCGGCTACGGCCGCGAGCACATGGGCTGGGCGCTCTTCGTTCTGGTGCCCGGGTTTTATTAAGCGGTTCAGGGCTTCCCGGGGCACCCCCGGCTGCCGGCCGGAAAGATTGTATTGCCCGCCCGTCGAAGGGTCCCGGCATGGAGGTCCGTGTCGGCACGAGCGGCTGGTCGTACGCGTGGAACCGTGGGAGGAGCCTTGCGTGGTTTGTCGAGCATTCGGGTCTCGATGCCATCGAGTTGAACGCGAGTTTCTACGGGTTCCCGTCGGAGAAATCGGTGCGCTCCTGGGCCACTGCGGGGTCAGGACTGCGGTGGAGCGTCAAGGTGAACCGGTCGATCACCCACCGGCACCGGTTCAACGAGAAGGCCGTCCCCGTATGGGAACGATTCCTGGAGAGGTTCCTCCCGCTCGACGATCTCGTCGACTTCTACCTTTTCCAGGCCCCGCCGGCTTTCGCGGACGTCGATCGCATCATCGCTTTTCTCGAGGCGATCGATCTTGAGGCGCGGTGTGCCGTGGAGGTTCGCAACCCTGCGGTGCTCGGCGACGACGGGGCGTGCCGGAAGCTGCAGGAAGCGGCCGTCCTGGTCTCGGTCGACTCTCCCGATTTCCGGGAGCGGATATTTTCCGGCGAGATCGTCTACCTCAGGATGCACGGGAGGGAAGACTGGTACCGGCACGACTATACGGAGGATGAACTCGCCGCTATCCGGGATCGAATCGGCGATATCGGCCCGGAACGGGCGTATGTCTTCTTCAACAACGATCACGCCATGCTCGAGGATGCGAGAGCCATGGCGCGCCTCTTCGGGCGGAAGCCTCCCGTCTGACGGCAGGAAACGATTGTCCTCTCTTTATGCCGTTATTTTCTCGTTTTTTTCAATTCAGGAGCCGTGACGCAACAATCATACGGGAAAATACCAGGCCTTTTGAAAGTTGTCCGGCAAATTGGAGCAAAAAAGGGGATTGATGGACGATATGAAATAGAATTGTATAAATATCGCATGCATCATCTAATATCTTGGGGAACTATTACCCCGGTGACATGAGAGAACTCAGACGCGAGTAGGACACTTCCCCGTGGGGAAGTGTCCGCACTCACTCGTCGCGTGCGGCGTTTGCCGCGTTTGGGCGGTCGGGTGGGTATCCACCCCCTGCACCCCCTCTAATGCGGGCGCGCTCTCTTTTCCATTCCGATATGCGCAGTCTGACCTCCTCGTCCACGAACCTGAGGGGGATGCCCTGTTCCCGCGCGATTGTCGAGAGGTCGTCGTACTCGGGTTTCTCTGCGATCAGGCGGCCGCCCGCGGTCGAGGTCTTCACCCGGACGGGGTATACCCTGCCGCCGAGGCTGACCGGCACCGTCTCCTTCTCCCGGGCGGCCACCACCTTCCGGAACTCGTAAACCCGCACCCCGAGTGTCCCGGTCTCCTCCATGAGGACCCGGACCAGGTGGTCTTCCTCTCCCGCTACCGCCATCACCGATACGATGCTGACCGGCCGGTTCTTCTTCCCGAGCGCCGGGGTGACGAAGACGTCTATCGCCCCCTCCGCAAAGAGGCGCTCGACCGCGTACCCGACCACCTCACCGGGGATATCGTCGAGGTTCGTCTCGAGGATGACCATCTGGTCCTCACCGGGGGGAAGGCTCTCCCCCTCCACCACCCGGAGCAGGTCGGGCCGCCCCGGAACCTCCCGGGTGCCGGTACCGTAGCCGACCCGGACGGGGGCCATGGCCGGGTAGGGGTTTGCGGCACGCTCAGCAAGGCCCGCGAGCAGGGCCGCTCCTGTCGGCGTGGTCAGCTCCACGTCGACGGGCGCGGAGGCGTACGGGAACCGGTGCCGGGCGAGGATATCGAGCGTTGCGGGCGCGGGTCCCGGGATCTCGCCGTATTCCGTGTGGATGGTTCCGCCGCCGAGTGCCGGGGGCGTTGCGACGATCGTCCCCGTAAGAAGCCCGGCCCGGTCGAGGAGCAGCATCGTGCCGACGATATCGAAGATCGTGTCCACCGAGGCGATCGCGTGCCGCGAAAGCCCGGCCCGGTGGAGGTGCGCCTCGGCGGCGGCGAGGTCGTCAAGGACAGCAAGCGCCCGGGAGCGTGCGTCCGCCGAGAGGCCGGCCGCCCTCGCGGTCGCGGCAGCCGCCTCCAGGAGTTCTGTACCGTCCGTTGCGCCCTCCTCCTCGATCTCGATCGTGAGACGGGTCGCCGTGATCCCGCCGGCATCCACGGTCTTTGCCTCGTAGCGGAACTCCCGGCAGAGATCGAGGTGGCGGATCGCGTCCGCAAGCGGATCGAGTGCGCGGGGCTCACCGGTGAGGTCGATGAGGGATGCGAGGAGCATATCCCCCGCTATCCCCGCGCATGCCGGGTCGATGACGAGGACCTTCATGCTCTCCCGCCGGGTTCCTCACTCCACTCCCTCGAGCGGCTTGCTGAGGCTTGCATACACCGTCTGCGCAAGTTCCGCGACCTTCTCCGCCGCCTCCCGGCCGCCGGCGATGGCGTTTGTCAGGTATGCGCCCTTCGCCGCCTTCTTCGCCGCTTCCTTCGGGTCGGTGCCGAGCGCGGCCGCGACCGCGGCCGGTACGACCATGTTGATGATGGTCTGCCCGATGTACTGCATCTCCTGGGTGAGGACGGCGCCGACGAAGATGGCGGTGCCCATATCGGGGTCATCCCGCCCCGTCCCCTCGAGCGCGTACTCCGGGACCACCCGGGCGGTGAGGTTCTCGATGTGGTAGTCCTTCCCGTCGATGGTGATGTCGTAGGAGACTTTCGGGTCGAACCCCCAGTACTTCGCGGTGAACGGGTCCGTCCGCCGCCCGTGGGGGGCGATCTCCGTGAAGCGGAATGCGATCTCTTTTCCCGTGAACCCCGAGAGGGCTGCGGAACCCCGCTTCTCGACGAGGGCTCTCCGCTCGTCGTCGAGGGCGCCGGCCGCCTCCTCAGGTGACTTCCCCGCTTTGAGCATCTCGTAGACCTTCGCCGCCCGCCGGTAGATCGCCCGGTCCCGCACCGGCTCGCTCGCCCGGATGCAGGCCTCCGTCACCGAGCCCCGGTTCACGACCTCCGCCTTCCGGACGATGGTGTTTAAGCCGCAGAGGGCGAGCTCCGGGTCGATGAATGACTGCATCTTGTAGTCCCGGATCGCCGTTGCGGTCGCCTCGACGTCGCCGCCGTTCGCGAGCAGCAGCCGGAGCGCCGGCAGGATGTCGCCGGCGAGATGGCCGAGGGGGACGTTCACCGGCCCGCCGGAGAACCCGGCCCCGATGACGGCGGACTCCTGGAACCCGGCGAAGAGCTCGTTCGTCACCATCGACCCGATCACCGACGGTCCGCCGACGTCCTTTAAGATCAGCCCGAAGTCGCCGACGACCCGGGCGGTGTCGTACTCTTCCCCGGTCCCCCGCATGTGGAGTTTCTCCGGGAGTTTCGCCGCCTCGACGGCTCCTTTCCCGGCGAGGTAGGCGGAGTCGACCTCCCCGAACTTCCCGAACTCTTCCCCGAGGAGGGCGTCCGGGTGGACGAGCTCCATCGTCACCGCCGCCGCGATCAGGGCCGGCCAGAGGGGGTAGGGGGTCGTCCCGGCGCCCTCCATGCTCCGCATCATCGCCTCGGTCCCGACCTTTGCGGCGTTCCGTGCGAGTTCGGGGATGTTGTGGTCCTCGCCGAGTGCGGCGTGGCCCATGACGCCCCCGCCGGCGACGAACGGCGGCAGGACCGCGCCGTCGAGCCGGGTCAGTCTCTTCTCCATCAGCGCCTCGTAGATCGCGAGGTAGGCGGGGAACGCCGGGATACGGTGGGTGAACTTGTTCGTCGTCAGGGCGATGGCGCTCGTCCGGTCGCCGCCGGCGTGCATCCGTGCGATGGCGCCGAGTTTCCGGTTCCCGAGCGGCACGCCGGCGCGGGCGCAGCTCCCCGAGAAGTAGGCGAGCGTCGCGACGATCAGGGCCGCGTTCGCCGGCTCGGCCCCGCCCCGTTTCGCCTCGCCCACCGCCTTCCCGATGATCGCATCGAGCGGCAGGTGGGGGGCCGAGGCGTCGACCACCGTCATGTTCATAAGATGCATCTCGGGTGCGCCGATGTTGCAGAAGATGTCCTCCGCGAGCGAGTTCGCCGCGGCGAACGCGGGGATGACGAGCGCCCCGTGTCCCCGGGTCGCCGCCTCCAGTTTGTCTACGGTCATGTAGTCGGGCTTGAACGTCACGGCGTGGGCCGCCGCGAGGAGCGCCCTCTCTCGTTCGGTATCCATGATCCGGTAACCTCCGATCCTTGAACGTCAACAGAAGGCTCCAGACATAAAAACGTGCCGCCCGGGGAGGGGCCGGGGGTTCCGGTCACATATACAGCGCCTGGAGGGCGACGACCTCGGCGCTGTCCTTTGCCCGCGAATAGTCTTCGAGAGGCTCGGCGTTCACCTCAAAAAAGCGCAGCCCCCACCCGAACGGGGCAAGGATCTCCCGGGCCTGCTCCTTCTCGCCGAGGATGTAGAGCGCCGCGGCCATCGCCTCCGCCGAGGTGAGCCGGAACGGCCGGCCGAAGTTCACCGGGTTTGCGGCCACGAGAAAGGGGAGCGCCCGGCGGTTACGCCAGGAGGCGACCGCCCCGGTATCGAGCACCTCCCAGGAGCAGTCGAGCGCCGTTATCGAGGGGAGGTTCCGGTCGGCGGGGGATACCGCCTGCTCCGCCGTCGGGTCGAGGAGGAGGGTCGAGCGCGGGATCTTCGCGATGCTCGTGACGATCCGGACAAGCCCGCGCCGGGCGAGTTTCTTCACCGTGCACTTCCGGGGGTCGCAGGTGTTGTCCCGGTAGGCGTAGAGCGGTATCATCTGTCTTGTTATGGTACGCCGTCGAATTACTATCAATGTACGTGCTCATCGCCCCCTGCATCCGGAACCCCGCGTGCCGCGCCCGCGGGATAACGACCGATGAGGACATTCGCTGCTTTAATCGTGCCGTGGAGCGCTGCCGGCGCTTCTCGATCGATATGGTCTCGCTTCCCTGCCCGGAGACGATCTACCTCGGCGCCGACCGGGAACCGGGCTCGTTTATAGAGCGGCTCGCGACCGACGAGTTTGCCGCGCTCCTCGACCGGCTTGAGGCGGAGGTCCGCGCCGCGATACGGGAGCGCGCCGAGCCGCCGCTCGCGATCGTCGGGGTGGACTCCTCCCCGACCTGCGGGGTGAACGCCACCTACCACTCGTCCGTTAAACAGCCCGGGCGCGGGGCGTTTCTCGCCCGGTTCCCGGATATCCCGGCGGTCGACGTGAAGGAGTTCGCCCGCTACCGGGTCTACCTCGCCGCCCCGCTCTTCTCGGAGGCTGAGAGGACCTACAACCTCACGCTCCGCGACCTTCTCCTGGAGCACCTCTTCGACGTCTACCTCCCCCAGGAGGTGGGGGACACGAGCCGCACCCGGTGCCGGGAGGAGAACGGGGCCATCTTTGCGCAGCACCTCCTGGCGCTCCGGGATGCCGATACCGTCGTCGCGGTCGTCGACGGCGCGGACGCCGATTCCGGGACCTCCTGGGAGATGGGGTACGTGTATGCCCTCGGGAAGAAGGTCGTCGCGCTCCGCACCGATTTCCGGATCGCCGGACATCACGAGCGGGTCAACCTGATGCTCGAAGAGTCCGCGGCCGTGGTCACGGCAAAAGAGGATCTTCCCCGGGCGCTCGGGTCGCCGCTTTTGGCCTCAGGATGACGCCGGCCGCCTCTTTTCCATCGAGAGGACGTTCATCCCGCCCTCGCGGGCGTAGGTTACGCTGTCCATCGCCGTCCGGATGAAGTGGATCCCGAGCCCCCCGATCGGCCGCTCTTCCGCGGGGATGTCGAGGAGCGGCGGCGGGGCGGTGAGCGGATCGAAGGCAACGCCGTCGTCGGTGATCGTCACCCGGACGGCGTCGTCGTCTGCGGTGCAGGCGACCGTGATCGTCCCGGGTTCCCTGCCGGGATACCCGTAGAGGATGGTGTTGCTGCAGGCCTCGTCCACGGCGAGCTGGACCGCAAAGACGAGATCGTCGCCGCACCCGGCGAGCGTCTCCGCGAGGAAGTCGGCGATATTCGCGAGTGCGCCAAGATCCGCCTGCACGGTGAGTTCCGCCATCACACCACCCGGAGAACCATGAGGGTCAGGTCGTCGAACTGCGGTTCGTCTCCCGAGAACTCCATGACCGCGTCGCGGACCCGGTCGACGATCTCGGCCGAAGACCGGTCGAGGCAGCCGGTGACGGTCTCTATCAGCCGGGTCTCCCCGAACTGCTCCTCGCCGGGGTTGATCGCCTCGGTGACGCCGTCGGTGTAGAGCAGGACGAGGTCCCCGCTCTCAAGGTTGATTGTTTCCTCGCCGTAATCGGTCTCCGGCATGACTCCGAGGATGATCCCGGTCCCCTTCAGTCCCACGGGCCGGCCGCCGCCCGACCGGAAGAGGAGGGGCGGGTTATGCCCCGCGTTGACGTAGGTGAGCGTCTTTTTTGCCGGATCGGCGACTGCGTAGAAGAGGGTGACGAACATCCCGGACTTCGCGTCCTCGGCGATCAGCGAATTAGCCTCCCGGACGGCATCGCGGGCGCTCCGCGGCACCAGCGCGTTCGCCCGCAGCACCGTCCGCGAGAGCGCCATGAAAAGCGCCGCAGGAACACCTTTCCCCGAGACGTCGGCTATGACGATGGCGGTCCGGCCGCCGGTGAGGGGGATCGCGTCGTAGAAGTCCCCGCCGACCTCCTTTGCCGGCAGCGAGAGAGCGGCGATCTCAAGGCCGGGAACCTCCGGCAGCCGGTCGGGGAGGAAACTCATCTGGATGTCGTGGGCGATCCGGAGTTCGGCCTTCTTCCGCTCGAGTTCCGAGAGATAGGTGTCCCGTTCTGCCTTCGTCTGCCGCTCGGCGATCAGGTTTCCGATGATGAGCGCGAAGAGGAAGACCCCGGTGGCGTTGGCGATGATCATCGGGAAGGCCACATCCTCGACGACCTCGAGCGCCTCGTCGAACGGCCGGCAGAGGAGCAGGGTGATCCCCATGTGGAACGCCTCCATGCCGACGGCGAAGAGGACCGCACCGTGCATCCCGATGAACCTGCGGCCCGCGGCAAGGAAGATCAGCCCCCCGAAGAGGCCCGCGAGGATGGTTGCGGTCGCGCACGGGACGGCGGTGAATCCCCCGAGGGAGAAGCGGTACGCCGCGCCGATCAGGCCGGCGCCGAGTCCCACCACCGGGCCGCAGGCGAGCCCCCCCACCATGGGGCCGAGGTCGCGGACGTTCGCGGTGGCACCGAGGATGGTGATGCCGCTCTCGGTGCCGTAGATGGAGAGCGCCCCGAAGAGGAGGGTGAGAACCGCCTGGCTCTTCCAGG
Organism: Methanoculleus sp.; assembly: GCA_030156625.1. GTDB lineage: Archaea > Halobacteriota > Methanomicrobia > Methanomicrobiales > Methanoculleaceae > Methanoculleus. Next base: position 11,501 of record JASGMC010000014.1, read on the forward strand.
TGACGAGACCGTCGAGCACCCGGGTGAACGACGCCGTCCGGGTGATCAGGTAGGCGGCCACCATGATGACGCAGATCATCTGCAGGAGCACGAGGAACATATCGCCAATGATGGAGAACGCCATACCGGTCTACACCATCCCGGGATGCCGCTCAGGGCCCCGCCGTGAACCCGGCAAGCGCCGCCGCTTCGTCGGGGAAGAGGGAGAAGATCCGGTGAAACCCAGCCATGGTGAAGACCTCGAGGATCTGCGGTTGCGCGCAGGCTATCCGGAGCGTCCCGCCGTCCTTCTTCAGCCGCTTCAGCGCGGCAAGCAGCACCCGGAGGCCGGAGCTGCTGATGTAGTCGAGGTCGCAGAGGTTGACGAGGAGGCTTCTCCCCCCGGCATCGAGCACCTGGTTGATCCGCTCTTCCGCCTTCTCCGAAGAGCCGGCGTCGAGCCTTCCTTTTACCGCGATGATATCGACGGTGCCCGCTCTTCTCCCGGTGATCTCAACGTGCCCGCTCATTGCACGAATTTTTGCTCTGATGAAAGATAGATGTTGCTTTCTGATCCGTGGGCGTCTCTTACGGGGAGAACAAAAAAAAGAGGGTGTATTGTCGGGTGTGTGATAACCATGCGGTGGGTGCGGGCAGTCCCGGAGCGGTTGTGCCGCCCGCCCGGGTCCCCATCCACCGTGCCGGTATGAGTGTTTAGAGAGGTGTGCCTGTGTACCGGGGGTTTCCCGGCGTGTTGTGACGTTGACGCAATCAGCGTGGTGAATGTTCTGTTCACCGTTCCCAGCCGTTCTTGTGCCGGTCCGGGCCACATGTGCCTGTGCGGCCCGGGTTGTCGGAGAGATTCCCCGTCTCCCGACTCTGGGGATCACAGATTGATCTGTTTTACTTATATTGTTTTTGGTCAATGCCTTGCATTGTGATGTAGCGTTGTGTGCAGCATCATGGCATGCGACACTGCAAAACCCTATATCCCCCGGCGCGAAACTCTGTTTGCACATGGATCCCACTACCGACGCACTCTCTCTTCTGCTTGGCGCCTTGAAAGAGCACCCGCGGGGCATGTCGGTCTCCGATCTTGCCGCCGCCGTCGGAATCAACCGAAACACCGTCTCCCGGTACCTCGACGTCCTCCTCGTATCGGGCCAGGTTGAGATGGAGACCTACGGGAAGGCCAAGGTCTTTTACCTCTCGCAGAGGGTCCCCATCGCCGCCATGCTCAACTTCTCGTCGGATCTTGTGCTGGTGCTCGATCGCGACCGCCGGATCGTCCAGGCGAACGATGCCGTCTGCGCGTTTTCGGGAAGAGAGAGAGACGATATCATCGGGAAAAGTATTGAGACGTCGCCGCTCGCCGCGTTCGACCACCCACTGATACGGAGCCGGATCACCGATGCCCTGAACGGCCGTGAGGTCACGGAGGAACTCCGGTTCCTGCGGCACGGCGAGGAGCTCTTCTTCCGGATCAAGTTCCTCCCCACCGTCTTCAACGACGGGGCGCCGGGAGTCACCATCATCCTCGAGAACATCACCGAGGGGCGGCGGGCGGAGGAGGCCCTGCGCGAGAGCGAGTTCCTCTTCCGGAGCCTCGTCGAGAACATCAGCGACCTGATCCTGAACGTCGACGAGGCCTGTACGTTCACCTACGTCAGCCCCAAAAGCCGGGAGATCCTCGGCTACGCACCCGAAGAGATGCTTCATAAGACTCCCTGCGACTTCATGCCCCCTGAAAAGGCGGACCGGGTCAGAGAGCAGTTTACCGGGCTCTTCGCCGACCCGAAACCGGGAGTTCTCTTTGAGTGGACGATGCTTCATAGGAATGGGAGCCCCGTCATCCTCGAGGTGAGCGGGACGCCGGTCTACGATATGATCGGCGACTTCACCGGCTATCGGGTGGTCTGCCGTGACGTCACCGAACGGGCGCGTGCCACAAAGAGGGTGGCCCAGTGGAAGTCGTTCCTCTACTCGGTGGTCAACAATATCCCGAGCATGGTCTTCGTCCGGGAAGTGGAGGGGAACACGTTCGTCTTCTCGAATAAGGCCGCCGAGACGTTCCTCGGGATGACGCAGGAGGAGATGGCGGGAAAGCGGGCCACGGATCTTTTCCCGACGGAAATGGCGGCATTCTTTGCCGACGGCGACCGGGACCTTCTGGAGCGAACGGTTGCCCTTGAGGAGAAGGCCCGCCTCGCGAGCGGGCGGACCATCTCCATGAAGAAGATCCCGATCTTCAACTCCCGGGGCATGCTGAAGTATATGCTCGGGATCGCCGAGGACGTCACCGACCGCGCCGCCACCGAGAACCTCCTGATTGCCGAGCGCGACCGGGCGCAGGGCTACCTGGAGGCGGCCGGCGTGATGATCGCGGTGATCGGGGCGGACGGCACCATCGACCTCGTCAACCGGAAAGGGAGCGAGATCCTGGGGTATGCCGAAGGAGACCTCGCCGGGAAGAACTGGTTTGCAACGGTCGTCCCGGAGCGCCTGCGCGACCGTCTCGCGCAGAACTTTCAACGCCTGGTGGCCGGCCTGATCGAGCCTCCTCCCTTCGAGGAGAGCCCGGTCGTAACCCGGAACGGCCGGGAGCGGTCGATACTCTGGCACAACGCCCTCCTGCGCGACGCGGACGGCAACGTCGTGGCGATGGTGAGCTCCGGCGAGGAGATCGAGGAGTAACCGGCCCGGATCCCGGCGATACGGAGAACCCCGGGGGATCCGGCCGTACCCCCGCTTTCCTCCTCCCTCCTGCGGTTTCGGGGGGGGTCATCCCTTAAATACGCCGCAGGGCACATAGAGTACTGGTGACAACGTTGGTGGACATCATCTCCCTTGTCCTTATCGTCGTCGTGGTGTTGATCGTCATCGGCATCGCCGCGGCCGGCGTAGGCATTTACAACCGGTTCTTCTCCCTCAAAAACTCCGCCGAAGCGACGGTCGGGCAGGTGAAGGTCGCGATGAAGAAGCGGCTGGACATGATCGAGCAGCTTCTCGGTGCAGTGAAGAGCTACGCGGCCTTCGAGAAGGAGACCCTGACCGGGGTGACCGCGATGCGGTCCCGCATCGGCAGCGCCGGCCCGGGCGACCTGAACGAGCTCGAACGCGAGTCCCGGTCGGTCCTCGGGCGGCTGCTCGCCGTCGCTGAGAACTACCCCGACCTCAAGACCTCGCAGACGGTGCAGAACCTGATGGGCGCGGTCCAGGGTGTCGAGGACGAGATCGCCCGGCACCGCTACACCTACAACAACATCGCCCAGCAGTACAACACCATGACCGATACGGTCCCCTCGAACCTGATCGCCGGCGTCATGGGCTTCAAGAAGCTGGAGTACCTGGAGTTCGGCGAGGAGATCGAGCGGGTTCCGACGATAGCGTTCTGATGAAATATGCGCGTAACTGAACGGCAGCAGATCCTCGTTCTTGTTGCCATCACCCTGATCGTCGGGGTGCTGGCGGTCGCCGGAGCGAACGCGCTCCCCGCCCTCTTCCGGGGAAGCCTGGAGATAGAGCAGTACGATGCCGTCTTCTACGAGAACGGGACCCTGATCGAGCGCTACACCTACGACGTCCGGTCGGCGGGGGAGTACCGGATGCTCTTTCGCTACTGGGACGCGCCGCTTGCTTTTTCCGCAATCGACCGGCCGCATATCGAGTTCCTGGGAATGACCGCTCCGCCCGGGACCATCGGCTACGTCAAGAATTACTGGGGCGAGGTGAGGACGGCCGCCGGGACCGCGACCTCCACCGACCTCGCGACGATGCGGAGCCTTGCGTTCGACAGCGAGGTGGGCCTCTACAACCCCGACTACTTCGCCCCGGGCACCTACACGGCGGAATACCGCTACCGGGTCCGGCCGCCGATCGAGTACGACAGCCAGTGGGCGCACCTGAACCTGAAACTCGTGGACGAGCACGTCCCCTACCGGGACCTCCAGATAACCCTGCCGTTCGCAGGTGTTATCGAGGAGGTCTACACGCATCCCCCGACCCTCGAGGTCGAGCGGACGGAAGAGGCCGTCGTCATCACGGGGAGCGCCCCCCAGGACGACGCGCTGAACGTCGAGATGATCCTTGAAACGGCGTTCATGGAAGAGATCGACGGATTCCCCGAGTTCGTCCCGGACGTGCGGCAGCAGGCGGTCGACGCCAACCGGTGGCCCCCCATCCTCTACGGCGCGGCGAGCGTTCTCTACGGCCTTGCGACCGCCCTCGTCCTCGCGATGCCGTTCATTCTCCTCGGCATCTACCTCCGCTACGGCAGGGAGAAACCGTTCACGGTGCCGGAATACCTGAGTTTCACGCCGAATACCGCGCTCAAACCCTGGCAGGTGAACCTCCTCTTCAAGGGCGACGCCCTCGAGTTCGACGATAACGGGTTTTACGCGACGGTCCTCGACCTCCACCGGCAGAAAAAGATCGTGGTTGCCGAGAAACCGGACGGCGACGGCGTCACGGTCCGGATCGTCTCGGGGGAGTCGACCGATCCCTACGAGCAGCGGGTGCTCAACTTCCTTGCAAACATCGCCGACGACCATGTCGTGGACACCGCCGAGCTTGAGAAGTTCGCCCAGACCGCCCGGCGGAGCCCCGGCTACCAGCACCGGATCCTGCAGTACCAGCAGTCGCTTGCCGCCCTGACCCGGGACGTGGATACCACCCTCGCACGGCGGTACATCAAGGACGGTCGGACGATGGTCCTCCCGCTCGTCTTCCTCGGCGCCATCCCCTGCGGGCTTGCGATTCTCGCGTTCATCCTCGCGCCGGGCGCGGCCTCCCTCCTGATCCCGGCCGGCGTCCTCTCGTTCATCGTCGCGGTCCAGGTCGGGATCGCGGCCCTCTTTCCCTCGACGCTGTTTGGGTTCTGGAAGGGGGACCATTACAAGGAGAAACTCGAGTGGGACGCGTTCGCCTACTTCCTCTCGGACCTCGCGTTGATCCGGCAGTACTCCCCTGCAGACCTCTCGATGTGGGGAGAATGGCTGGTCTACGGGACGGCGCTCGGCCTCGGCGATAAGGTCGAGCAGGCGATGAAGAACCTGAATATCAGCCTCCCGGACGTCGGGGTGCCGCTCTACTCGGGGATGCCGGTGATCTTTGCCCCGATCGTCTTCTACTCCCCGCCGTCAAGCGGCGGCAGAGGAGGGCTCGGGGGCGGAGGGTCCTTCGGCGGCGGCGGCGGCTTCGGCGGCGGCGGCGTCGGGGGGCGTTAATACCTTTTTCCCCGCCCGGCATACGGCTCCTTCGGGCGGGATAGGTCCGAATCCCTTCGTAGTTAAGGTAACCTACTTACCTCCGGCGGGAGTATGTTTCCCTGTTGATGCCTATGACGGGATCCTATCCGAACTATCTGGTCGTCGTCCTTGCCCTCTTCGGGGCCGTCGTCGCCTGCGGGTGCATGGCCGCCGATGGCGGGGACACAGCGGCCGACCGCATCTCCGGGAACGGCACGATCGCTTTCGTCGATCTCGAGGGCGGGTTCTATGGTATCGTCGCCGACGACGGCGAGCGCTATCTCCCCGCCGACCTCCCGGCGGAGTACCGGCAGGACGATCTGCGGGTCCGGTTCGTCGTTGATGTCCTGGAGGATACCGCAACCATTCAGCAGTGGGGGACGCCGGTCGAGATCGTCGAGATCGAGAAGGGCGACGCCCGCCGCACGGTCGCGGCCAACGGGACGGTCACCTATGTCGACCTTGAAGGCGGGTTCTACGGTATCGTCGCCGATGACGGCGAACGCTACCTGCCGCTCGACCTGAACGAAACCTATCGCGTCGACGGGATGCGCCTTACCTTCGTCGGGGAGGTTGCCCGGGACACCGCGACGATCCAGCAGTGGGGCACGCCGGTCGAGATCATCGACGTCCCGTGGGCCTGCGCCCGGTGCGGCGGAAACGCCGGCATCGCGAACCCGGCCGCGGTCTGGTGCACGGAACAGGGCCACACCTACGAGATCCGGAAGAACTCCGACGGCAGCGAGTACGGCGTCTGCATCTTTGGGAACGGCACTGAGGTCGATGCCTGGGACTACTACCGGCAGACCCACTGACCCCTCTTTTTTCAAAGGGCCAGGCGTTGCATAAGCCCCGGTGAAAAACGAGCGCTTTTTTCCCTCTCGCGCCGATAGAAGAGCCATGGACGTGACGGTCAGCGAACGGGACGATACGGCAATCGTATCGGTTGACGGCAGAATCGACGCAGAATCTGCGGAACGCCTGGATACGGCACTCTCCGGGGCCCTGGCCCGGGGCGGGCGGCGGGTGCTCGTGAACCTGGAGAAGGCGGCCTACATGAGCAGCAGCGGCCTCCGCGTGCTCCTCGGAAAACTCCGGGACCTCGCGGGGACGGATAAGGAGATGGCGCTCTGCTCGCTCCAGCCCGACGTCTACCGGGTCTTCCTGCTCGCGGGCGTCCACGAGGTCTTTCCTATCTACGTGGGCCTGGACGAGATCCTGGCCGCGGGCGAGCAGGATCAGGAGAAGAAGGAGAACGGGTCACCGTGACGGGCAGAACGGATGCGCTGATCCGCATCCTCCGCGACGGCGGGAGCGCCGACCGGATGGCGGCGGCGGCGGACCTCGCCGCCCTCGGCCCGGCCGCCCTTGCGCCCCTTCTTTCTGCGCTCGACGATCCCGACCCCCGCCTCCGGATGTGGGCGGCCTACACCCTCGGGATGATCGGGGACGCCGGAGCGGTCCCGGCATTAATGCAGGCGCTCGAAGACACCGACCCGGGTGTCGCGAAGTGGGCGGCCGCCGCCCTCCGCCGCGTCCGGGACGCGGCCGGGGGATGCGGCTGCCGGTTCTGCTGACCTCTTTTACCGGCGCCGGCCGGCGAGCGTGAGGGCTAACCCGGCCGCTGCAACGGCCAGAGCGGCCGGGAGCGGCGCAGCGGTCGGCGTTGGGGTTGCCGGCTCCGTCGTCTCGGTCGGGACCGGTGTCGCCGTCTCCGTTGCCGTCGGTGCGGTCGTCGGCGGTGTTGTCGGTGTGGGGGTTGCCGTCGGTGTGACCGTCGCGGTCGCGGTGGGCGTCGGTGTCGCGGTCGTATCCACCCCGACGCGATTCGCTACTGTGAACGTCACGGGTTCGGAGTCTGGAGCGTAGGCGTCGAACGCTGCCGGTGTTCTCCACGCGGCCCGGACCGAGTAGGTTCCCGGCTCACCGAGGCCGGAGAGCGGGAGTGCACCGGGCCTGCCGGTGTCGTCGGTGTAGAACCGGGTCGAACTGACGTTTAACCCCGCGAAGTTGAGCCCCCCAATGGCGGTCGTCTCCGCGCCGCCCGGCGTGGTGAGCACGAGGTCGATCGTCGCCGGGTAGACGCCGTCCGCCTGGTAGAACGCCCCGACGTCGGGGGAGGCTACCCGGAACGCGATCCGGGTGTTCGGTGAAACCGTAAGCCCGGACAGGGGCTCGTTGTGGTAGGGGTTCGCGAGCACCACGTCGAGGAAGATCTCGGGCTCGCGGATCATGACCTGCGCTGTGTTGCCGTCCTCGGGGTTGAAGGCGTAGTAGGTCCCGTACTCCCCGCTTACGAGAAAGTCCTGCACATCGAAGCTGGTATCGTCGGTGACCGGGATGCTCTTCGTGACCCCCTGGTCGGGGTTGTCGTCCTGGTACTTCCGGAGCGTCGCAACAGGGTTATCCGTGGTTGCGTTGCGAAGCTGCGAGAGATCGAGCCCCTCTTCGTAGACGAAGATCGTATCGTAGGGCTGGATATCGCTGATCGTCGGGCCGCGGGCTCCGGCCTGCCCCATGCAGAGGGCAAGGATACAGACGGCGAGGAGGACCGGGAGGCCCCGCCTGCGGATCCAATCAGGTGTCATGACATCCCGTGTGCTGATTCTGTTGATATAGATTCTGTGGTCCCGCGAGCCCCCCCTCCGTCGCGCCCGGGCATGGAGCGGCAGGGATCGGCCTGCAAAGGCCTGGCGATGCAAGGTGGCCCGGTTTTTGCCATACATCCTGAAATCCACCGCAATTTGTTTCCTTATGCTTAAATAATCTCTTCTCCAAATTCTGATGATGAACAAGGTCGCCGTTATCATTGTATCGCTCCTCGTCTTCTTCGCGGTCCTTGCGATCCCTGTCGACCCCGGCCTTCTTGCGCCCGAGGCGAAGTCCGTTGCGGCAGTGGCCGTCCTTATGGTCCTCTTCTGGGTCACGGGTGTCATACCCCTTGAGGCGACCGCCCTGCTTCCACTGGTCCTCTTCCCGGCACTCGGGATCCTCTCCCCGGCGCAGGTGGCAAAATCCTACGGTGACCAGGTGATCTTCCTCTTCCTCGGCGGGTTTATCATCGCGATGTCGATGCAGCGGTGGGGCCTGCACCGGCGCATCGCGCTGCATATCATCCGGATCGTCGGGACGAGCCCGAGACGCCTGGTGCTCGGGTTCATGATCGCCACCGCGTTCCTCTCGATGTGGATCTCAAACACCGCAACGGCGATGATGATGATCCCGATCGCGGTCGCGATCATCCTGACGATCATGCCCGGGACCGATAAAGCTCTTGAAAGCCTCGAGGGAAAAGAGCAGACGCTCGCCCGATGCCTGATCATCTCCATCCCCTACGCCGCGACCATCGGGGGGATCGCCACGATCATCGGCACGCCCCCGAACGGGATCTTCATCTCCCAGCTCGCGACGATCTTTCCGGACGCGCCCTCCATCGACTTCTTCACCTGGATGAAGTTCGGCGTCCCGTTCGCCGCCATATTCCTCGTCATTGCCTGGATCTGGCTCATCGAGGGCCCTTACCGCCAGATGGGGGCGACCCTCCCGAGCGCCCGGGGGATCATCCGGGAGGAGCTCGCGAAACTCGGCCCGATCTCCCCCGGGGAGCGGTGGACGCTCATCGTCTTCACCCTGACCGCCCTCGCCTGGATATTTGCGCAGACAAAGAATATCGGCGGGTTCGTCATCCCGGGCCTGGACGTGTTCTTCCCCGGGATCAAGGACTCCACCATCGCGATCTTCGGGGCGCTCCTTCTCTTCCTCCTCCCGGTCGACCGTAAGGAGGGCATCTTCACGATGGACTGGGAATGGGCGGTGAAGATCCCCTGGGGCATCCTCCTCCTCTTCGGCGGCGGCATCGCCCTCTCGAACGGGTTCCTCGAGAGCGGGCTTGCCGCGGCGATCGTCGAGTCCCTCACCCTCATCCACGGGCTCCCGATAGTCCTCCTGCTCCTCATTGTGGCGCTGGGGATCGTGTTTGCAGGGGAGATCGCCTCGAACACCGCCATAGCCGCCATCCTGATGCCGATCATGGCGGTCACGGCCGTCAGCATGGGGGTCAACCCGATCGTCCTGATGATGACCGCCGCGGTCTGTGCATCGATCGGGTTCATGCTCCCGGTCGCCACGCCGCCGAACGCCGTCGCCTACGGGAGCGGCTACATCAAAGCGAAAGACCTTCTCCGGTCCGGTTGGGCGCTCGATATCATCGGCGTCGTGCTCTGGATGATCTGCCTCTACACGATCGTCTTCTGGGCGCTCGGGCTTCCTCTCGACCTTCCCGCCTGGGCGCTCTGATCCCCCCGGCACCTATTTTATCCCGTGCGTCTATCCCGGCCGGATGACAGGCAACCGGTATTATGACCCGGCGGTGGAGACGCTTGCAAGATCGGATCTCGACGCGCTCATCGACGAGCGGGTCCGCTCGACTGTTCGGTATGCAGAGGAGCACTCTCCCTTCTACCGCCGCTGGTTCGAGCGGCACAACATCCGCCCGGAGGCGATCCGGGAGCACGAAGACCTTCGCGACCTCCCCATCATCTCCGGGGCGACGATCCGGCGATACCAGCCCCCGCAGGAGAAGGTGTTCTGTTTCAGGAGCGTCCCCTGGGAAGAGGTCTTCACGGTCAACGAGACCTCCGGGACGAGCGGTGTCCCGAAGAGTTTCTTCCTCACCTGGGAGGACTGGGAGCGGTATGCGGAGAAATACGCCCGGCTTTTCACCTCGCAGGGTTTCGAGGCCGGCGACCGGGTGGTGGTCTGCGCCTCCTACGGGATGAACGTCGGCGCGAACACCATGACGCTCGCCGCCCGCGACCTCGGGATGACGATCGTCCCGGAGGGGAAGTGCACCTTTCCGGTCCGGGTGATAGCGCAGTACCGCCCGACGGCGGTGATCGCGAGCGTCTTCAAACTTCTGCGGCTCGCCCGCAGGATGGAGGCGGAAGGGCGCCCGCCGCAGGACGCTGGTGTGAAACGACTCGTCGTCGGGGGCGAGAGTTTCGCCCCGGAGTCCCGGCGCTACCTGGAGGAGGTCTGGGGATGCCCGGTCTACAACACCTACGGGAGCACGGAGGGGACGATGTGCGGCGAGTGCACCCGCCAGGCCGGGCTCCACGTCCCCGAGGATCTGGTTCACTTCGACCTCTACGACCCCGGGATGAACCGGTTCGTCCACGACGGCGAGACCGGGCGGCTGGTCTACACGACGCTCCTTGCGCCGGGCAAGAGGGTGGGGACGCTTCTTATCAACTACGATACGGAGGATACCTGCTCGGTCGTCTCCCGGGAGCGGTGCGGGTGCGGGCGGACGCACATACGGATCGCCTCCCCCCGGCGCGAGGCGGAGACGGTCCGGATCGGGGATATCGCGCTCAACCGGGTGGACGTGGAGGCGGCGGTCTTTGCGCCCGAGAACATGGCCCGCCTGAACGGGGAGTACGAGGCGTTCATCTACGGCGGCGACGAGGCGGGGGAGACCGTTCTCCGGGTGAGCGTGGAGTGCCTCGATCCCGCCCGCGTCGATGCGGGCGAGGTCGAGGAGACGTTCCTTACCGCCCTTTTGCGGTCGGTTCCGGATCTTTTGGCGGCGTACGAGGACGGCTCTCTCCGGATCCTCTGCACCGTCACGCCGCCGGGAGGGCTCGAACTCCACCGGGCGCCCGGCCGGCCGAAGCGGATCGTGGACCGGCGGTGAGATGGAAAAAAGAGTTTCCAGCCCCTACCGCCGCCGCACCAGGTAGCCGGCCAGCCCTGCCGCGAGGGCCGCCGCCGCCGGGAGAGCGGGTCCCGCCGCGGTCGGCGTGGGGGTCGTCGCCATCGTCGTCGGCGGCGTGGTGGCGGCCGGGGTTACCGTCGCTGTCGGGGCAGTCGCCGCCGCCTCGACGACGGTGAAGGTGGTGCTTGCGGTGGCGTCGCCCTCGACCCACTCCACGATCACACTGTAAACGCCTGGCTCGAACCCCGTTGTGTCGACCTCAAACGACCAGGTGTTCGCGGTGGCGTTTCCCTCCTGCACGACGGCCGTTCCCGACGTGCCTCCCTGCACCGAGGCGTTCCCCGGCCCGAACCCGACCGGCGTCACCTCAACGAGCAGGCGGTTGCCGGGGGCAAGGTTCGTCGTCCCGCCGATGGTTACCGTCTCTCCGGCGGCGACCATACCTATCTCGTTGATGCCCGTCTGCTGTGCGGCGACAGTGCCGCAGATCCATGCCGCGAGCACGAGCGCGGCCGCGATTCCGGCAAGTCTTCTGACATTCATACGTTCATCTCACTTCTCCTTCCCGCACGGTGGGATAAGAAACTACCCGAGCCCCGCCATCCGGCCGGACGTCCTTCCTTCCGGGGAAAACCCGCCTGTTTTTTCTCCCCTGCGGTGCAACAATGGTCACTATCCTTCTGACCGGGTGCAGACAATGCTCAAAGACCAACAATGGCAACCGGTGCCGGGAACCGCCGGCGCCGAGATCTACCCCTTCCTCCGGAAACCGGACGTAACCTGTTCGAACGCCTACCTCATCCGGACACCCGGCGAGATCCTGCTCGTCGATACCGGAGCTGAGCCCGGGCAGATGGACCGGATCATGGCGCTCGTGGAAGATCTCCTCAGGGAAGCCCCGCGGCCGGTCCTCCTCTTCCTCACCCACTGCCACGCCGACCACTGCTACCAGGCCGTCCGGGACCGGCGGTTCCGGTCTCTCCCGCACCTCTGCGTCGCCATAGAGGAGGAGGGCGCCCGGGCGCTCGAGGCCGGTGATGCGGCCCGGACGGTTGCGGATCTCATGGGGTGGGAGGTCGAGCCGCTCCCGGTTGGTCTCCCCCTTCTTGCCGCCCGCGACCGCGAGGCCCTGGAGACGGATGGCGGCATCGTCCTTCACCGGCAGCGGATCCCGCTCCGTTCCGGGGATGTAGTTTCGGTCTACCACACCCCCGGGCACACGCACGACAGCATCTGCATCCGTCTCGGCGAATGTCTCTTCATCGGCGACCTCCTCTTCTCCGCGAGCCCCGGGATCGCCGGGCTTGCCGGCTGGGACCAGCCGGCGTTGCTTGAGTCCGTAGGAAGGGTCCGGTGGATCCTCGCCCACGAACCCGTGAGCCTCTGCTGCCCGGGCCACGGCAGGGGGATCCCTGCCGCGGCGATGCCGGCGCTCCTCGACCGGCTGCAGGGGGAGGCGGAGAAGATGGCTGATATCGGCACCTTCGACCGGGAACGGCTCGCCGACTCCCTGGAGCACGCCGTCGACCTGCTCCAGGAGGCCAATCGGGTCTTTGCCGTGCTCGCGGGGCGCCTCTACGCCCTCGCCTACCGTCTCGACGACCTCGGCGAGCCCGAAGAGGCCCGGCGCTACCTGGAACTCCTGGAATCCGACCAGATTGACGGGTTTCTTGCCGATTTTTCACGGTTCGCCGACGAATTCAACGCCGGGGAGAAGTTCGAGGTCCAGCTGGTCCTCAAGGCCGTCCAGGTGATCCCGCGGATCGAGGCCCACTTTGCGGGAGACCGGCTGGACCACGTCGTCGACGCGTCGCTCCTCCGCCGGGCCGGCCGCCTCCTCACCGACTTCATGAACACGATCATGGGCTACCGGGACATCGCGCACCTCTCCGCCGCCGACCTCCCGACGGTGCTCCACGGCCTCGTGGCCGGTCTCCTGGCGTGTCCGTTCTCTGATGAGGCGTTCATCGATTCGGCGGACGACCCGGCGGCATACCGGGTGGAACTCGTCTCCCGGCTCGCCTACCTCCCGCTCTTTGAGGGCGTCGATTTCGTTGTCGACGCCGGAGACCCTCTCCCGCCGGTGCTGATCGACCGGGAACGGTTCTGCGACGAAGTCACCGGCGTTCTCGAGGATATGGCAGCCGCCGGCGCACGGGAGATCCGGCTCGGCCTCCGGCGCGAGGGAGGTGCGGTCGGTCTCCTGATCCGGAGTTCCGGCCCTCTCTCCCCACGGAGGCTCCGGTTCTACCGGCGGAAGTTCGGGCTCTCGGGGGCGTCGCTTGCGATTCCCGGGGACGGTGCCGGCCTTCTCCTCCTTTTTGAGCCCGTGTCCTCCTGACCCCGTGTGCCGGTGCCCGGGGCAAACTACTTACCTTCGGCCCTAGAGTCAGGGTGATGGTAACAGAAGGAGGCTTCCGATGGCGATGCAGCACGTGCCTGGAGTTGACCGCGGCAGGGTGATTCTCTATGCTCTGAGCACCTGCGGCTGGTGCGCGCGGACAAAACAGCTCCTCACCGACCTCGGCGTCGGGTTCTCGTATGTCTACGTGGACCTGCTCGCGGGCGAGGAGCGTGATCGCGTGATCCGGGAAGTCGAACGCTGGAATCCCCGGCTCTCGTTCCCGACCGTCGTCATCGACGACGCAAAGGTGATCGTGGGGTTCCGGGAAGACGAGATCCGGGAGGCGGTCGGTGTCTGACACGGCGAGCGAGGAAGTGGTCGACCGCTTTATGCGCGACCTCGCCCGCGAGGCGGAGGCGGGCGGTTATCATCTCAACCCGGATTGGGAGTTCACCCGGGACCTCGTCCGTGGCCTGCTCGCGAACCTGGAGCGTTACGGCTACATCTCCTGTCCCTGCCGGCTCGCCTCGGGAGACCGGGACGACGACCTCGACATCATCTGCCCCTGCGACTACCGGGACCCCGATCTCGCCGATTACGGTGCCTGTTACTGCGCCCTTTACGTCACCGCCGACGTGGAGGCCGGGAAGCGTGCCGCCGATCCCGTCCCGGAGCGGCGTCCTCCTCCGGCCGAGCGCCGCCGGCAGAAAGAGGAGCGTGCTGCAGTCCCGGGAACCCTGAAGTATCCGGTCTGGCGGTGCCGGGTCTGCGGCTACCTCTGCGCCCGGGATGAACCGCCCGAGACCTGCCCGATCTGCCGGGTGCCCCGCGACCGGTTCGAGCGGTTCATGTAAGCCGGACGAGGCATGCGTAGATGAGGAACGCCGCGACGATCCCGTTCACCGGGGGAATGCCCGGGATCAGGAGAGCAGCGAGGGAACCGGCGGCGTATGCCGCGAGCCCCTGCCGGGCTTCGCCGGGGACGGCGGAGAGTGGGTTATCCTCCGTGCCGCTCCGGCCCGCCGCGTCGCCGGCTCTCTCTCCCCGGATCACTACTGCTCGCGTGATGGTTGAATATCTCTGTTGCGGCGGGAAATCCATTCCGGATTTCTGCCGCGCAAAGCCCGCGCGGGTCGCGAGGGGTTGCCCTGTGCCCGCTCCCACCCCCTGCACCGCTCTCCCTTCTCGATGGGAGGGGGAAGGACCGCCTGTTGTATCCGAAAAAACCCGGTGTTGCCGGCGGCCGATCCAGAGGTGTCATATAGCGGGCCGGGCGATTCTCATGTATGCCGAACGTGCGGATCAACGACGGAGACCTCCCCTCCGGAGCCGGTGTGGAGGGGGGGCGGAAGAAGAAACCCGACGAGACCCCGGGCCCCGCCCGCCGGGAGCCCGAACCGGAGACCACGAAGCCGAAAGAGAATTCCAGGAAGCCCCGGCAGGGAGAGCCCCTCTTTTCGGATGCCGACGGCGCCGATATATTCTACACGAAGACGAAGTAGGTCACTTCACCACCCGGATATCCCCGGCGGAGGCCACCACCACTTCCCGCGTCCCGCGGTAGGTCTGGACGGTCCCGTACAGCGTTACGTTCTCGTTTTCATGGAGTTCGAGCCCGAAGGCCACGTTCTGCGGCAGAAAGACCGGGGTGCCGTTGACGGTGAGGATCAGGTGCGCGCCGGTCGACGTCGTCCTGATCTCTTCGATCTTCCCCTCGAGGAGGACCAGCGCCCCGTCGGGAACCTCCGGTGAGTATGGGTCCGCCACCAGCGGCCGTCCGACGGCGTCGAAGAGGAGGTGCGCCGCAAGCACGATCCCGACGACGCATATGAGGACGGCGAGTGCTGCTTTCTCCTGCCGTTCCAGCATAGATATGCTATAGACCCCCCGGGGTTATAACATCCGTCAGTTTGATATGTTAACAGCGTTAACGATCCTGCATGGATGATGTGAACCTTCCCCCCTCCTCGAGAAAGATCCTCCTGCTTTTAGAGGACGGGGGTGCCCTGACCCATAAGGAGCTCGTCCGCCTCAGCAGCCTGGCCCCCCGCACCGTCCGATATGCTTTAAAGCGACTCAAGGATAACGATATGATCGTGGAGAAGTTCAACTTCAGGGACGCCCGGCAGATCCTCTACGAGTACAAAGAATCCCAGATGGTGTCTGTGCAATGACCGAGCCTTATTCCTGCGACATCATGCGCTGCGATTCCCTCGTCCGCAGACTGCTCCCCCAGATGCGTGCCGAGATGGTCTACCGTCTGGTGAACGAGCGCGGGATCAGCCAGAGCGAAGCCTCGAAGCGTCTCGGGATCAGCAGGGCCGCGATATCCCAGTACATGAGCCGGAAACGCGGATTTAACCGGGAAAATTTCCCCGGCGACCTTGATATGGTCATCGAGCGGTGGGTCTCCGCCGTCGCCTCGGGTGAGGGGACGATAACCATCTGCGACGTCTGCCGCTCCGCCGATCCTGTCGGAAGACGGTAAGGCCTCAGGTGCGCCTCCGCCGGTAGAGGTAGAGCCCCGTAAGCCCGGCGAGTATGCACGCCGCCGCCACTATTTTGAGCCGGTCCGGTCCGGGAGCACCGCCTGCTCCTTCTTCATTCGAGACGTTCCAGTCGTCTTCAAAGACCCCGGTGTAGTAGGCGGCGATATCCGGGTGCTCGATGATCACGCCCGCTTCCCGGTTGAACGCCGGCGAGTTGGCGTTCCAGTTGATGCTGCTGACGAGCACCGTCCGGCCGTCGACGATGACCCCCTTGTTGTGGATCTTGTCGAGGTCGTTCGCCTCGAGGTCCGCGAGCCGCGCTTCGAGCGGCAGCCCTTCCGCCGCGGCGAACCGGTTGATGACCCCGACCATCTCGTCGTTGTCCGCGTCGCCCTCGGTGTTGAACCAGGCCGAGTCGAGGAGCACCCGTACCGCAACCCCCCGCCGGGAGGCGTCGATCGCGGCCGCAAGGTAGGGGTTGAGGTCATGCCCCGTCTCGTTCGTGATGTAGGCCTGCTCGATCGCGATGCTCTCCTGCGCCCCTTCGATCAGCCCGAGGATGAGCGCGCTTGTGTCGGGGGACACGACAGGGGTCACCCGCGCCCCCTCCGCACGGCAGACTGTGAACTCGACCGTGTAGTCGGGCGCCCAGGGCGTGCAGAGCTCGGCCGCCGTGCCCTCGAGCGGGACGATGTCGCCGCCTGCCGCATCGAGGAGGAAGAGATCCCGGAAATAGGCCGCGAGTTTGGGGTCCTCGAGGAGGACGCCCCACCCGCGGTTGCCCTGCAGCCCCGCCTCCGGGTAGCCGCCGGGCTTGAAGTTCTCGCTCCCGAGCAGAACGGTGCTCCCGTCGATGACGAGATACTTGGCATGGTCGTAGCGGTACTTTGCGTGGGCGGCATCCGTCGTCGTCATCGAAAGAACCGGGATGCCGCTCCGGTTGAGGGCGCCCGCGACCGCCCGCCCTTCCGCGGAGACGCCGCCCACCGGCCCGCCCTCGAGTAGTACGGTTATGGCCACCCCTCGCTCGCGGGCAGAGATGAGGTCCCTTGCCATCTTTTCGTCGGTGAACTCGTAGACGTTCACCAGGATCTCGTGTTCCGCCTCCGCGACGGCCGCCGAGAATACCTCGTACGAACAGTCCGGCGCGGCGAACGCGGTCACCGCGACGCCCTCGAAGGTCGCGGGTGAGAGGCGCGACTGGCCGATGGAGAGCGGGCGCGGGTCCCATACGCCGTCCTCCTGGTAGTGGATCTGCCCTTCCCGCGGGTGGACGTCGGCGGGCCAGGCGACCTGCTGGACGAGGGTGGTCCCGTGGTAGAGGAGAAGTTCGTCGGCCCGGTTCGCCATCAGGAGGTTCCCGTTCGGGATCACGTCCGGCACGGCCGGCGTTCGCGCCTCGATCTCGAAGTCGGGGAGGTAGCCGTGGGCCCGCTCGAACGCAGGGCCCCCCCTCGCGACCGTCAACCGCCCGTCGATCCGTGTTCCCGGCGGGAACCGGTATCCTCCCTCGCCGTCCGAGAGGACGTAGCCGTCGAGCACCCCCTCTCCCTCGAGCACCAGGTATTCGTCGGGGTCGCCGGGCTGGTAGGGGTCCGGGCAGAACTCGACGATCTGGATACCACCGGCCGTGCCGGCAAGGAGGCAGAGGAGCAGGAAGACGGCGGCGATCCGGCGCATACGCAGGGTTATGTCTTCTCCGGTTTAATAGCAAAGCGATATGAGTTCGCCTGCATTCCCGCTGGTCGTCAAGGTGGGCGGAAGCCTCTTCGACCGGGTCGCCCCCCTGCTCGAGATCTTCCGCGAGGCCGGGCGCCCGGTGCTGATCGTGCCCGGCGGCGGGAAGTTCGCCGACCTCGTCCGGCGGCTCGACGTCTCCGATACCGCCGCCCACTGGATGGCGATTGCCGGCATGGAGCAGTTCGGGTGGTACATCGCCTCGCACGGCGTCCCGGCGGCTTTCACCCTCACGCTTCCGGCGGAGGTGACGGTTCTCCTCCCCTACTGCGCCCTTCGGCGAGTCGACCCCCTTCCCCACTCCTGGAACGTCACCTCCGACACCATCGCCGCCTGGGTCGCGAAAGAACTCTCGGCCGACCTCCTCCTCCTCAAATCGGTCGACGGCATCCGTCATCACCGCAGGCTTCTTTCAAGGGTCGAGGACCCTTCCATCACCCCCGACGAGGTCGATCCGGCGTTCATCCGGTTCGTCTTCGAGCACAACCTGCGGGCCCGGGTGGTGAACGGCAGGCACGATGACCGGGTTCGCCGTGCCCTCCGGGATGAGGCAGTCGTCGGGACGCTCGTCGATCCGAGATTTTAATTGCTGCGGCGGCGATATGATAGGTTAACATTCGAGGAAACGACGATGACAGCGAGAGATCGATGTACCTCCTGCAATGCCACGCTGGCCGAGGAAGGCTCCACCTGGTTCCCGTGCCCGGTGTGCGCGCACGAGATTAACCGGTGCTACCGGTGCAGGGAGCAGAGCATAGGCTATACATGTCCGAAGTGCGGGTTCCGGGGGCCATAATCATGGGAAACGTAGCCATAATCGTGAAGATAATGCCGGAATCCCCCGATGTCGACCGTGAAGCGCTCAAAGCTGCGGTCAAGGCGGCCGTTCCGGTCGACGATATCCGGGAAGAACCGATCGGTTTCGGCCTCGTGGCGCTGAAAGCCGCCGTCGTCGTCCCTGACAAAGCCGGGGCTCCCGATGAAGTCGAAGCAGCGCTCCAGAACCTTGAAGGCGTCGCAAGCGCCGAGATCATCGAATCCACGCTTGTATAAGTGGATTCCCGATACCCACTTTTCCTAACGAGCCTCTTCGAGCCGCTCCATCACATCGGCAGTGATCCTGCGGATCTTTTCGACCGATTCCTTAAATCCGGTGACTTCGTCCTCTTCGAGGCTAAGCGGAACCGGGAAAACGCCGTCGCGGTTGATACGGGCGGGCACGCCGATGCAGACATCGCCGATCCCGTGGATCTCGCTTTTGATGTAACTTGAAACGGTGAGGATACGGTTCTCGTTCCCGAGGATCGTCTTCACAAGCGTTGCAATCGCTTCTCCGGGCCCGTAGACGGTGGCGCCCTTATCCCTGATGATCGCCTCGCCGCTCGTTCTGACGGTATCGATCATCTCCTGCGCGGGCAGGCCCGAGAAGGTGGGCAGGTTGTTGATCCGGATGCCGCCGATCGTCGTCGCCGACCAGAGCGGAACCATGCTCTCGCCGTGCTCGCCGATGATGCGGGTATGCACCTCGCTGACGTGGACCCGGAAATAGTGTGCAATAAGGGACTTCAAGCGCATCGAGTCGAGATGCGTCCCGAGGCCGAAGATCTGCCTCGGCTGGAACCCCGAATACTTCAGGGCGACGGCGGTCATGACGTCGACAGGGTTCGTCACCAGAAAGAGGATGGCGTCGGGTGAAGACCTGCCGATGGTTTCGGCGGTTTCGGCGGTGATCTTTGCGTTCTCGAAGGCAAGGTCGTTACGGTCCTGGCCGGGCCGACGGGGCACACCTGCCGTGCAGATGATGACATCCGAGTCTTTTGCATCGAGAAGGCTCGTACTGTACGAGAGCCGGACGTCGGTGCCTCGTGCAGCAAACGAGTCGGAGAGGTCACGGCAGCAGCCCGCGAGAAAATCTTCGCGTCCGGGCCTCCCGATGAGCAGCATGTCGCTGACGTACGGGATTTCGGATATGGTGTGGGCCGCAAACACGCCGACGTTCCCTGTAGCCCCAAGAATCGTTACTTTTGCCATGGAGATCGCCGTTGGGGACACGTCCTCGGTCGACCGTGCGCACAGGCATTCACCGCTGCATCCCTCCTCCACCCCGCAACCCCATGGGCGCCGAACGTCCACGGTAAGTCTGCTCCCTTCCGGGCCTGAACCGGTACCCGCGGCAAAAGGTCGCCGCCCC
>JASGMC010000107.1 GCA_030156625.1 Methanoculleus sp.
GTTCGCCTACCGGCTCAAGCAGAGCAAATTCAATACCCAGTACGTCGACGTCCTCGTGGACTCTCTCGACCCCCGCTACTACCTGGCCATCGAGTGCAAGTCGATATCGGGCAAGAAGATCTACTTCTCCCAGCACTTCCACTTCGACAAGAACAACGTCCACCAGATAGACGCGATCACCGACTTCATCAAGAGGACCGGGCGGCGGGGGTTTCTTGCCGTCGAGTTCCGGTTCGGCGCGGGGAGGGCGAAGGAGGCATACCTCATGCCCTGGGACACAGTGCTTCAATACTACGGGAACGTCCCCGGCATCTCGATAGACGATTTCCGGCTCTGCTGTGCGCTCATCCGCTCCGGTGAGGAGTACGACCTCCCGGGCCTGGATACAAATCAATATCCTCTCTCACCGCCAACAGATGGAGAAGCATGATGGAAGCATATGATCGTTTTGAACTCCTCATAAACGATCGGATCGTGAAAACACCGATAGTAGTCGCATCCATGGCCGGGATCGTGGATGCGGCCTACGTCCTCGAGCGGGCGGCCCATATCGGGGCGGCCTTCATCGGCGGCTACTCCATCGACGGCCCCACCCTTGACGCGAGCCGGCAGATGGCAGAGGCGGGTCGGAAAGAGTTTTTATACGACGATCCCCTGGAAGCGCTGGAAAAAGAGATCGATGCCCTTAAACAGAGCGACGTTGTCGCGGGCATCAACCTCCGCGGGAGTACGCCTGCCGCCTATGGGGAGGTTGCTGAGGCTTTTGAAAACCGCGTGGTCTACGAGATCGACGCACACTGCAGGCAGTCCCCGATGCTTGACGCCGGGTGTGGCGAGTACCTCCTGCAGCATCCTGCAAAACTCGTCGAGATCATCCGGGCCCTGAAAGCGGCGGATGTGACCGTCTCGGTGAAGGTCCGGGCAGGTATCGCGGCGAACGACGCCGACCTCGCCCGCACCGTCTGGAAGGCGGGGGCGGATATCCTCCACGTGGACCTGATGGACTTCGGGCACAACAAGGTCCGCCAGATCCGCAACGCCTCTCCCCTGATGCTGATCGCGAACAACTCAATAACCACGTTCGATAAGGCGATGGATGCCTTCTCCCACGGGGCGGACCTCGTCTCGCTTGCCCGGCAGTCCGATCCCTGGACGCTTGCCGGCCTCGATGCCGCCATCACCCGGTCCGCCGACGAGGGCGGCTGGTACAACGCCCCGAAACAGCTCTGCCGCGGCGGCGATATTCGGGCGCTCGCCTTCTGCTGCATGCCGGTGAAGGCCTGCCCGCTCATCCCGACCCTCGAGAGGATCGGGCTCTCCCGGAACGACTACCTGAGAGTCAAACAGGAGGCGGTGGAGGGAACTCCGCTCGACGACGGAAAGAACACCTGTTTCGGGAGCCTCGCCTGGTGCTGCAAGATGAGCTCTCCCTGCATGTTCCGCAACATGACCCTTGAGAAGAAAGGCCTCTCTCCGCGGGAGTACATGCGGTGCAAGCACCACCTCTCGGAGAAGATCCTGCACAGTGTATTTGGTGGAGAAGAAACCGCCGATGAATCGAGCTGAACGTGCGCAGATGGCGATGATGCTCGAGGTCTGCGCCTACCCGAAACCCGGGAACGTGGACCGGTGCCACGACTATCCGGACACCCGCCTCGAGCATTTCCTCGCCTCGACGATCCTCGCGGGACCCGTCTTCGATGCGGCCGAGAGGAACGGCGGCCGGGTCGGGAGCCTGATCCGGGAGGCGGTCATGCGTACGAACGACCACGCCGGGGGAAACACCCACTTCGGGGCATTCATCCTGCTCGTCCCGCTCGTTCTCGGGGGAGATATCGACGGGGCGCGGAAGGTCGTCGCCGGGACCGATGTCGAGGACGCGATCGATTTTTACGCGGCGTTCGGCCTCACGAGGGTCCGGATGGCCGAGAGCGACGACCTGGACGTGAACGCCCCGGCCTCGGTCGCCGTGATAAGGGAGCGGGGGATGACCCTTGCCGACGTCATGGCCTACTCGGCGCCCCGGGACATGGTCGCACGGGAGTGGACGAACGGATTTGCCCTGACCCGCCGGTGCGCGGACCTGCTGCATTCGCACGGGAGTGGGCGTGAAGCGATCGTCGCGGCGTTCCTCGACCTCCTCGCTTCAGTGCCGGATACCTTCATCGCGAAGAAGCACGGGGAGGCGGTGGCGGAGAGGACGATGCGGTGTGCGGCCGAGGTGCTCGGCGGTGGCCGCGATCTTCGCGCCTTCGACGCCGAGTGTGTCGACGCCGGCATCAATCCGGGCTCGATCGCCGACATCGTCATCGCCGGGATATATGTGGCGCTCGGGGAGGGATGGCAGTGGGACTGCTGACCGAGGGGATCAACGAGGTTATCGCGACCACCGACGGCAACGCCGCTCCCATGGGGATCATCAACCGGGGCGGCTCCCTGCACATGGTCCTCTTCCGGGGGAGCCATACGGCGAGGAACATCGCCCGGAACCGCTGGGTGGTCGCGAACTTCGTCTTCGATCCCGTGATCTACGTCCGGACCGCGTTCGACGACCTCCCCGAGGACGCCTTCGTCTTCGAAGAGATCAACGGGATGGTCGTCTGCCGCCTCCGCGACGCGGAGGCCTGGGCCGCGTTTGCCGCCGACGTGGAGCGGTCGAGCGACGAGGCGCTCGTCGTCCGGCTCGTCCCCGTCCACGAAGAGGTGCTCGATCTCAGGCTGCACCCGGTGAACCGGGGCTTTGCGAGCATCGTGGACGCAACGGTCCATGCCACCCGTTACGTCAGGAGCCGCGACCCGTGGCTTAAACAGCTGATCGAGCACCACACCGGCCTCGCCCGGAAGTGCGGCGGCTCCCGGGAATGGGAGGCGCTCGAACTCCTTGAAGGGTATATCGGCGACCTGATTCGCGAGTGACGGCTTTGCCGTTGCCAGGTCCGATCCCCCCGTTCTTCGCGGGGGAGCGGGGGCGGGCCCCGCCGCCCGGCCCGCAGACAGAGGCGCGTATCTCCACTCCGGTTTTCATAATATTGAGAATATAATAATCCATATATACGATAACATACCACGAACCGCCCCGCAGGGAGGTACCTGGTATGGCGAAGATCTTTGAGATGTTACAGAACGATGGGAGGTTCGGCAGGCTCGTCGAGATTATCCGGACCCTCGGCGAGGAGAAGACGCTGCAGGGCGAGGGGCCGATGACGTTCTTTGCTCCGGTCGATTCGGCATGGGATGCGATCCCCGAGCCGAACCGGGCGATGATCTTGAACGACAAACAGATGCTCTCGCACCTGATCGACTTCTTCACGATCGGCAACCATAAGTGGACGCTCGATGCGTTGCTCGAAAAGAATGTCGTGCAGACCGTCGAAGGGAACCCCATCATGGTCCGGAAGACCGAGCAGGGCACCCAGGTGGACGAGGCCGTCGTGCTCGAGGGGAACATGGAGGCGGACAACGGTATCATCCACGTCCTTGATGGCATCCCCTTCGTGACGCTCTCGCAGGCATTCGAGGCCTACGCAACGAAGTGAGCAGGACCACGGGCGGACAGGACTTCACGGTCCGGCCGGAATCTTTTTTCTCGCGGACTCCTCCCGGCGGGAGAAGGTGCGCAGATTCGGGACCCATCCCCCTCGACGACCGTCCCTGGAGCCCCGATCTGCTATGCCCGTAATTATATATAATTGGCTAAATGATCCGGGTGTCCATGAAGAGCATCTTTGAGACGGCCCGGGAAGACGATCGGTTGAGCACCTCCGTTGCGATGCTGCAGGCCGGGGGGATGGCGGAGACGCTCCGGGAAGAGGGGGAGTATACGGCATTGTTTCCGACGAATGAGGCGTATTCCGGGTTTCCACGGGATGTGCTGGACGCTATCACGGAGGACCGGGAGCGGCTCGAGAGCATGGTCCTGTACCACGTGATCCAGGGCAAACTCACCACGCAGGAACTGGCACGGATGGAGGCGATCAGGACCCTGCAGGGGGACCACCTGGATATCGCGGGCCCTCCGGAGGCGATGCGGCTGAACGATGCCGCCGTCATCCAGCCCGACGTCGAGTGCACGAACGGTATCTATCACGTCATCGACAGGGTGCTCCTGCCTCGGGCGGTCGAGGCGCGGGTGAAGAGGTAGGTTCGGGCCCGGCGCACGTCCGGCGGCGGGGGTCGGGGGATGCCGGAAACCGGCCCCGGGAGCCGTGCGGAACCACCCGTAATTTTATATACTCACGTCTCTTCATCTCCCGCCGGGAGTTGGTTCGTATGAAGAGTATCTTCGCGACCCTGCAGGAATCGGGATCGTTTGCCACGTTTCTCGACCTCGTACGGGCGGCCGGCATGGAGGAGCGGTTGAGCACTGAAGGACCTTACACACTCTTCGTCCCGGACGACGATGCGTTCCGGGCGGTATCCGGGTCGGAACTCGACATGATTCGCCGGGATGCCGACCGGCTCGCCGAGACCCTGAACTACCATATCGTCCCGGGAGTCCATTCCATGATTGACCTTCTCGGCATACGGACGCTCCGGTCGCTCCAGGGAGAAGACCTGACCGTGGAGGTTGCATCGGAGGGGGTGCTGGTCAATAACGTGCTGGTCGTCGAAGCCGATGCGTGGTGTACCAACGGGATCTGCCATGCGGTCTCCGCACTGCTTCTGTCGCCCGTTGCAAGATCTGTCGCCGTACACGGGTAGCCAGAACGTATAAATAATCCGGCACATGTAGTGATGCGATTGGAGAGAGCAGCATGAAGAACATCATCGAAACCCTGGAGGACTCCAATAACCTCACCGTATTTCTCGAACTGATCAGGATGTCGGGCATGGAGCCGATGCTCCGCGAGAGGGGGCCGTACACGGTCTTCGTCCCGACGGACGAGGCGTTTGCGAGGGTTCCAAAGGACCGGATGGACGAGATCCGGCAGGACGCGGACAAACTCCTTCTCATCACGAGCTACCACGTCGTGCCGGGGCAGTTGACCTCGGAGGATCTCCGGAGCATCGCTGCCGTCAGGTCGAGCCTCGGGACCGACCTTGTCATACGGTCGTCGGATAAAGGCATCACCGTCAACAGCGTCCCCATCGTCGAGGCAGACGCGTTCTGCACCAACGGGATCTGCCACGCCATCAGCGCGGCGCTCGTCCCGCCGACGATAGACGTCGTTACACCCTGAAGAGAAGCGCCCGGACTTACCACTCTCGCGGCAGGCGGAACCGCCCGTCCCGGCGGGCGATCCCGACGGCGGCAAGAGCGCTCTTCTCTTTATCCTTGATCTCGAGCATGATATCCATATCAGCCCGCGCGGTCTCGCCGAGGAACCGCTCGAAATCGGCACCGTCAAGACTCTCCGCGTGCCGCCCCTTCCGCCCGCCGGGCATCGGGGTGCTGTAATCGATCATCGGGATGCCGTCTCCGGGCCGCCAGGTCGCGCCGGACAATTCGACTGCTTCGGCAACCCCGGCGCCCGAAGGGTTGACCCGGTGGTGGAAGACGTCGAAGAGCACCGGGATGCCGGTCTCCTCGTGGATGCGGAGACAGTCGGCCAGGGTGTAGCGCGAGTCGTCGTTCTCGACGACCAGCCGGCGAAGGATGTTCTCGTCGAGGCGGGAATACACGCTCGCGAACCGCTCCATGGCGGCTTCCCGGTCGCCGTAGACCCCGCCGACGTGGAGCTGGATTTTCGCGGTTCCGTCGAGGCGCATGGTGTCGAGAACGGCGGCGTGATAGCGGAGTTCCGCGACGCTCTTATCAACGATGCCCGGGTCTTTCGCGTTGATGACGACGAACTGGTCGGGGTGCATGGAGATCCGCATCCCGTGCTCGCGAACGAACCGGCCGATCTCGCGAAACGGCTCCGCGAAGGTCTCCTGCCAGTCTGCGGTGCAGACCGGGTGCGACGCGAACGGCACGAGGCCGGAGCCGATCCGGAAGAAGAGGATGCACTCTCTCCGGTTATAGCGGAGGATCTCTGCGAGACAGCGGAGATTCTCCCGGACGGTCTCCTCCAGCCGCTCGTCGGAGTAGGAGGAGAGCCGGAACGTGCGGCCCGGGGAGCAGCCGATGCTCCGGTTGATGCACGGGTAGCCGATCTTCATGCTTCTTTCGGGTGATCCCGTACGGGCATCAACCTTACCTACAGGTATATGCACCTTCGCTCTCGGCGACGAACCCCTCCCGTGCGAGTTCCCCGAGAATCCTCTTCACCCGTCCGGGCTCTTCGCAGAGCCGGAGGATCATCTCTTTCTCCGTGACCGTCCCCTCCTCGAGGACGAGCGCGAGGATCTGTCCCCTGATTTGCCGGTCGGACCCCTCGAACCGGCTCTGCCGGGAGTAGGACGCGCTTCTCCTGTTCGGGTTCGCCGTCCGCTTCTTCAACACCGTCCCGTAGTCCATCAACGCGCTATACCACTCCCGCGGGTTCTCGCGATCAAGGGTCTTCTCCACGAGCGGGAGGATCTCGTCGTCCCGGACGCCCTCCCGGTCCTGGAAGAAGAAGTGGATGAAGATCCGCCGGATGTTCGTCTCGATGTAGACGACCGGCATGTTGAACGCGTACGCACAGATGGCCGACGCGGTCGCGTTCCCGATGCCGGGGAAGGTCGCGAGCGTCTCGACGTCGGCAGGAAGTTCCCCGCCGTGGTCGTCCACGACGCGCCGTGCAGTCTCCTGGAGCGCGATCGCCCGGCGGTTGTAGCCCATGCCCTGCCAGGCGAGGAGCACCTCGCTTCTGGGAGCGCGGGCAAGGCTCTCGAAGTCCCCAAATCGTTCGAGGAACTCACGGTATTTCACGGCGACCCGTTCGACCTGCGTCTGCTGGAGCATGATCTCGGAGACCAGGATCCGGTAGGGGTCGGCGGTGTGCCGCCAGGGGAGGTCGCGGCCGTGGGCACGGTAGTACGAGAGGATGAGGTCCCGGAATAGGCGGATGGTCTCCGGCGTCGCTCCCTGCTCCCGGATAGCGTCGAGGAGCCGGCGTTCGCGCTCGTTCTGGTTGGGGTCGAGGCTGCCGATCACGGTAGATCATCTGTCTGACAGGAGGAAATAGGTTGGGCACCTGGGGGTGGGGATGTTAAATGGCACTGAGAACGGCAGTTATAACGCCCCCCTGCTCCAAGAGATGCCCCTTCACGCGTGCCAACTCAAGCACCGTACACTGGACCGTGGGAATATCGCCATAGGGGGAGGGGTTGCAGATCGGAAGAGCGTCGT
>JASGMC010000108.1 GCA_030156625.1 Methanoculleus sp.
TGCGGCCCCGTGCGTAGAATATTACGGGCTTTGCCGGATAGTCGAGCAGAACCCGGAGGTTGTCGAGGTTCCCCCTGCCGATCGGCATTGCCGTGACGATGACGGCGTCTGCGCTCTCCAGGCACTTCCTGAGGCCCGAGAGCGATTCCGGGGTGATGCCGTGAAACGGGGGCTCCGCGATGCAGGGAAGACCGAGGTGCATGGCCGTTCCGTAGTCTGTGTCGAGGACGTTTAAGACGCCGCAGGTGACCGTGAAACCCGCGGCATGGAGCAGGTGGAGGATATCGGAACCGGTTCCCCCGCCGCAGACGACGTGCACCCGCCGGTTCGCTCCCGCACTCGACTGGTGCATGTATACCGGCAGGACGTATGGTTTTCCCGTAAGCGGGTGCGGTTTGACGAGCATTTCCATCCCGAAGATCTCGCGGATGTTCTCACGGGTCAGGACCGCCCCGGGCGCTCCTGCGGCGTAGACCTTCCGGTCTTTGAGGAGCAGGAGCCGGTTGCAGTAGTATGCGGCCAGGTTCAGGTCGTGAAAGACGCTTACGACCGTGATTTCACCCGCGAGATCCCTGATTATGTTGAGAATCTCGACCTGGTGGCTGACGTCGAGGTTCGAGGTTGCTTCGTCGAGCAGCAGGATCTTCGGTTCCTGCGCCAGCGCCCGCGCTATGAGCACCCGCTGGCGTTCCCCGCCGCTGATGTCGTGCACCGAGGCCCCGGCGAGATCTGCGACGTTTGCAAGATGCATGGCATGCTCGCAGATCTCCACGTCCCGGGCCGTCTCGGAGGCAAACCGTCCGATGTAGGGGTGCCGCCCCATCATGACGACGTCGCGCACCGAATACTCGAAGCCGATGGAGATGTCCTGCGGGACGACCGCAACCCGGCGCGCAAGTTCGCGGTGCCCGAGCGAGTCGAGATCCCGGTCATCGAGCCGGATCTCCCCGTTATCGCGTGCGACGATCCTGGTCATCGCTTTCAGGAGCGTCGTCTTTCCCGACCCGTTCGGCCCGACGATGCCGAGGATCTCGCCTGCGTCCGCGTGGAACGTGATTGCTTCGAGGATCTTCTTTGCGCCGTAAGAGACGTCGATATCGGTGATCTCAATCGGTTTCATGCTTTCATCCGGCTCCGGAGGAGGTATATGAAGAACGGTGCGCCGAAACAGGCGGTCAGGATGCCGACAGGCATGTCGCTCGTGAAGGTTCGCGTGAGCGCGTCCGCCCATACGAGGAGGATGGCGCCGGCAAGTGCGGCCGCGGGAAAGAGGAAACGGTGGTCGGGGCCGACGATCAGCCGCATCACGTGCGGGGTAATGAGGCCGATGAACCCGATTGAGCCGGCTACTGCAACGGCTATTCCGGTCACGAACGCGCTCAGTGCGAGGAGGATCTGTTTCGCCCGCTCGACGTTCACCCCGAGGTGGGTTGCGTCCTCTTCGTTCAGGGCGAGGATATTGAGGTCGCGTGCGAAGAGGTAGATGCCCGCACCCCCGATCAGGATGGGAAGGGCGACGACGACGTCGTTCCACGATATGTTCCAGAACCCTCCCATCAGCCAGAACATGATCTGGTGCAGACTTTTTCCTGCGGTATACATGAGGAAGGAGAGGAGTGCCGACAGAAGCGTCGCGAGGGCGACGCCGGAGAGCAGGAGCGTCTCGACCGGGATCTTGCCCCCTCTGCGGGCGATGAAGTATACGGCGAACGTGGCGGCCATCGCCCCGGCGAACGCAAGCACCGTGCGTCCCGTACCGGCGAAAAAGACGATTGCGAGGGTAGCCCCGAGCGCTCCGCCCGACGACGTGCCGATGATGTAGGGGTCGGCCATGGGGTTTCGGAACAGCGCCTGCATGGCCGTGCCTGCCACGGCAAGCCCGCACCCGACCAGCGCTGCGGCGATCACCCTCGGCAGCCGGATCTCCCAGAGGATCATCCAGGCGTTATCCGAGGTAAGCAGCGATCCGAAGGCGATCCCGCTTGGTCCGAGAGCGACCGCAGCGGCCATGCTGACGAGAAGCGCGCAAATGAGCGTCAGGATGATGATCGGTGCTGTTCTCCGCATATGTGCTCATAAAATTAAGTTACATTTATTAAAATTCATTTGGATTTATTGCGCCGGTTCCCGCCCCCTGACCGGGTGTTTGCGTGCAGGACTCCGGCGATGCGCGGATATAGTCTCCCCCAGGCAGCACCAGTGTTTCGCTAAAATGTTTTAGACAGCCCTCCAGGTGTTCAAAACATTGACTCCCGTCGCAACCTGACGGTTGCTCAAACTCCGGGTGTTCAGCCCATCGCACCCTTCAGTTCTTCTCATGCTCCGACCCGGTGCGCTTCGCGGCTTCGCGTTCTTCGCGTGAAATCTCGGCACTACGCCTACCGTCACCTCACGCGAAGGCGCAAAGGGCGCGAAGGGCGATGGATGATACCCGGAGTTTGAGCACCGGAGGTGCGGACATTGCTCGATCTCGGATGTCAAAAAGAGTGGAGTACTGAGCATGGAGCAAACCTCATTGCCCTGGATAACCAAGAGATCAGGCATATGGGCAATCTGAATGTTGCCGTGCTGGGACCCGCCGGTTACGCAAAAGACCTCGGGAAGAAAGGCACGGAATCCGATATCACCTTTTACAATCTGAAGAAGGGCGAGGACACCGTCACCGTCATCGAGCCTACCCGGTATCCCGAACGGCTGGCCCCGCTCTTCTACGCCGCATCGATGGCGGATGCGGCTCTCGTCGTGGTGAGCGAGATCACCCCGATGCTCGGGGAGTGGGTGCTGATGCTCAATGAGGCGGGGGTGGAGCGGGGCTACGTCGTCCTCCGAAACTACCTCACCCCTGACGACGTCGCGCCGCTCCTGCGCGGGACGGTGCTCGAGCATTACGCGTTCGTGGATGAAGACCCGATCGCGCTGCGCGATCTCCTGCTTGGCGAGGCGCATGCCCGCCCCTCCGTCACGCCCGCCGCCGGTGCCGTGGGAACCATCCCCATCGATCACCACTTCAACGTCCGCGGCATCGGGACGGTCATCCTCGGCGGCGTGGTGCGGGGCGGGATCAAGAAACACGATACCCTGAAAGTCTACCCCGGGGAGAAGGCAATCACGGTGCGGTCGATCCAGAAGCACGACGACGACTTCGACTGGGCTGGCGAAGGCGACCGCGTGGGGCTTGCGCTCAAGAACATCGAGTCCGACGACCTCGATCGCGGTTTCGTCCTCTCCGACGACCCCGCGATCCGGGTGGGGGCGAACCTCGAGGCACGGGCGACCCTGGTCAGGTACTGGCCGGCGCCGCTCACGGTGGGGACGGTGCTCCACCTCGGTCACTGGATGCAGTTCATCCCGGCGAGGGTGGAGGCGGTGCAGGACGACGGGGACTGGCGGCAGCCGACGCTCACGCTTGCGCTTGAGCGGGATCTCGTCTACCTCGCGGGTGATGCGGCGGTGCTCCACTACCTCGAGGGGGGGAAACTCCGGATCGCCGGGCATATCGAACTCGCGTGAGCGGCCGATGCGGGGAGCCCTTTGCCTTGCGGATAGCATACTCTTCTTTTTTCGGGCGTTTTAACCGGCAAACATCTCTGATGCCTGCATTTTCGAGGCGCACCTGATCTCCGACGCCGCTCCCGGGATATCGGGCCAGGAGACCTGCGGTTTCCGTTGAAGGGATGCGGCGCTCCGGGGGAGACCGGGGCGGACTAGTCGGACAACGTTAAAAAAAGGTGGGGTTTTAGACGAGTTTGAAGAGCGGGTGAGTGTCGACCTTGGGCTCGACACCGAAGTCGCGTGCCGCTTCCAGCACGACGATGTCGGTGTAGGCCTGTGCGGTGATCATCGCCTCGACGTTCTCGATCGGGCCGTACATGATCAGGTCGGCACCGAGCGTGCTTGCAATCATGTTGCAGCCGATATCGGGCGCGGACCAGGCTGCCTGGCGCATCCCGTCCGTACCACCGAGGTAGTGGTGCGTGAGCTGCTCGATGAGCCCTTCCTTGCCCTCGAGGCCGGCGAGCTGCTGCGAGGGGGTCTTCTTCGTTCCCTTCCAGCGCTTCAGCCAGGTCCAGGAGACGGTCATGTTGTGGTAGGCACCACCGGTGGGGAGGCCGTGGATCGCCTTGCAGGCGAGGATCTCACGATATGAACCGCCGGAGCCGAGACCGAGCGGGGTTGCTGCGGTATCGAGGATCGGGCGGGTGATGCCGCACTTCTCCGCGATCTCGAGCATACCCATCTCCTGTCCGGCGACACCGCCCTCGACCAGAACCTTCTCACGGCCGGCGACCGACGGGTCGGCGGGGTTGAAGGCGAGGACGATGGCTGCGTTCACATCGCTCTTGGCCAGCGCCTCGATGTTCTCCGGTCCGATCGAACCGTTGATCGAGTTGTAGATCGCACGGTCGGCGGTGCCCGACTGGGTGACGTACTCGCACGCATGGGCGAGCGCCGCCGGGACGGACGAGTCCATCAGGAACGCGGTCTTATCATCGATGCTGCAGAACCAGTCGATGTAGCTCTCGAAGGCCTCGCCGTACTCTCCGATAATCTGGATGAAGTGCGGAATGCCGGTGATATCCGAGAGTTCCTGGCAGCGGTTCCAGAGTCCTTCTGCCTTTGGTTTGTCAATCTTTCCGGTGTGGTCATCCAGAACTACTTCGTGCTTGTTGTAGAAGATGGATGCACCGAGCACGGTCGGGTACTCTCCAGGCTGCCCGCCGATCATGGTACCGTTGAAGTCGTGTACCGTCTGCTCTTTTTCGAATTTGAACATATTCGTCAATCCTCCTTACAGGTACCCAATCAATTTGGGCAGTAATACCAACAACATCATGAACACAATCAAACCTGCAACCAGTCCATACAGGATGCCGATATCGCGCCCGACTTTTCGTCCGACGCGCTGGGCCATCTCTGCATCGACGAACTCGATCCTCTCCTCGATGGCGTTGAGTCGCTCCTCGATCTCAAGGAACTGTGGGTTTGCGCCTGCAGCGGCAACCTCTACGCCGGCGCCGCCGGCTTCCTTGACCTCGACGATCATGGGTTCCGCAGCGAACGCACCGGGGTCTCTGGCCTTGAGTTCGTCGATCTTGGCCTTGATGGTCCCCATGTCTTCGCTTTCCATGATGTTGACCATCTCGATCTGTTCCTGGAAGCGCTTGATCGCCTCGTCGGAGAGATTCTCGATGAACGGGATGGCTCCCTGGGCTCCGACGATCTTACCGCCGGAAACACCGCCGGCGTGCAGGGCAATAAAGCTCTGTCCGGACAGGTGTCCCTTGACCTCCGTACCACAGCAGAGGATGAACCTGATGTTGGGGTTGGAGATGACGTTTGCGATGATCTTCTCGATACCAAGGTTCTCGGTCTTGCAGGACCCGGCGATTGCCGCTCCGGCATCGCAGATGCCCTGTTCGTCGAGGTGGGATCCCATGGTGACGACGCCGACACAGCTCTGTGCATCTCCCGTGTGGAAGTCGCCCTGTGCAATCGGCCATCCACTGGCCGGTGATTTCTTCTCAACCATGTTAGATCGCCCCCAGCAGCAGTGCCGGAATCAGGATGAAGAGCAGGACGACGACGAGCCCGACTGCGAACCCGACGATGCCCATGCCCATGATGCCTGACTCGAGTTTGGTCGTGCGGGCAAGGATCTGTGCCTTGTACCGGATGGCGTCCATCATGTTGTTGATCGAGGTCATCCGGATGGGGCCTGCCTGTGTAACTTCTTCTGCCATTTATCTCACCCCAGCAAGATGAACCCCAGAATCACGAACGAGACGATCAGGCCGATCATGAGACCTTCGATCTTGCCCGAGTAGACACCGGCGGCAAACTTGTTGCGGTAGCCGATGTCGGTGACCATCCGCTCGATGACTTTCATCCGTGCGTGTACCAGTGCCAGTTCGCCTGAGAGCGGCTGTACTTCACCGGTCACTTCCTCTGCCGCACCGCCTGCTTCCTTAACCTCGACGATCATGGGTTCCGCGCCGAAGGCACCGGGGTCTCTGGCCTTGAGCTCGTCGATCTTGGCCTTGATGGCACCCATGTCTTCGCTTTCCATGATGTTGACGATCTCGACCTGTTCCTGGAAGCGGCTGATCGCTTCGTCGGAGAGGTTCTCGATGAACGGGATTGCTCCCTGGGCGCCGACAATCTTTCCGCCGGAGACTCCGCCTTCGTGCAGGGCTATGAAGCTCTGCCCGGACAGGTGTCCCTTGACCTCCGTACCACAGCAGAGGATGAACCTGATGTTGGGGTTGGAGATGACGTTCGCGATGATCTTCTCAAGGCCGAGGTTCTCGGTCTTGCAGGACCCGGCGATACCTGCTCCGGCATCGCAGATGCCCTGCTCGTCGAGGTGGGATCCCATGGTGACGACGCCGACGCAGCTCTGTGCATCTCCTGTGTGGAAGTCGCCCTGAACGATCGGCCATCCGCTGGCCGGTGATTTCTTTTCAACCATGTTCTTCTTCACCTCATAGCAGTCCTAATACGACGACACCGGCAACCAGAAGGCCGATTGCCATGCCGTACCAGAATGCGGTCACGCCTCCGGCGACGTTGAGAACACCTTCCCTGTTCGGGAACGATGCCAGGAAGTTGCCCTCTCCGGAGAGCATGCCGACCAGGTCGTCGGTAATCTTCTCAAGTTCCGTTACCTGTTCGAGCACGGGGGTGTACGAGACACCGGCGGTGGTGACAATGCCGACCATCGGGTCGACGACCAGGCCGAACTCGGGCAGTACCTGAACGTACGCCATTTAGGCACCTCCTTCGGGCTCCATAATGGGCTGAGCGTCGAGCCATGCGTAGGCGTCACGCTTCGAGAGCGCGATGTACTTCGTGTAGGTGTAGAGCCACCCGACGATCGAGATCACCAGTGCGATGGAAGCGGCATATGTGCCGATGAACGCGAACGAGATGATCGCGACGGGGATCATGGAGAGGAACCCGCACTCTGCGGCGAGCATGAGCGTCCGGTCCTGCTGCTCTCCCGGCCCGAGACAGGCGTTGAAGGAGTGCTGGATGGCGATGGCGCCGAGCATGAAGATCACGGCGATGATGCTGCCGCCGATGACCGAAGTCTCGTAGGTCTGTACGGTGAACCCGAGGAAGGATACCGTGCCGGTGATCATGCCGAGGAACTCGAACGTTCCGCAGGCCATGGTCGCGAGGCCGAGC
>JASGMC010000109.1 GCA_030156625.1 Methanoculleus sp.
GGTGCTCGAAGACCTTCGGTCTTCTCATGCTCCGGCCCGTCGGCCCGTCGGTGCTCGAAGACCTTCGGTCTTCTCATGCTCCGGCCCGTCGGCCCGTCGCACCCCACACGGCCTGTTCGGCCGCATACCCGATCCCGACCGCGATGATCGGGATGGTGAGGTAGCGAAGGCCGATCTGCGCCATTAGGTGCCGGCGTCCATCCCCGAGAGGGGCAGGAGGAGGGCGGCATCGAGCGCCCAGTTGATCAGAAGCCATACGCCGCCGAGCAGGGCGCCTTCCCGGACGAAACGGGTCCGTACGCCCCTGAAATAGACCACGATGAGGAAGGTCCCGAGCGCGGCGGAGAAGACGAGCAGGACCGACTTGATCAGGAAGATGTCGTAGAGCGGTTCACCCTCCTGCGAATAGAAGGGAATCGCGAGGAGGAAGGGGAGGAGCCAGGTGAGAACCCCGAAGCCGATGAATTTTGCACCCGATGCTGCGTTCATGGAAGAGGATGCTACCCTGGTGCGGATATACCGTTCGGACATGCCCGGGGCGGCAGGCGGCGGGAACCATTTTCCAAAAACCCGGGGATATGATAACCTGCACCACCGGGGAAGGTTTATTGAGTCACGAGGAAGAATGCAATCAAGCACCGGGCCACTGCGCTCACTCCAGCTCCGCCCCCAATAAGCGAAATAAGGCAGATTGGAGGGGCTTCCAGGCAGGTAAACCCGTCAGGTACGGCATTGCATGAAGTCCCCGTACATCGGTGATACCGCGATACGCAGAAAATCCTGTGCTGCTCTCCCCCGGGGTGCGCATGAATCAAGAGTTCCAGCCAGCCAACATTTACCTAACGCTCGGAAAGATAGGGGTATTCGCATTCGTCCTGATGAGTGTATACCAGTTCGTTAAGGACTACTTCTACCCCGACATCTCGCTTGCGGACTCGCACCTGCATACCGTCATCTTCACCACCCTGCTGGCCGTGACCGCTGCTTTCTTTGCCCTCCGTAAACGGCAGGCCCTGCTCAAAATGCTGGTCGCTGAAACGAACGAGCGCAGGGTGACCGGAGAAGCCCTGCAAAAGAGCGAGGAGAAGTTCCGCTCCATCGTAGAGCTGGCGAACGAGGGCATCCTTCAGATAGACAGCCGCCACATGATCACCTACGTCAACAACACGATGGCCGCCATGCTCGGTTATTCGGTCGAGGGGATGCTCGGCCGACCGTTAACCGACTTCCATTTTACCGAGGAACTCGACGCGCACCGGAGTCGCATGGCGGCGAGAGAGCAGGGTCTTGACGGCAGATACGAGTGCCGGCTCAGGCACAGGGACGGCAGCGCCCGGTGGGTTCTGGTCTCCGCCACCGCCCGGAAAGACGGCAACGGCAGGTTTGCCGGGTCTTTTGCCATGTTCACCGACATCACCGAGAGGAAACAGACCGAAGAAGCGCTCCGGCGCCACACCGAAGACCTCGCCCGGCTTCATCAGCAACTTGCCTCAGCCAACCGCGAGGCGAACCTCTACCTGGACATCCTCACCCACGACATCCGCAACACCGAGAACGTCGCGAATCTTTACACCGATCTGCTCATCGAGACCCTGGACGGGGACGAACGGGCATACATGGAAAAACTTCAACGGAGTATCAAGAAAAGCATCGAGATCCTGGGCAACGTCTCCACGATCCGGCGAATTCATCAGCCGTCCGGCGGGCACAAGTGTGTGGATCTGGATGCGGTTATCCGCGGCGAGATCGCACAATTCCCCGAAAGCACCATCCGCTACGTTGCGGCCGACCGCCAGGTGCTGGCCGACGATCTCCTCTCCGAGGTCTTTTCGAACCTGATCGGCAACGCCGTCAAGTTCGGCGGTCCCGGCGTCGAGATTGCCGTCCGGGTGGACGACGAAGACGGGTTTGTCCGGGTCTCGATCGAGGACACCGGCCCGGGGGTCCCGGACGATCAGAAACCGGAGATCTTCCACCGCTACGAGAAGAGGAGAAGGGGTGTCGGTGAAGGACTCGGGCTTTTTCTTGTGCAGGTGCTCATCGAGCGCTACGACGGCGCCATATGGGTGGAGGATCGGGTGCCGGGCCGCCCGGAGGAAGGGGCGGCGTTCCGGTTCACGCTCCACAACGCCGCTCACGGTGACCCGGGGGTTCTGACCGACGACGCGCAGGGGTGCAGGGTAACCCTGATCGGTTGAGAGACGCCTGGAGCCGGGCCGACAGGCCCTTACTCCCCCGTCAACCTCTTGAGCCTCGCAAGCGGCGACGAGCGATCGAGGAACCTTGAGACGAATACGGCAAACTCTTCGTCCCAGCACTCCGCACCGGCCTTCACCGTCCAGCCCTGTTTCATTGAGCGGCGGACGTGCTTGCCCAGCGCGACGTCAAAAAGGGCCCTCGATCGCAGCAGGTCGACGGCCCGGGTGAACCTGCGGGAGAGTTCCACCACGTAGCGGCCGTCCTCGACGTAGGGGCCGGCGAAGACCTCCTCCCGGACATATTTTGCAAGGAACTTCTCGGCGTTCCCGCGCGACCAGACCGGCGGGCCGATATGCCGGCGCATCGCCGGGACGGTCTCGGCCATCAGTTCAAAGAGGAGCATGCACCGCTCTTTTTCCATGCAGACATCGATGCGGTTCGCCGGAAATCCGCTCCTCTCAAGGAGCTCCCGTATGGACTCGGCGGACTTCCTGAGCTGGGGGACCACCGTGTCGGGCGTGTACTCGGGCGTCGCAAACGTGAGGGAGAAGAGGTGCGTCCCCCGCGCCGACAGGAGGCGGGAGAAGACCTCCCGGGTGAGCGGCGGCGACGGCGGCCGGCAGAAGAACGCCTCCGACGGCTCCGCGAGGTAGCCGCGCGCGAGCTCCACGAACTCGAACATCCGCGAGAGCGAGAGCGCCGCCGCCACGTTCCTCTCCGGGTCGACCGGGTCGATGACGACGAGCGGGTCCTCGAAACTCTTCGTCCCGTGCCCCTCGATGTCGATCACCTCCCCGGGCTTCCAGCAGGCTGCAGCCTCGATGAGCGGGTGGAACCCCCCGTAGTGGATTGTCAGGATCTCGCAGAGGTAGCCGGAGAACCCCTCGGTCATGTGGTCCGACCCGTAAACCCCGCCCGCCTTCGCGAACTGCTTGAAGAGGAGGACGTCGTCGGCGTAGCCGTCGATGTGCGAGAGGATGTAGCGGGTGTGGAACGGGGTGCGGTCCACGGCGCTCTTGATTGCAGTGGCGCTCGCGACAGAGTAGCAGGGGACGAGATCGATGTCCAGCGAGTCGATCGTCGCGTTGACGTAGGGGTGCTCCGCGTACTTCTCGCGCCAGGTCGCGCCGAACTCCTCCGCGATCCGGTGCGCGAGGGCCAATCCCTGCTCCTGCAGCTCCTCCCGGGAGAGAGCGGGGTCAAAGAGCATGAAGACGTCGAGGTCCCGGTCGCCCCTGACGAAGGTGTCGCGGGCGACCGACCCCACCATCATCGCCTTCGCCATCCCCGATTGCTCCACCGCCTCGATCAGGCGCTCTCCCGTCGCCCGGATGTAGGCCCGCTCCTCGGGCGTGGGGCGGATCCTTTTGAGCACCTCCTCCTCACAGGGGCACCGGGTCAAAGCGCGACCTCCGAAAGATCCTCGTAGATCGATCCGCGGGGTGTCAGCGTGCTCTTCTTGAGTTTGATGCTCTCCACCCGGCACGTCCCGAGCGGTTCGCGGGGTGTGGATGCCGCCTGGAAGCACTGCGAGGGGTGGAACTCCTTCACCCGTGCAAGGGTCACGTGGGGGCGGAAGGGGCGTTTCTCCCGGGAAAACCCGAGCGGTGCCAGGAGATCGTCCACCTGCCGGGCGAGGGCGGCGCTCTCGCCGGCGTCCGCGACGTCGCACCAGACCACCCTCGGCCGCCGCGGCGGGTTGCAGACGGCGTGTCCTACCGTCATCTCGAAGGGGTCGGCCCTGACAGTCCGAAGCGCCTCGACGATCGGCTCGATCAGTGCCGGATCGACCTCCCCGAGAAACTTCACCGTTATGTGGAGGTTCGCAGGGTCGACGATGGCGAGCCTTCCTTCGGACCGTCTCAGGATCTCCTGGGACTCACGGGCTCTCTCGCGGATCTCCTCCGGCAGATCGATTGCAACGAACGTCCTGACCATATTATCGTACTATCGTGCCTCACCCTACAAAATGGTGATTGTCCGGCAGAGGCGCAGCCGGCGGAACGTAGCCGAAGGCGGCGGAAGAGCGAGCCCGGCAGGAATTTTTCCGCGGTCCGCATCGAGGGTGCGGGAAGGCGCACCCGGATGACGAACAGCGTTCCGTATAGAATGAGATCTGTTATAACCGTACAGAGCGAAAACGTAATGACCGAATAATCCGGGGGTATTACCATTTCCGATACAGCGCAATTCACCGTATATACACTAGAATTCTGCCCGAATTGCGAAGTACTCAAAGAGTTCCTGACCTCCAGGGGCGTTCATTTCGTCGAGTACGACATGGCGTCCGCCGAGGGATTGACGGAACTCCGCATGAACGGCGTATTCGTCCAGGAAGCGCCGGTACTGCAGAAGGGCGACGCATTCTATACGTCCGGCGATCTCTTTAGCGGGGGCGCGTTCCAGGAAGACCTTGTCGCCGACCTGATCGCGGGGGCATGAGGTTGACGCGCAAGTCGACACAGGCGACTCTATTCGGGGAGTTCATCCCCACCTTCCCGAAAGTCCGGACTTCGCGGGGCTACCTCCTCGACTGGAACCGGAACAGGATCGTCAGGCAGATCGTGGAGGAGAGCCGCCTCGTGGAGGTATTCTACGGCTACGAGGGGGCCGACGAGGAGACGGCAAAGGAGATCGCCCGGCGGGTCGAGAAGAAGATCCAGATGCTGGGCCTTCAGTCGCTCTCCGGCCCTCTGATCCGCGAGATCGTCAACATGACGCTCCTTGAGCGCGGGCTCACGTCCTACCGCAACGTCTGCACCCGGGTGGGAACCCCGGTCTTCGACGCACACCTCATCGATGTGGGAAGGGGTTTTGAGGCGCACGACAACGCCAATCTCCAGGAGAACGCCGAGACGTCCCACAAGAAGAAGGCGGACAAGATCAGCAAGGAGCAGTACCTCCTGCAGCTCCCCCCGGACCTTGCGGACCACCACCTCCGCGGCGATCTCCACATCCACGACCTGGAATACTTCGGGACGCGGCCGTTCTGTATCGACGGGAGCACGGTCGTACCCCTGCGGATGGAGAACCGCATCAGGAGTACCCGCCTCGACGAACTCCCGATCGACGGCGATGCGTGGATCCCGCAGGATCTCTGTGCGCTCACACCGAGGGGCTGGAGGCGCGTCGCAAAGGTGACCCGCCGGAGAGTGAACCCGGGCGAGATGTTCCGGATCCGGACATCTGGCGGGCGATCGTTGCTGGTCACCGGCGAGCACCGGATCCCGGTGCGAACCGACGAGGGGATGACCATCCGTCGCGCCGATGAGGTACATCCGGGAGACGCCCTTTACCGGATCTCCCCAACCAGCGCCGTCCGCGGAGAGACGATCGAATCAATCGACCTTGTCCGGGAATTATCCGCATCGGTTCCGACCGAACTTCTCGAGA
The DNA here is from genome assembly GCA_030156625.1 of Methanoculleus sp. Taxonomy (GTDB): domain Archaea; phylum Halobacteriota; class Methanomicrobia; order Methanomicrobiales; family Methanoculleaceae; genus Methanoculleus. The sequence continues at coordinate 5,593 of JASGMC010000109.1, forward strand.
ACGTCTACGTCCGCGGTGCCGAAGAGATCTTTGCCGGCGTGGTACAGAGCGGGCGGGCCGCCTCGTACGCCGAGATATCGCGGGAACTCGGCATCGAGCACCGAAAGCAGTGGTATACGCGCGGAATCATGCCGGTCGCGCTCTTCAACGCTTTCTGCAACCGCTACGACATCGAAGACTATGCCGGGGTCACCATCGGGGCCGCCGGGAGCGAACACGAACTGCCGGCCCTTCTCACCCTTACGCCGGAACTCGTCCGGCTCCTCGGGTTCTTCGTCTCGGAGGGGAACTATAACGCCGTTTATAACGCCGTTCCAGCGGTCGGGCAGTACAACCTCGCGATCACCGAGAACCGGCAGGCGTCCGCCATAGGGGCCGCGGCATGCACCGCCCTGAATACCTATGCAACGATCGCCGGAGGCACCCCCGACACCACGACCATCTACGGGATCGAGGTGGAGCGCAACCGGGCACTGCAGGTCTACTTCGGTGGCAAGACGGCCTATCTGCTCTTCCGCTACGTCTTTGCCATCCCGGAGGGTGCAGCAGGAAAACGCCTCCCCTGGATCGTCTACCATCTCGACGACGTGCTCCTCCACGAGTTCCTCTCCGCCCTCTTCACCGGGGACGGTTCGGCCTACTACCGCCCGAAAAAGTCGGACTGCATCGTCAACTACACCACCGCGTCGCCGGCGCTCCGGCAGGAACTCTCACTCCTGCTCACCTCACTCGGGATGACACCCCACATCGTCGAGCTCTACGGAGAGGAAGAGCGGCGGACACTCTACCGTCTCCAGCTCAACGGCCGGAGGAACATCGAGACGTTCGCCCGGTATGCCACGTTCCTCGATGAGCGGCAGAACCACATCGACGGTTTCCTCTCCGCGGTGAAGGAGCGGGCGGCTGGAGAACGGGAGGAGGCTGTCGTCGAGGTCTCTATGGCAGAACCGACCGGCGCGTACGTCTACGACCTCTTCCTCGACGGCGACGGGAGCGAGGAGAGCCATACGTTCTACTCCTCCGACGGCCTCTTAATCCACAACTGCCAGGATTGGGACCTACGCTACTTCTTCTACTACGGCCTGATGCCCGACGGCAACGGGACGAAGGCCTCAGTCGCCGGCCCGGCGAAGCGGGCCGAGGTGGCGGTCCTCCACGCGGTCAAGGCGCTCGGCTCCGCCCAGACGAACTTCGCCGGCGGCCAGGGCTACTACAACTTCCTCACGTTCATGGCGCCCTTCTTCGAGGGGATGGACTACGAGGAGATCAAGCAGCTGATGCAGATGTTCGTCTACGAGATGACCCAGATGATGGTCGCACGCGGCGGCCAGGTGGTCTTCTCGTCGGTCCAGCTCTCCCCGGGCGTTCCGACCCTCTGGAAGGACAAGCCCTGCGTCTACCGCGGCAAGGTCTGGAACGGAGAACAGGCGCCGCTCCGGACCTACGGCGAGTTCGAGCGGGAGGTCCGGCTCCTCTTCAAGGCGCTGATGGAGGTGATGCTCGAGGGCGACTACTGGGGCAAGCCCTTCTCCTTC
>JASGMC010000015.1 GCA_030156625.1 Methanoculleus sp.
CCCGCTCCACTACGCGATCATGCACAACGCCCACTTCATCGCCGGCGACACCCACACGCACTTCCTGCAGGAGGAGCACATCGCGACGAGCCTGCGCCGTTACCTCCACGAGGAGGAGGCGCGTATGCAGACGCTGGCCGACTCGCTCCGCCAGGGGAAGCACATAGCGGCGATCACGGCGGCGGTCGATGTCTATATCCGGAAAAACTCGAAGTAACCCTCCATCCAATTTTTCCGGTAAGCCATAAGGTTTATTTGGCAATACAGCATTGTTATACTGCACTTTGTGTGCTGCGGTGGCCTAGTCGGTTAGGGCGCCAGACTCATAGGGTTTTGTGAAGAACGGTGCGTCCAAGCCTGGGACATCTGGAAATCGTGGGTTCGGATCCCACCCGCAGCATCTTAAAAGTTGATTTGGAATCCAATTTTGAAAAGAGCGTTTTTCTTTTGAGATTACTCTCTCACGATCCTACTCGGCTCCCGAGGATAAAGGAATTTTTTCATGTGCACGATTGCAATCTCTGGTCGTTTAGCTTGCCCACTCCCCTTGACCAAAAACGAAATGCTTGGTGGATGAGACAACAGATCGGGGATTTTTTAATGACAGATCAAATTTGCGACAATTGCGGTACCGTGATGAAGGTCATCAGCAGGTTCAGGCGACTTCCTAAATACGATGAGCTCGGCGACGATCTAACCGAGGGGCAAGAGGCGGACTATCATGCGGCAGCACTCTCCGGAGATTATGGGGACTGGGGAATTGACTGCACTGCATATCAATGCCCAAAATGTCAAAAAGTCGTAGTAATCGAGATCTAGTGATCTATGTGAGGCCGTTGGCGATCGCCTCGCGCCGCGGCAAAGAGTTACTGCGTTCCGGAACTTCATCGCGCTCGCAGACTTCCTGGAGGAACTGTACGGGCGGAAGGTTGACCTGCTCACCGTCGGAGGGCTCGACCCTCTCATCCGGCAGGACGTGGAGAGTGAGGTGGTCTGGTGTGAAGCGTGACGGGATCTTTCTCCGTCACATGCCCCACGAATAAATTGGAAGGGCGGATGCATCTCGCTTATTCCGATCCAGAGATCTAGTACGATTGCGCTTCTCCGCTTTAACAGGGAGCGAGATCACCATACAGTACACCGAAATTAACAATTATGATAAGGTTGGTGTACTAAATGAGGAATACGGGAGACAGCAAGTGACAATTGATATCCTGAAGTCCATCGCCCGCGACGGGCAGGTGTTCACGCTTGAGCAGCTGCACCGGCAGACACAGATCCCAAAAAGCGTACTCTCGGTGATGCTCTCCCGGTGGGAAGATCGGGGCTTCGTCGAGCGGATCGAGAGGGGAAAGTACCTGATCATCCCGCTAGAGAGCGAAAAGGGCAAGTATACGCTCCACGAGTTCGTGATTGCATCGCACCTCGTCCGGCCGTCCGCGATTGCATACTGGAGCGCTCTCCACTACCACGGCCTGACCGAACAGATCCCGGTAACGGTCTTTGTCCAGACGACGGCGCGGAAGAAGAAGAACCAGATCGAGGTATTCGGCGTGGACTACCGGATCGTGCGGGTAAAGCCGGAGAAGTTCTTCGGGTTCAAGAAGGAATGGATCGAGGAGACACCGGTCACCGTCACCGACAGGGAGAAGACGGTGATCGACTGCCTCGACAGACCCGAATACGCGGGAGGGATCGTCGAGGTCGCAAAGGCGCTGGAGAGCGCATCGCTGGATCGCGAGACCCTGAGTCGATACGCCCAGCAGCTCGGGAACAACGCTGTTGTCCGGAGGCTCGGGTACCTGAGCGAACAGATGGGAATTCCACTGGATCTGCCTCTCCCGACATCCAGGAGGTATCTCCTCCTCGATCCTACGATGCCGCACCAGGGAGAGAACGATCCGAGGTGGCGGCTGGTCATCAACACTGAGATTACGCTTCAGGGGGACTCCGAGTGATACCGATCGTGGAGATCAAAGAGGCCGCCCGTGCCTTCGGGGTTCCCCCATCGACTATCGAGCGGGACTATGCGCAGAACTGGCTCCTCGCTCATCTGAGCGTCCTCCCCATGGCGCTGAAAGGCGGGACAGGGATCCGGAAAGTCTTCATCGAGAACTACCGCTTCTCGGACGATCTCGATTTCACCCTGCTGGAGCCGTACGAAAAGGAGGGCCTGCAGGAGGCAGTGAAGGACGCGGTATCCCGCGTGCGAGAGGAGAGCGGGACCTTCGTCATGCTCGGGTTCGGGGCAATCATCGGTATCCCGCGTGCGAGAGGAGAGCGGGACCTTCGTCATGCTCGGGTTCGGGGCAATCATCGGTATCCCGCGTGCGAGAGGAGAGCGGCATCAGGTTCGAGGAGGATATCGACATCATCGAGACGGCGACCGGGTTCCGGGCGACGGCCCTGTTCAGGATCATCCCTATGAACGCATCCACCCCGACCAAGATCATCATAGACCTCACGACCATGAATAACGAAAGCGTTCTGCTCCCCGTTGAGAAGAGGCGGATCTACCACCCGTACTCAGACAGACTCACCGCCGGGGTAACCTGTTACTGCCTGGAGGAGATCATGGCCGAGAAGATCCGCTCTCTCTTCCAGCGGATACGTCCGCGCGATATCTACGATATCCGGCACCTGGCCGACCGCGTGAACCCGGACGCCGTGAGGAGCATTCTCCACCGGAAATGCGAATGCAAGGAGGTCGTGCCGGACAACTCCGTGCTCGCGGGGAGGCGTAACCGGTTCTCAGCATCATGGAACGCATCGCTCCGGCATCAGATGAAGGCTGTCCCGAATTTCGAGGAGGCATTTGAAAGGGCGTTGGATTGTGTCGAACTCTACACTCAACGGCCCGGTGAGGTTCCGCAGGGTCGGTGTGATGATCGGGGTGATCGAGATGCCGCATAACTACTGCACCGTTGCATCTAAAATTTCACACAACATCGCCTCACGCGAAGAGCGCGAAGCCGCGAAGACTATTGAGTGCTACCCAAATCTTCCTTTCGCGTCCTTCGCGGCTTCGCGTGAGACGGCAATCCTCCACGCATCAGGACCACCAAAATAAGGTGAAACGGTCCACTACGCAATTGTGATCTTCTACAACGACGAGGGGTTCATCGCCGCCCGGGGAAAGGAGCGACACTGGCTCTGCTGATCGCAGTCGGAACGCTGTCGGGAGGCTGGCGCATCAGGCGGCCGAGACGTTTGCAGGGGTGCAGACGCTGGTGTACTGGCTGGACACCGAACCGCCCGAGAACCCGGCAGCGTTGGTACGAATTGAAGAGGACGTGGATGAGATGCGGACGGGTCTGCGCCCCGGAGATCCGGCAGATATGGCAACCGCCGTTCCCTGTGGCACAAGAAGAGGAGTGTTGCCGGAAGATTGGCCCTGGTCGGGTCCGCTCTTCCGGGTAAAACTGTCCGATCCTTTTCAGGCGGTCTCAGGCATCCAGCTCTCGACGAGATCGGGGTTGTTCTGGATCCACTCTTTCGCCACCTCGTCGGGGTCGTCGTTTGCATTGAATTCACTGATCCAGAGACTCTGTACGTCCGGTGAGACCTGGAAGTTCTTCAGGAATTCGTAGACCCACGGGAAGTCATCCTTGAAGTCTTTCCGCGTCACTGTGTAGACGACGTCGTCGTTGTTGCCGAAGAAAGCCTCCGGATCTTCGAGTTTCTTGATATCGTAGTCCAGCATCATGTAATGCGGCTCCCATGCGCAGAAGACGATCCAGTCGCCGCGTCCTTCGGCACGCTGAACCTCGGCGAGCATGGCCGGCGTGCTGCTGATCTGCACATCAAATCCGTCGAGGCCGTACGCCTCGATGGATTTCTCCGCGGCTATCGTCATTCCGTTCCCGGCTTCGAGCGTCACGATGCGACCGTCGAACTTCTCTGCGTTGCCTTTCAGGTCGGGGATGGAGTGAATGCCGGCATCGTAGACATACCCCGGCACGCCAAGGCCGAGCCACGTCTCGTTGACATTGATGTTGACGAGCTCGAGTTTGTCACCGTACTTGTCCCAGTACGGCTTCTGGGTCGCCGGCAGCCACCCACCGAGAAGGACGTCGACATCGCCCCTTTCAGCCATTGCGGTATAGATGAGGCCAGGATCCGCGATCGATATGATCTCGACGTCGTAGCCGTTTGATTCAAGGATATTCTTGACAACGTGCGTCTTGATGGTCACTCCCGGCCAGTTGGGCGTGCCGAAGACGATCGTTTCTGCAGGGCCTGTTTCCTGCTCCTCGGACTGGGCTGTGGTGTCGGTGCAGCCTGCTGTAAAGAGGCATGCGGTGATCACAAGTGACGACAAAAGAAGGATGAGATGTTTCCGATGAACATTTTTTTGATTTTTTTTCATCAATTCAACTCCACGCTGTAACGTTGCGAGTTAAGTTTACTTATGTGTTGCGTTCCTGAAATCTGCCATAATTCGGGGTTTTTCTCCGGATACCTCTCAGTCTCAGCAAGGATCTGGATCTGCTGTACAATCTTCTAAGGTATCTGCATATGCACGCAATTCTGCGGATTTATCTGGCAAAATCGGGCGTAATTTTGATTTTCGTGTTTCCGGTATGACGATATCGCGCTCTTCACCCCTGACCGGCGGATCTATTTGAATTAAACCCATTAAATATTTATTTTGCCCTACCGTAGCTTTTTACCCGCATGAAATCGGATTCAGGGCGTGATCTGATCGGTCGGTACCGGTTGTTGCACGTTGACCTATCAAATAAAACAATTACCTCCGAACCCATCCCGGAAGACCTCCTTGTCCGTTTTCTTGGTGGAAAGGGTCTTGGAGCGGCATATCTGTACCGGGAAACTCCGCCAAACGTGGATCCGCAGTCTCCGGAAAATTGTCTGATCTTTATGCTCGGGCCCCTGACCGGGATAGCCCCTGCTTCATCGCGCTGCTGTGTTCTCACGAAATCCCCGCTGACCGGCGCATTGACTGACTGTTATTCGGGAGGGCGTTTCCCGGCGCACCTGCGCTACAGCATGCCCGATCACCTGGGGATGGTGATACATGGGGCGGCGGCAAACCCGGTCATGCTGGTCATCGAGGACGGGGCGGCAGAGATCCGCGATGCCGATCACCTCTGGGGTCTTGACACGAAAGAGACGGCTGCAGCCCTCAACGGCTACACGACCGCCGCGATCGGCCCTGCAGGGGAGAACCTGGTCAAGTTCTCGACAATATCGACGGACGGCGGCATCCACCACGCCGCCCGCGGCGGCCCCGGCGCTGTCATGGGCGCAAAGCGCCTCAAGGCCATCGCAGTGAAGCCCGCTTCGGAGCCCGAGATGCCGCAGAATCTGCGGAACCTGCGCAGGGAGCACATGCGGCACCTCCGCACCACAGACGACCTTGCCGCGACGCGGGACGAGGGGACGATCAGTTTCCTTGCGCCGGTGAATGAGGTGGGCGCGCTGCCGACGCGTTACTGGACGGAAGGGCGGTTTGAGAGGGTCGATGCGATCGATACCGTTGCGGTGCAGCGGCATACGAAGAAGCGTGTCACCTGCCATGCATGCCCGATCGCCTGCGGCTACAATCTTGCGTTCCCGGAAGACGGCGGGGGGGTCTTCGAGACCGGGAAAGGTCCGGAGTATGAGACAGTCGTCCTGAATGGGCCGCTCCTGGACATCGGCGATCTCAAGGAGATCGCCCGGATCGGCGAACTCTGCGACCGCCTCGGAATCGATACCATGAGCGCTGGAAACGTGCTCGGGTTCGCGATGGAGTGTCATGAGAAGGGCGTCCTCGACCATCCGATACGCTTCGGCGACGGGAAGGGTGCACGCGACCTGATCAGCCTGATCGCGAAGCGCGAGGGGATCGGCGATCTCCTCGCCGAGGGTGTGCGGGCAGCCTGCCAGAAACTCTATAACGGCAGCCTGGAGCATGCCGTCGAGGTGAAAGGCCTCGAGTGCCCCTCGTTCGATCCCAGGGCATCCTACGGCCTTGCCCTGGCATATGCGACGAGCGATCGCGGCGGCTGCCACACCCGTGCACTGCCGATCGTCACCGACGCCCTCGGAGGAGAACGCGACCCCTATTCGGTCGAAGGTCAGGCCGAAGCGGTGATCGCAGATCAGAATTTCAGAGCCCTCACCTACTCGCTCATCGCGTGTGACTTTGCGGAGTATTCACCCGAGCAGGCGCTCCGGTGGCTGAACGCGCTCGGTTTCGATCTCTCCGGCACCGATCTCGGGGTCACTGGTGAGCGGATCTGGAACATGACGCGACTCTTCAATACCAGGGAGGGTTTTTCAAGAGCCGCAGATTCCATGCCCGAACGGTTCGGCGAGCCGCTGCAGGGCGGAGGGCCTGCGGCAGGAAACGCCGTCAGGCCGGAGGAATTCAAGGGTATGCTGGATGAGTATTACCACCTCCGCACCTGGGACGAAGACGGCATTCCGACCCCGGAGTGCATCCAGCGACTCGGTCTTGCCGATTTTTCGCCGGCCCAGCAGGCTGGCGGGCGCCGCTGAGACAGATGAAAAGCAATAACGAAACTGAAACGAGAAAGAAGGAGATTAGATTATGGCAGAGAAGGTACTTGCAGGAAAGGTTGCTCTGGTAACAGGATCGGGTGCAGGAAACGGACAGGGAAGCGCCCTGAAACTGGCGTCGATGGGCGCCACGGTCGTGGTGAACGACATCCGGGTCGAGCGTGCCGAGGAAACGGCGCAGCTCATCCGGAACGCCGGCGGTGAGGCGTTCGTGACCACAGGCGACGCAACGAACCCTGACGATGTCGCGGCGGTCGTCCGGAAGGCAGAGGAGGCCTGCGGGCAGATCGATATCCTGGTCAACAACGTCGGCTTCTTCGGTGCCGTCAAGTTCGTCGACCAGACGTATGAGGAGTGGAAGAAGGATCTCTCGATCAATCTGGACGCTATGTTCCTCTACACAAAAGCTGTTCTCCCCGGGATGATCGAGAGGAAGTCGGGCAAGATCATCAATATCTCATCGGATGCAGGGAAAACCGGGTACCCGGAACTCGTCTCCTACAGTGCAGGCAAGCACGGCGTCGTTGGGTTTACCCGTGCGCTTGCCGCCGAGATGGCAGAACACCGGATCAACGTGAATGCAGTCTGTCCGGGCTACATCGAGACCGCGATGCACCGAAACTTCCTTGAGGGCTGGGCGAAGGCCACCGGCAGCACGTTTGAAGAGATCGAGAAAGAGGCGCTTGCTTCCATTCCGCTCGGGTCGTTCGGCAAGCCCGAGTACGTCGGCAACGTCGTCGGGTTCCTCGCCTCTCCCGATGCCGATTGGATGACCGGCCAGGCGCTCAATATCAGCGGCGGTCTTGAAACCCACTAATCTTTTCTTCGTACATCCCACCGTCCCGTGAGGGGGCCGTGTTGAATAATTCTGGTCATCCGACCGCAATCGTCGCCTGTACCGCACAGATGGAGGGCCGGTCACATGCAGCCGCCGGCCCCCCTCACAATTGTTCCCTCCTGATCTCGCAACGATCAGGGTTTTAAAAACAGTAAGAAATTGAAACCCGTATCATCACGCATTGCCGACAACGAACTGCACATCCTTCGCCAGCCCGGGATCGTACCTCGTCGCGTTCTCAAAACACAGCGCCGCCTCGTCGGTCACATTCATATTCGTCAGAATGACTCCTTTCAGGAACCAGGCTATCCCGTATTCCGGATCCAGTTCAAGCGCCCTGTTGCAGCTCTCCATGGCTTCGGCGTACTGACCGTAACAGTTGTTGTAGTACATTCCCCGGATGCACCACGCCTCAGCATTGTTTGGCTCCACTGCAACCAGGTTATCGTAATATTCCTGGCTTTCATTCACTTTTTCCATAAAATATGTCATGTTCTCGTTATTCCGGCTTTCAGTGTAGGTCATACAGCCGCTGGAAAAGAGAATAACTATCAAAGCACAGCAAAGGCATGCGGTCGGCAACGGGAACTTCATAGAGCCGTATTGGACCTGACAATTAATGAAGGCTATGCTGCTTGCAGAGAATGAGGGCGTTCTTCCTAGAGGAGACATGGATGCCGGCAGCCGGACGGTTACGTTTATACGAGGGGCCTGAGCCATATCCTGTATGGAAAGGGGCTCGATCGTGAAGATAGGGGCGACGTTCGCGGAGATGAACCGCCACTTCGAGGAGCGGTACCGGGAGACGTTCGCAATACCCGAGGATGCCCTGCGGGATAGGAAGAGCGGGTCGATGCGGATTGCAACCTTTCAGTTCAACTGGGTGTTCGGAGAGGCCGACGGTTACGAATACATGGAGTTCTACCGCTTTCATCGTTTTGGAGACGAGCATGCCCGGATATGGGAAGACGGCACCGTCGAAGAACTCGATACCCTCGAAACCATGTATGCCTACGATCCGAAGATCCCGGGGGATGAGGAACGGAAGAGGGAAGAATCGGCGCAGAGATATGAGAGCCTGCTCGGGGAACTCTCGGAGGCCGGCCTTCTGGAGGAGGTGCCCGGCCACACGGCCGTAAACACGTTCCTGGTCTTACGAAAGGATGAGGAGTGACGGCAAACGGTCCCCTCCCGGAAACAACACCGGCGAAGAACCGCCGCTCCGCTCCCGTGATCTCCGCCGTCCTGCAGAAACGACGCCCCGTGCAGCCGCCCGCCCCCTCACTCACTGCAGCCCTGCACAAAGGTATTTTATGTATGACAACAGATTAAATGAGGTAAACGGGGCGTGGAAACGCAATCGATGCATCTTCCGTCTCCGTTCGGGCGAGGGTTGCCAAGCCAGGTCAAAGGCGCCAGGTTGAGGGCCTGGTCTCGTAGGAGTTCGTGAGTTCGAATCTCACCCCTCGCATTCGTTTTTACAGAATTTGTTTATGTACTCCCTATATTGTCGTTAAGGAGTTCCCAGCGTCCGCGCAATATCGCCGGCCCAGGTCTCGATATCGTCCCAGTTGCGGAAGTCGCCCTCGGGAAGGACCGCCCGGTTCCGCCGCATCCTTCATCCAGTGCTTCATATACACGGCACTCCCGATAACGGCGGCGTCATACCTCCCCGGGGGTGTACACCGGCTTGCCTGCAGAAGATCGCTCACCCATCCTGTGTGCTTTTCCTGAGCGTGAACCGGAACGCAGCGCCCTCCTCCGGACGGCCGGGCACCCGGTCCTCGACCCACACCCGGCCGCCGTAGCGCTCGATGAGCATCCGGGAGATGAAGAGTCCGAGCCCCTTGCCCGGGCCTCTGGCTTTTCCGCGCTCCAGCCGGCGGAAGAGTCTCTCCTTCACGTCGTCCGGAACACCGGGGCCGGTGTCCTCGACCGAGACCTCGACCTCCCTGTCCAGCTCGCTGACCCGGATGGTTACCTCGACGTCCGGTCCACCGAACTTGACAGCGTTGCCGATGAGGTTCGCAAAGACCTCGGAGAGGAGTCCGTCCGCCCTCACCTCGACCGACGCGCCCTCGTACCGGATCGATGCCCCCGGGGAGGTCTCGATCTCCTTTCGGACGGCGGTATCGAGGTTCACCGGAACAAGCGGGGACGACTCCTCCTGAAGCCGCCTGATGGTGGCGACATTCCGGAGAATTTCATTGCTCTTCTCGACACTGCCGCGCAGTTTCTCTGCATATGCACCCGGCTCGCCCTCCAGTATCTCGGCCATGAGATCTGCATACATCGTCGTGACGGTGTTGGCGTTCCTGATGTCATGTGTCATGATGTCGAGATACAGGTTCGCCTCACGGTGCGCATCCTCAAGTTTCTCGTAAAGTTGTCTTCGCTCCTCTTCCGCCTGTTTCCGATCGGTGATGTCCCTGATATTGACGGTGGTGATCGGACTCCCGCGGACGGTGCAGTGCGCCACCGAGACCTCAAGCCACATCTCTCTGCCGTCCCGGCGCCGGAAGAATATCTCCCCCGGCTCCTGCGTGCCGGAACCTCCCGGGACCGGGATGTCTATCAGATCCCTGATAGGCCTCCCGACGACCTCCCTGCTGCTGTAACCGAGTATACTCTCGGCGGCAGCATTCCATACCAGCACGTTTCCTCCCGCATCCAGGCCGATGATTGCGTCGGGGGATGACTCGATCAGAAACCTGTAGCCTTTGCTGGAGGGAGGAAAGATGTAGTCCAGCACGTAATGAACGTCCGCCATGCGGCCGCCTGAAAGGCGGAGGATCAGGAGCAGAGCCAGCAGGAAGTACAGGGAGGCACCCCACTGCCCTGCCCTGCCTGCCCAGGCCATGAGGTCGCCGCGGGACAGGGTGAGCAGGTATGCGACCTGGCCAAGGGCGAGAAGAGCCAGCGCCAGACCGTATAGATACTGGAACGACGAACGCGAACGAGTATAGTTTACAAATACCACCAGCGCAGCAGCGGCAAAGAGACCCGCAGCGAGGGTGATGACCACCTGCCGGATCGCGGTCCCTCCCTCTCCCGGGATGAAGAATTCGGGAATCGCCCCGGCCGTGCTCGCGATGACAATCAGGGTGACCGCCGCTATGCTGCCGCCGTAGCCCGCTGCGAGCGCAACCGCCCGTTGTCGCGGATCGGGCCTGGCGAGTCCGATTGAGAAGACGGCGATCAGAGCGCCGGCAAGATGCAGGGCACCGGCGAGAACGGCACCGAGATTCTGGATCTGCACCCCGTTGTTCAGGCTGATCGGGGTCCCGAACAGGTTCGCAAGCAGAATGGCCAGGCTCAGCACGAGAATGCCGGACCCCATCCAGACAAGTTGCAGCCGCCCGGTCTTCATCGCGGCCCATGCCACGAGAACGGCCAGGAGCAAGGAGCCCATGTTCGGGAGGACGTTGAGTGCCGCCTGGAAGGGAGCAACGAAATCAAATGGAATATTCACGAAGGATTGGGCCGCAACGACCGGTGCCAGCAGAAGGACGGGCGCGGCGGCAAGCAGCTGCCAGTTGAGCCTCTGGTTCACGAGTCCGGTGCTGCTGTCTGCTGAAGCCATCCAAGTTGCCCGATTATAGGTTGTTTTTTGTATGACATTAACACCGGGTATTGAATATACCGTCAGACACCATGGATCCGAAGACTTCCCACGGTCTTACCCCTGGAGATGGGAGGAGAGAAGAGATCCTATACCCTGCCCGGGAGCCTACGCCAGCGCTTCGTGACGTTGCTGGCAGCGTGCCTGCAGTTCGTCCCACTCGTCCGGGTGCTCTTCTGCCCACTCAAGGATCGCGTGGACAATCCGGCCCCGCGACTCGGGATCCCCCCGGTAATTTACCAGGATGCAATCAACCACCACTTCGATCTTTTCTTCCGGATGCTGGCTGTTCTCTGCCATAGTGAGCCCTCCTGATACACCCCGGGTGCTCATACCGGGTGAAGATTCGACAGCATATAATCCTGATCCTCCCCGTGCGGCGGCGCCCGGTAATCTCGCAGATTCCGGGGAAGGGGCTTCATATCCTCCCTTTTGCCGCCCGGCCGCTCAGGCCGCCGCCGCCGCAGAGGTTATCGTGCACGGATGAGAACAATACGGGAACGATCATGAAGCTCGGCGTGCTCTTCTCCGGCGGGAAAGACTCCACGTTCGCCTGCTGGAAAGCGATGCAACAGGAAGAAGTGGTCTGCCTGATCACGGTCATCTCTCGGAACCCCGAGAGTTACATGTTCCACACCCCGAACATCCGCCTCGCCGCACTGCAGGCCGAGGCGGCAGGGCTCCCCCTCGTGGAGGTGGAGACTGCGGGGGAGAAGGAGGAAGAGCTCCTGGACCTGAAGCAGGCTCTTCTTGCCGCCCGGGAGCGGTTCGGGATCGAAGGAGTCGTCACCGGGGCGGTTCTCTCGGTCTACCAGGCAGCGAGGGTCCAGCGGGTCTGCCGTGAACTGGATCTCTGGTGCTTCAACCCGCTCTGGAGCCCGGATCAGGAGGCCTACATGGAAGAACTCATCGACGCGGGATTCCGGGTCATCATCGTGGGCGTCTTCTCCAGCCCCTTCGATGCATCCTGGCTCGGGAGGGAGATCGACCGCCGCACCCTCGACGAACTCCGGGAGATCGCCCGGAAGTACCGGATCACCCTCACCGGCGAAGGAGGAGAGTTCGAGACGTTCGTCGTCGACGCCCCCATCTTCTCCCGGCGGATCGCGATCGAGGAGGCATCAAGAGACTACCGGAACTACAACGGCGTTCTCCGGATCGAGCGGGCGGGGCTGGTGGCGAAATGATCCTGGTCGTCGACCTCTGCTATCGGGACGGCTCGCTCTCCCGGGATGAGTTCGTCGGGCCGGTCGAACGGCTTCTCCGCAAGAACGGAGCACCGTTCACCGTCCGCCACTACACCGCCGTCGGCGCACCGGAGGTCGAGGCCGCGGACGCGGCGTTCCTCTCCGGGACGGCATTGAAAGACACCGGGTTTGCCGGGCACCCGGAGCGGTTCCGGTGGCTCCTCTCGTTCGAGCGCCCGGTGCTCGGCATATCCTCCGGCATGCGGGCCCTCGCGGCGGCTTTCGGCGCCGGCACCGAACCGTGCTGCGAGATCGGCATGACCGACGTGGAGGTGCTCGCGCCCGACCCCCTCTTTGCCGGGGAGGAAGGCTTTCCCGCATACGAACTGCACGAATACGCCGTGCGGGTGCCGGATACGTTCGTATCCCTCGCCGCCTCCGACCGGTGCGTCCAGGCGATCCGGCACCGCTCGCTCCCCCTCTACGGCCTTCTCTTCCACCCGGAGGCCAGGAACGAGTGGATTATCGAGCGGTTCCTCGGGCTGGTAGAGACCGCCCGTCACCGCCCGTAGCGGTTGATCGTGTTGATCAGGGCCGCAAACCCTTCCATCTCCTTATCGAGCACTTTCGTCCGGGTCATGCCCATGCTCATCTCCGCGTCGGCCGTCAGCATCTCGGGGCCGCGGACCACCTCGCGGTCGACGCCGTCGGCGGAGAGGATCTTCTGGGCCTCGGCGTCGTGGACGAACGCCCGGCCGGGGAGGATCACGACGTCCTCGAGTTTCGCCAGATCCACCCCGGCGAGGTCGTCGGCGGTGATGAGGCAGGCTATCTCCTTTCTGACCGCAACAACCCTCGAGGTCGAGCCGCGGATCGAGAGGACCCGCTGGATGAAGGGGGCCGCGACGCTCCCGGTGATCACCGTCGCACGCTTCCGGACCCGGGGGAGTTTCTTCAAGAGGTCGGGCTCGTGGAGGATCGCAAACGGCGACCCGATCGAGGGGTCGCCGAGCGGGGTCCCGCTGATCTTCATCGAGAACCGCTCGTTTAGGTCGGTGACGATATCGCGGAACTCGTCGACGGTGTGGACCTGTTGCCCCTCGATGAGGGGAGCGTTGCCGAGGATAAGCCCCTGGTCGGTCCTGTTCGCAAACCGCATCAGGATCAGCCCTTTTGCGCCCCGCTCCTCCAGCCACGCGCAGGTCTCTTCGAGGGTTTCGCCGTCGTTGACGCCGGGAAGGACGACCGCCGCGGCGTAGGCGTCGATTGCGCCGCAGAGCCGGTCGAGGACCGCGAGCGAGGCTTCCGGCGTCGGGTCATGCATCCACTGCCGCCGCAGTTCGGGGTCGGCGGCGAAGACGGTGTAGGAGACCTCCGAGAGGCCGTTCTCGATGAGGTGGTCGGCTATGGCCGGGTCGTCGAACCCCTTGCCACTGGTGTAGCCGATATGGAGCGGCGCCTCCATGCTGCCGAGCAGTTCGACGAGGTCGCTGAACTCCGGGTAGCAGCTCGGGTCGCCGCCGCCGCTGATGGTGATCCGGTCGACGTCGTCGCCCATCATCTGGAGGTTCGCGAGCGTCTCGTCGGCGACGGTCCGGAGGTCCTTGAACCCCGAGTACCCCTCGCGCACGCCCCGGGTGCAGTAGTCGCAGCCTTTCTGGAAGGGGAGGCAGTACCTGCAGCCGAACGAGGTCTCCCCCTTGACGTGTTTGAAGTAGCAGTACGAACAGAATCCCCGGCAGTCGAGGCCGGGCCGGCCTCCGAGATCGATGGTGAGGTGCGACATCCTGCTGGTACTTCTGTGCTCCTTTGTTATGAACGTTGCAGGCCCGGCCGCGGTCGTCGTCTCACGGCCGAACGGGACACCCTGCATCTTTATGCTCCGGTGGGGCGAGGTAGCCGGGGATAACTATGCGGACGAGCCACCGGCTGCTGCTCCGGTTCTATCACGACCCCGGCTACGACTTCTCCCGGGTCGAGGTCGAGTACGTCGACAGGGGAGCGCCCGCCGACCGCTCGACGGTGCAGGGCGACCGGGTCCTCGCGCTCGACGCCCAGTACCTGGAGGTGGACGCCGGGACGCATGTCGCCTGTATTCCCTATCACAGGGTCCGGCGGATTCTGTATGATGGCGAGGTTGTGTGGACGGTGGAACCTGAGAAGCACGGGGATGCCGGGGAGGCATGAGGAGAACCGGCACCATCTTTTTTACCGCAGACAGCCCATGATATAAGGTATGCCCCAGTGGCTTAGCTGGCAGAGCGGCTGACTTGTAATCAGCAGGTCCCGAGTTCAAATCTCGGCTGGGGCTCTTTCCGTGTCAGGTCAAAAGCCCTTTTTGCGGTCATGTCCTTACAGCGGGTTAGATACCCCTCTTCTCACACACTCACCCGGTAGAGCGCGTCCTTGGTAAGGATGAGGTCGCGAGTTCGAATCCCTCCTAAGACACTCCATTCCACTCGACCACACCCTCCCCACCCCCACCCCATCGCAGCCCCCTTTTCACCAGATCCAATCCATATTTATACACGGCCTCGCACGTCCGCCGGATAGAGGTACAATATTCCCGCGATCCACGGCTGCAGACGCGTACCGAGAGGTTCTGCTCGCTGGGCTTCCCCCTGCGCGAGCTGCACCTCGTCGACGCCTATACTATAGCGACCTCCAGGCGGGACTTCCGGTTCTCCTCGGCGAGATGAAGCAGGTTCTCGTACCGCGTGACCGAGTGCTCCGCCCGGGCGCTGCAAATAGATGACGCAATGCAGCTGTTCGCGCTGAATGCCAGTATGAAATACCGTCCCGGCATAAAACTATATTATTATCCCGGGAGAATATCCAGCCGGAACACCACTCGAACGGAGGGAGTCGCCACGAAGATCAGGGTCGCCCGCTGTTTTGCAGAGGAAAGCGCCGATACGCCTGCGGTCCTGGAGATCGAAGTGGACCAGGGAGCCGTCCCTTCCGCAGACGAGATCCTGACGTTCGCCTCAATCCACGGCGACTTCGTCTGCATATCCGACCGCATCTTCCGCCAGTTCGAGATCCTCCTCCCCCCGGAAAGCCGCCTCGAGATCCTTAAAGACGCGCTTCTTGAGGTCGTGCGCCTCGAGCCTGAAGGCTCGGAGGGGCTCAACCCCTACGAGGTCGAGGACTTCGTCGACGCGCTCGAGAGGACGCGGCAGAAGGTGCTCGGCGAGGACGAAAGACCCTGACGCCCTCCCCGTTCGTTCACCTTTTTTGCCCGGGACCGCGAACCCATAAGTGATCGGAGTGGCAGAAGAGGAGAGAGAGACACCCGGACCCGGTGGGCTTGCCGTCAACACCATCCATACCATGGACTGCATCGAGGGAATGCGGCGCCTCCCGGCGGGCTCTGTCGAGATCATCGTCACGTCGCCGCCCTACAACATCGGGAAGGACTACAACTCCTACGACGACAAAAAGCCCCGGGAGGACTATCTCGACTGGATCGGGGAGGTCGCCGCCGGAGCGGCGCGGGTCCTCGCCGATGACGGCTCGTTCTTCCTCAACATCGGCGGCAAACCCCGGGACCCCTGGATCCCCTTCGACGTCGTCCAGCGGTTCCGTTCCCACTTCGAACTGCAGAACGTCATCCACTGGGTCAAGTCGATCGCCATCGAAAAGGAGGACGTGGGCGGCTACGAGAACATCGCCGGCGATATCGCCGTCGGCCACTACCAGCCGGTGAACAGCGCCCGCTACCTGAGCCAGTGCCACGAGCACATCTTCCATTTCACGAAGAAGGGCGACGTGGCGCTCGACAAACTCAGCGTAGGCGTGCCTTACCAGGACAAGAGCAACATCGGCCGCTGGAAAGCGGCGGAGCGCGACCTGCGCGACCGGGGGAACACCTGGTTCATCCCCTACCGGACCATCCGCTCCTCCCGGCCCCACCCGACCAGCTTCCCCGAGAAACTCCCGGAGATGTGCATCCGGCTTCACGGCTGCCGGCCCGGAATGCTCGTTCTCGACCCCTTCATGGGCATCGGGAACACGGCGCTTGCGGCGATCGCCCTCGGCGCGGACTACATCGGGTTCGAGATCGACCCGGAGTACCGGCAGATCGCAGAAAGCCGGATCGCCGAAGCGCGCCGCGAGAAAAAACAGAACGAAAACTGACGGATATTATATCCCAGAACCCCTAACGAGAGACTGATGGAGACCCTCATCCCCTTCGCCGTCGCCCTCGTGGCGATCACCGTCGCGTCGCTCAGGTATCGCCTCCCTCCGTTCCTCACCCTGGTCGGGACGTCCGTTCTCTTCGGCCTTCTTGCCGGAATGCCGGCGGAGACGCTCGTTGCGGCAATCACGGGTGGTGCCGGCAGGATCTTCTCCATCCTCGGGATCGTCATCTTCTGCGGGGTCGGCATCGCCCAGGTCCTCCGCGAGAGCGGCCGGGTAGAGAAGATCGTCGCCGATATCCGGGGCCTGGTGCGACGCCCCCTCGCCACAGCGGGAGCGGCCGGCTACCTCCTCTCCGTCCCCCTGATGTGCGGCATCACCTCGTTCGTCATCCTCGCCCCCATCGTCACGCACCTCCATCCCGACCGGCAGGCATCGAAAACCCTCCTCTACTGCGCCGGCGTCGCCGGGATGATCTCCTACGTGCTCCTGTATCCCGCCCCCGTCGTCTACTCCACCGTAACGACTCCCGGTCTCTTCTCCGGCGAGCCCTGGGATATCGACCTCATCGCCCTCCCCCTCTCCCTCCTTCTCCTCGCCGGGCTCCTTCTCGCCCTGCGGGCCCGCACCCCCCCGGCCGAAGAGACGGAGGAAACGATGGCGGCCGGGGGGGGCCTTCGTGCCTGGCTGCCGTTCCTCGTCATCGTTGGGGTGCTCGCAGTCGGGTCTTTCGTCCCGCAGTTCCACGCTCTCGCAAACATCAACCTGGCGCTCCTCGCCGGGCTCTTTGCCGCCCTTGCCACCGTTCCCGCCGACGTCCGGGAGAAGGCCCTTGCACGCGGGACGAAGAACGCCGGGATCATCATCTTCGACCTCGCCGGTGCCGGGGCGTTCGGCGGCGTCATCGCCGCAAGCACGTTCTCTGCGGACGTGACCGCGCTGGTACTCGGGTTCCTCCCCGTAACGCTCCTCCCGTTCGTCATCGCCGCTCTGGTGCAGGCGGCACAGGGGTCAAGGGTCGTCACCGCGGCCGTCACCGCCGCCATCCTCGCCACCATCCCGGCCGTCGCGGCGATCGACCCGCTCGCCCTGGTGCTCATGGTCTCCGCAGGGGCGTTCATGTTCTCCTACGTCAGCGATCCCTTCTTCTGGCTGCTCAAACGGACGACCGGCGACGACTTCTCCGGGGTCGTGCGGAACTACACCCTGCCGCTCTCGGCGGCGGGCCTCGTCACGCTCGCGGCGGCGCTGGCGATCCAGGGCGTGCCGTGACACAGGTCCCACTGGTATTCCTCAAAAAATCCGCCTTGACCATGCCTATTATATAATACGGGCGGTATGTAGTCCCTGCCAGAGGGAGACTGATGGAAATAAAGTACGTATCGACGACATGCCCGTACTGCGGCACCGGGTGCGGGTTCAACCTTGTCGTCCGCGACGGCAAGGTCTTTGACGTGGCGCACTGGCAGCGCGCACCCGTCAACGGGGGCAAACTCTGCCCCAAAGGGCGCTACGCCCACGAGTTCATTAACAGCCCCGACCGCCTCACGAAACCGCTGATCAAGAAGGACGGCGAGTTTGTCGAGGCGACCTGGGACGAAGCCTACGGCCTGATCGCGGAGAAGTTCGGTTCCTACAAACCCGAGGAGATGGCCTGCCTCTCCTCCGCCCGGACATCGAACGAGGAGAACTACCTGATGCAGAAGTTTGCGCGGGTGGTTCTCAAGACCCCGCATGTCGACCACTGCGCCCGGCTCTGTCACTCATCCACCGTCGCGGGCCTCGCGGCGGTCTTCGGGTCCGGCGCGATGACCAACTCGATCATGGACATTGCCGATTCGAAGTGCATCTTCGTCCTCGGGAGTAACACCTTCGAGCAGCACCCGCTCATCGCGCGGAGCATCATCCGCGCGAAGGAGAGCGGCGCGAAGGTGATCGTGGCCGACCCGCGCCACACCCCGACCGCGAAGCAGGCAGACCTCTACATGCCGTTCATATCGGGCACCGACGTCGCGATCTTAAACGGCCTGATGCAGGAGATCATCAAAAACGGCTGGGAGGATAAAGAGTTCATCGAGAAGCGCACGAAGGACTTCGAGAAACTCAAGGAAGTCGTCATGAAGGATGACTACAGCCTTGAGAACGTCTCGAAGGTCTCCGGCATCCCGGTCGAGAGCCTCCGGACCGCCGCCGAGTGGATTGCAACGGCCGACGTCGCCACGCTCATCTACTCGATGGGCATCACCCAGCACACCGTCGGCGTCGACAACGTCAAATCCACCGCCAACCTGATGATGCTCACCGGCAACCTGGGCAAGCCCGGCGGCGGCGTCAACCCGCTCCGCGGCCAGAACAACGTCCAGGGCGCCTGCGACATGGGAGCCCTCCCGAACGTCTACTCCGGCTACCAGAAGGTCACCGACGAGGCGGCCCAGAAGAAGATGAAGGAGATGTGGGGCGTCGACGGGATTGCCGAGGGCAGGGTCGGCTACACTGTCACTGAGATGGTCAACGTCCTTGCCGACAAGCCCGGCGAACTCAAAGCGATGTACATCATGGGCGAGAACCCGATGCTCTCCGACCCCGATCTGCACCACGTCGAGGAAGGGCTCAAGAACCTCGAGTTCCTGGTCGTCCAGGACATCTTCCTGACCGAGACAGCCAACTTCGCCGACGTCGTTCTGCCTGCGGCATGCTACGCGGAGAAGGACGGCACCCAGACGAACACCGAACGGCGGGTCCAGCGCTGGAAGAAGGCCCAGGACCCGCCGGGGGAGGCGAAGGAAGACTGGAAGATCATCAGCGAACTCGCTGCGAAGATGGGCTACGCGAAGCAGTTCCCCTATCAGAGCGCCGAGGAGATCTTCAACGAGGTCGCCGCCGTCACGCCGTCCTACCACGGCATGTCCTACGCCCGCCTCGACCCCGACGGCCTGCACTGGCCCTGCCCGACCGAAGAGCACCCGGGAACGCCGATCCTCCACCGGGAGAGGTTCGCCATGCCCGACGGTCTCGGGGTCTTCTCACCGATCGAGTGGAAGCCGCCCGCCGAGGTGCCGGACGACGAGTACCCCTACGTGCTCACGACCGGCCGTACGCTCTGGCAGTGGCACACCGGTACCATGACCCGCCGGTCATGGGACCTCGAGAAGGAGGCGCCCATCGGCTGGATCGAGATCAACCCCGAGGACGCGAAAGAACTCGGGATCAAGGACGAAGAGGTCGTCCGGGCGAGCACCCGACGGGGTTCGGTCGAGATCCCCGCACGGGTCACCCCTGAGATCATCAGGGGCGTCATGTTCATCCCGTTCCACTACAAGGAGCATCCGGCGAACATGCTGACGAACAACGCGCTCGATCCCGTAGCGAAGATCCCCGAGTACAAGGCCTGTGCCGTGAAGGTCGAGAAGATCGCGGAGGTGTGAGAGATGGCAGGAAAAGGCGATTTACTCTATGCGTGGACGACGGACGACGGACTCCGGGAGAGGGCGGAGACGGGCGGGGCGGTCACCGCGCTGCTGCGCCACGCCCTCGAGAGCGGCATGGTCGACGCGGTCTTTGCGGTCAGGAAAGGCGCGGACGTCTACGACGCGGTTCCGGCACTGATCACCGACCCCGCCGAGATCGGGGGGATCGCAGGATCGCTCCACTGCGGCACCCTGCTGCTCCCCAAGCAGATGCGGCGGTGCCTTCTTTCCACCGAGCCGAACATGAGGATCGCGACCGTCCTCAAAGGCTGCGACGTCAAGGCAATCTACGAGATGGCCAAGCGCGGCCAGGTCAACCTGGACAACATCATCGTCATCGGCCTCAACTGCGGCGGCACCATCCGGCCGGAGACGGCGCGGATCATCGTCCGCGAGAAGCTCGGCCTTGACCCCGATTCGGTCGTCAAGGAAGAGATCGACAAAGGAAAGTTCATCGTCATCACGAAGGACGGTGAGCACGCCTCCGTTTCGATCGACGAACTCGAGGAGGGGGCGGAGGACCTTCTCGGGAACGAGGGCCTCGGCCGCCGGTCCAACTGCCGCCGGTGCAAGATCAAGATCCCGCGCCAGGCGGACCTCGCCTGCGGCAACTGGGGCGTCATCGGCGATAAGGCCGGCAACGCCACGTTTGTTGAGGTCTGCTCCGAGAAGGGCGCAAACCTCCTCAACGCCGCCGTGAAGACCGGGGCGGTCGCCACCGAGCCTGCGAACCCGAAGGGGATCGAGATCCGCGGCAAGGTCGAGAACGCGATGCTGAAACTCGGCGACAAATGGCGGGAACGCTACTTCGGGGCGCTCGGCGAGGGCACGGAGCGCCTGAACAAGATCCGCGAGCAGACCTCCCGGTGTATCAAGTGCTACTCCTGCATCGAGAACTGCCCGATCTGCTACTGCATCGACTGCAGCACGAAGAAGGACTACCTGGTCGAGCCCGGCGTGATCCCGCCGCCGTTCATGTTCCACCTGATCCGGTTTGCGCACATCTCCGACTCCTGCGTCAACTGCGGCCAGTGCGAGGAACTCTGTCCCGTGGAGATCTCGAATTCGGTCTTCCTCCATGCCATCCAGACCGATCTCGAAAAACTCTTCGGGTTCCACCCGGGCGAGGATATGACCCCGCCGGTGCTGGCTCTGGTCGAAGAGAGTGCGGAGCGCGACCGGCTCATCGCCACCGGGAGCGACCAGATCTTCGATATCTTCCGCTGACTGCGGTTCAACCCTCCACCATCGACCCTTTTTTCCCGTTGGTACTGTTTTCCGATGCCGCACCCGGTCCAATCAGGGTGCTGTTCCCGGTAAGGCAGTGTTTTCCTCCCGATTGCGACGCTCTCCTGACGTAGGCTTTCATGACGTCCGTTCGGGTGACAAAACCCGAGAGCGTCCTCCGGTCTTTTGCCGGGACGACGGGCAGGTGACGGATGTCGTGCTCGGTCATCAGCGCCAGAGCCTCGCTCATCGATCTCCCTGGGCGGTGTTCCGGGTACCGTTCACCACCAGAAGCCCGACAATGCTCATATGGCCCGCGTTATCCGGGGAGGATGAAGTTGACAGCAGGGGCGGATTCACAGCCGCCAGAGGTCCGGTATACTCCTCTCACCAGGAGGAGCGTGGCACCGGATGGCGGTTTGCAGCCGGCCACAATCGAAGGCACCCGTCCCCGGGAGGAACGAATGCCCCCCCTCAGGAAGGGGGGGTCCACGGCAGCCCGCATTGCATTCGCCGTCCCCGGTGACGGCTGCCGGGACCGGACCCCCGGAGAGACAGAGCGCACCTCCGGTGGGGAGGGTGCCACAGGACCCTTAAAACTGTTTGAAAAGGAACCCTGTTCGGAGTTGGGCGGACTCAGGCAGTTGAAGAAAACGGGTTGTTTTCCCAAAAACTCGTCATTTATCTGGTTCACGCACCTATTCCTGAAGTACATCCCGACGCGCAGGTGTCTAAGGTGATTTTACCGGGCGTTCGTTGCCCCGGCATAAATATGGGTGGAGATCGGGAAATCCGCGCGCCCGCTCCCACATACTCGCCCAATTAACTCCCTGAAATCATCTATATTCCGCGTGGTCTCAAAAGCCAAAGTAAATGCATCGTTTATCGATTCTTCATGTTTAACTATGGCAATTAACTCATGGCGATTAAAAGCGCCTAAATTTGAGTTGTACCCGCCGCGCGAGGCGATCATTTCGAAACCTATTAATAGCAATCTCAAATTACTGATTAATTAGACCTATCCATTCGGATTACTTGATGGTATAGGTAGGACGTTTAGAGAGGTGTATGAAAAATGGTATTCCATCCTCCAGTTGCTATCGTAGCAAAAGCGGGTGATGCCGGGAAGTATAAGACCGGCCTGCCGATATGGAATATGATCCTCCGTGGATTCATGGCGGGAGCATATATTGCCATGGGTGCTGCCTTTGCAACGGTCTGTAGTACCGGTGCGGCAGCATTCCTCGGTGCAGGTGTGGGAAAGCTGATTCTCGGTGCTGTCTTCCCCGTGGGGCTTATTATCATCGTTCTGACCGGTGCGGAACTCTTCACCGGCGATGCGATGCTCGCCCCTATGGCAGCGTTCATCCACAAGGTCAGCTGGGCAAGCGTGATCAACCTGTGGGTCTGGGTATACATCGGCAACCTTATCGGTTCGCTCGTGTTTGCGTATATCATGGCCAACGGTCCGCTGACAACCTTCAGTGCAGCGGGTGTCGGGACCGCTAACGCTTTCGGTCTCACTGCCGTGAACATCGCGCTCGGAAAGGTATCCTATGTCAGCCTGATGGGACAGTGGTCACTCCTCCTCAAGGCAATCGCCTGTAACTGGCTCGTCAACCTGGCCATCCTGCTGGGTATCTGTGCCGACGACCTGATTGGCAAGTTCTTCGGAATCTGGTTCCCGATCATGGCCTTCGTTTCCACCGGGTTCGAGCACTGTGTCGCAAACATGTACTTCATCCCCGCCGGTATCCTGACCAGCGGCTACCTGAGTCCCGACCAGATCACCGAGATCGGTCTTGCCAAGCTGGAAGGCCTGAACTGGGTGACGATGTGGACCAACAACATCATCGGCGCAACCATCGGCAACATCATCGGTGGTCTTCTCTTCGTCGGTGTGCTCTACTGGGTCGCCTTCAGGAAGGAAATTGCGGCACTCAAGTAAAGAGATACCAGATGAAAATCGGAAACATCAATGTGAAGATATCGGTCATGTCTCTGGCCGTTTTTGGTATCTTCACAATTATTTTACTCGGTACGGTTATTGTCACGGGAGATACGTCAAGCCTGATCTGGGGAATTCCGATCCTCGCCCTGCTCCTGATCATCCCGGCAGCGCTCAACTACATGAGCCAGAAACAGTATGCATCACTGGTGCCGATGTATGAACAGGAAGCAAAGAGCGTTAGAATCCGGACGATCAACCTGAGCATGATCGGCGAACCGGTGCGTATAAAGGGCGTCGTCGAGCGGACGTATTTCCAGCTCCTCAACCGGCCGCAGTACCTCGTCGCCGACCGGACAGGTGAGATATCGGTCAAGATGTTCACCTCGCCGGCAGAAGACGTGCAGAAGGGCGACGTGGTCGAGGTGCTCGGAACCGTCGTCAAACGCTACATCCTGTCGGGGGATGCGGTCATCAACTGTGTCTCCATACGAAAGGTCGAGAACAATCAGCAATCCTGACGCCCCCCTGGGGGGCTTCATGCAATTCAGTGAAGGGACCGGCGGAAACGGAAGGGTTTCCTGCCAAAATCACCTTCGCGCGTTGCCGTTAAAACGTGTTTTCAAGCCCATCGTCTATCGATCTTGGCCCCGGCCTTCCGTTGAGGTCCCGGATGTAGTCCTCGAAGAGATGGATCCTGGTACTCACCGGGAACGGGATCCCGATGGTGCTGATGACTGCTTCTCCCGCCTCAAGCGTCTGAATCTCGGTGTCCAGGCGCGAAAGGTCCTGTTTTGCGCTGCTTGCGATGATGTCGCGGTCGCCCCGGTCGGAGAGCCCCATCACCACGAAAGTGTTCAGCTGGGCAAGGACGCGCGCATCGATGTTTTTCGGTTGCTGGGTGACCACGCAGAGTCCCACGCCGAACTTCCGCCCTTCCATCGCCGCCTCCCGAAAGGTCCTGGTGCTCCCGAGCCCCGAGCCCAGCACCCGCTGTGCCTCCTCGATGGTGATCAGGACCTGTCTGGGCTCCTCCCCGCCCCCGGCCTCCTCGCCCTGGTGGCTGCGCATGATCCTGCGCGTTATGATCGAGAGGACGAAGAGTTCGCTCTGCTCGCTCATCCCCGGGATATCGATCAGGACGACCTTGTTCTCGTGGAGCGCTTTCAGGATGTCGGGGATCGATGACCCCTGCCTCCGGAAGAAGCCCCGGTTCCGGTTCATCATGCCTGCGATGCGCCGCTGCATCACCGAGAGCGTGCTCGGCGAGAAGTTCTTCAGATCCCTTGCAATCCGGGGGTGCCGGCCGCTGTAGGTCTCGGCATCGAAGGTCGCGAAATCGGTATTCTGGAAGAAGTCGATCACGTCGGAACCGGGCGTGCTCTCGAGCATCTCCACGACCTCGCGCTGGGGCGGGGAGTGCTCGTAGAGGAGGAGGAGATCGGACGCCCTGAAGTCGTCGTAGTCGAGATAAAGCTGGTCCAGCCGGTATTTCTTCCTGAACGGTTCCGGCCGGGTGGAGAAGACCGCGAGCCCGTCCCGGCCGGCCTGGTAGTGCAGGAGCCCCTGAGTGGCCTCTCCGCTCGAGGACCGGCCTCCCGCCACGTACTCGCCGTGTGGGTCCACGATGAGGAGCCCGAACGCCCGGGCCTGCATGCAGGAGGCGCAGAAGACCTTCATGAAGTTGCTCTTCCCCATGCCCGTCGTCGCAAAGACGCCCATGTGCTGGCGCATCACCTGCGCGTGGAGCGCCACCCTGACGTCCTTTAAGACGCCCTGACCGGTCTTCATCACGCCGACCTCGATCTCGCCCATCACCTGCCGCAGGAACGCAAAGTCGCGGGACTCAGGCCGCTCCACGCGGGAGAACTTTGCCGGGATCGTCCGGGGTTTGCGGAAGGCGCCGTCTTCTCCCACGTACCCGAGCGGCATCGCCTCCACGAGGATAAAGACGTCCTCCCCTATCCCGTAGAAGTGCTCCGTATGGGGGCGAGTATCCCAGTTTGGGTCGGAGAAGTTGCAGTCGTGGAGGAGGTCGCTCACCTTGGCAAAGAACGTCAGCCCTTTGACGTTATCGGTGATCTTCAAGACGTCCCCGAGGTAGAGTTCTTCGTCGTGGGGGACGGCAAACCGGTAGCTGAGCACCCGGTCCCCGATCAGGCGGTATTTCGAGGCGTCGTCGCCGTCAATATCGATCAAACTCGTCATGGTAATCTCCAAAGATGCCGGTGTAGTCGGCAAGGCGCATACCGAGCAGGTCCATGCCCCGGACGATGTCCTGGCGGACCTGGTCGACCGCATCCTTTCCGATCTTCGTGGTGAGGTGGGCGTCGAGGAGCGGGTATGGGTAGCCCGTGACCCTTCCGTCGTCGGCGTAGGCAGCGAGTGCAGAGAAGACCTGTTCGACCAGCTCCTGGCTGTAGTATTTTGGGATCTCAACCTTGAACGCCCTTTGCGCCCGCGGGTGCAGCCGCGCGACGTACTGCTCGCCCCGCTGTTTCCATAGATACGCCTCCCGGCGGTCGAGCAGGCCCTCGGCGGTGGAGACGCAGAGGTACCAGGGCTCACTGACGCCGAGGTCACGGGCGAGGCCTTCCGCCGCCGGGACGATCGGGTGCCCCCCGCCCCAGGTGAGCGACGTCCGTTTCGTCACCGCGGCGATGAGCACGCCCCGGAGGTTGCAGAGGTTCAAGAGGTTCTCGACGACCTCGTCGTGGCTTGCGTGGCGGATCTGGAGCGTGCCGTCGAGGACGATGAGGTCGCCGGTATCGAGTTCCATAGCCATCTCCGTCGCCGCCCAGAACTCCAGGGTATCCCGGATGACGGCGGTGTTCCGGACCGGGTCGTCGTGATCGAGGTGCACCTTCGGGGAGCAGTGGAAGCAGTCGTAAAAGAGGGAATCAAAATCCTCGTTCCCGGCCCCCGGGTTGACCGTGACGATGTGGAGAGGCGTCGTCCGGCGGCAGAGGCGCGTGCCGCCGGCATACGCGCTGACCGATGCCCGGACGGCGGCAACGGCAAAACTGCCTGCATCGAGGACGATGGTGTTGCTCCCGTCCACCGCGCAGACGGCTCCGCCGAAACCGGGCCGGCAATGGCGATACGATGCCGCGTCGAACCCGCCGCATGCCGCGAACCGCCCGGCAAGATCCTCCGGGGCGGTCTCCCGGATCTTTCCTGTAACGCGCCGGATCGCGTCCCGGTAAACGGCCTTCTGGTCCATCATTCGAACTCCCTGACCCTGCTTGCCTGGTCGGCGCCCATCTCGATCATGAGTGTCGTCGAGAACTCGTCCTGGACCTCGGTGATATGGGATATGAGGAGGATCTGGGGGAAATGCGCCTCCTGGGTCCGGAGCGCCCGCAGGAGGTTATTCCGCCGCCCTTCGTCCTGGCTCCCGAAGATCTCGTCGAAGATCAGGAACGTGGAGTCGTGCACCTCGTTCACCTCGGCGAGGAACCGGGAGAGGGCTACCCGGAGGGCGATGGCGATATCGTCCTGCTCCCCGCCGCTGAACCGGTCGGCCGGGTAGTCGTCTCCCATGTCGTGGACGAGGACGGTGAAGTCGTCGTCCAGCATCACGGTGCCGTATCGTCCGTCGGTGATCTCGGCAAGCACCCTCCCCGCCTCCTCCTCGATCCGGTCCCTGACCACCTGGAGGAGGTAGTCCGTGTAGTCCTTGATGAGCGACCTGGTCAGCTTCAGGCGCCCGATCTCCTCGATGAGCGCCTCCTGCTGCCGGACGAGCCCCTCCGACCGGGAGAGCCTTCCGGCCTCCTCCTCGATATCCGCCTTCAGGCTGCTCATCCTGCCGGTGATCGCATACCTCTGTTCACGCGCCGCCTCGAGATCCCTCTCACGAATTGCGACCGCCTCCTGTGCTGCCGCAACCATCCCTTCGTCAAAACCGAGATCTTCGATGGCCGTCCTGACCCTGAGCAGGTCGCTCTCCCTGTTCGCGAGGAGGCCGCGTTTCGCCTCCAGCGCCTCAATCAGCCGCGGCACCTCTTCGAGGCGGACGCGGAGTTCGAGCGCTCTTCGGTGCGCCGCCTCAGCCCGGCTGCATTCCTCGTTTAAGCGTGCGAACCGGCCGGGGTCGAACGAGAGGCGTGCGAGTTCGTCCCGGATAGCCTGCAGCTTCCCCACGAGTTCGCCGATCCGTCCGGAGACGGCCTTCAACTCCTCCTCCAGTGCCGGGCGCCGTGCAAGCCGGGCCTGTGCCTCCGCATACGCGCGGTAGGACGCCTCAAGCGCCTGTGCCTCGGCCTCCAGGCGTTGCCGGACCATTGGATCGAACCCGAGCCGGGAGACCTTCCCCTCAACTTCCTCTTTGCGGCCGAGGTAGTTCTCGACGTCGGCGATGAGCCGCTGCCGCTCTTCCCGGAGGACGGGGAGGCGGCTGCACTCGCCCCGGAGGGTGTCGGCCGCGGCGCGTATCTCAGCAAGAGCGCGGATCCGGTCCCTGAGGGCGGCGTGCTCCGCCGGGTCGTACTCCTCCACGCCGAGCGCCCGCATCGCGGCACGATGCTCCTCCGCCTCGGCCTGCCACCGCTCTCCGACGCTCGCGCTCTGCTCGTACCGGGACGAGTAAAGCGCGTGCTGCTCTTTCAGGCGTTGACAGGTGATGCGCTGCCCGTAAAGATCCTTCAGTGCGGCGACAATGCTCTCGCGGTCGGCGGCCGCCCTCGCATGCTCGCCCTCGAGAGCGGCGAGCGTCTTCTGCATCGACGCGGTGGCGGCTGCAAGGTCGCCGACCAGTTCCTCGTAATGTTCGCCGAGGCCCTGGTGGCACGTCGGGCAGGACCCTTCCGGACCCGCGGCAAGGATCTCCGCCCGGTGTTCGGCAAGTCTCCGGATCTCCTCGCGGATCGCTTCCTGGCGTTCGGCGCAGGCGCTGATCTGCGAGGTCAGGTAATCCTTCCGGCTCTCCGCCGACTCGATCTCTTCCTCGATGGAGTCCATCCCGGCAAGTTGCCGGGCAAGGCCGGCAATCTCGCTCTCGAGCAGGCTCATCTCTTCGGAAGCGGCATCGACCTCCCGCAGGCACCGCTCTTCCTGTCGTGCGTGTTCCTGGGCCGCAAGAAGCACCTCCTCGCGGGCCCGGAGGGTCTCGTAATCACCGGTCTCCACCTCGAGCGCACGGAGGCGCCGGGCCTTCTCCTCGACCTCCTCGATCTCGATCCGGTTCTCCCTGACGCGCCGCTCCGTCTGGGCGAACCGCTCGTCCATACGGGCGAGTTCTTCACGGAGGGCATCGTACTCCGGCTGGAGTGTTTTCATTGCCGCGATGCGGCCGCGGAGAGCCTGCCACGCCGCAACGTCCCGCTCAAGACCGGCAATTGCCCGCCCTTCCTCTGCAAGCGCGGCAAGTTCGGCTTCAATCTTCGTGCGGCGTTCTTCGGACTCCCGGATCTGCTCCTCCGCGGCATTCGCTTCGAGGGCCAGGCGGTCGGCGAGCGCTTTCTCCTCTGCAAGCGCGGCCACCTCCGCCTTCAGCGGTCCGTAGCGGTCGGCAAAGGCGGCGAGTTCTTCGAGTTCGACCTGTAGCCGCTGCCGGTCTGCGATCTCCCCCTCCCCCTCCCGGCACTCGGTGCGGAGCCGCGCGATCTCGCCCGCGAGCACCTCCTCCTCCCGTGCGAGGTGCAGGCAGCGGTCGCGGACGGAGAGCAGCCGGTCGCGCTCCTTGCGCGCATGCTCGAGTTCCTCCCCGGCGCTCCTCTCGGCGGCCGCGGCCCTCTCCGCCTCATCCTCCACCCCGGCAAGCCCGGCGCGGAGCGCCGCAAGGCGTTCGCGAATCCCGTCGGCATCCAGTTCCTGGAGCCGGCCGGAGAGTTCCCGAAAGACTCCTTCCCGGGCATCGATGACCGACTTGAGGTCTTCCATACTGTCTTTCTTGAGATAATCGATTCCCAGCACCTGCATGAACCAGTCCTTCCGGGACCCGGCCCGGCTCTCGATCAGGGCGAGGAGTTCCTTCTGCCCGGCGTAGATGGTGTTGCGGAAGTCCCCCGGGCCCATGCCGACGATCCGCTGCACCTCCTGCCCCACCTTCTGGACGCTGCTTGCGAGGAGCTTCTGGTTCAGGTAGAGGTTTGCCTCATGAAGGGTCGAGGAGGGACGGCGCTTGAATTTGCGGACGACGGCGTACTCGTTGCCGCCGACCAGAAAGTCCAGGCGGACCTCACAGACGTCCTGCGGGCCTGCAAAGGAGCTGACGATGTAGTTCCCGTCGAGTCCGGTCCCCTGGAGCCCGTAGAGGGCGAAGAGGACGGCGGCGACAATGCTGCTCTTGCCGGTCCCGTTGTTCCCGACGATGCCTGTGATGCCGTCCTGGAAGACGATCTCCTGGTCGCGGAAACGTTTGAAATTCCGCATCCAGAGTTTATTCAGCAGCACTCTCTCCCTCTTTATGGCGTGCGATGACCGACCGGAGGACCGCGGTCCCGGTCCTCTTCACGAACTCCTCCTCGCCGGGGGCGAGGTGCTCTTTCTCCACGAAGCGCTCGAACTCGGCGACGTAGTCCACCCCGACGAGCGAGTCCTCGTAGAAGATCCGGGACGGGTCGTCGACGGCCAGCACCTGCAGTTTGAGGTCCAGCGCACGGCCCCGGATATCCTGGAGCGCCTTCTGGTCGAGCGCGCGGAGCGTGTCGCGGCGTATTCCGTCGAGCGTGACCTGGCAGATCGCCTGGTAGATTCTCTTCTCGTGGTTCTCGGCCGCATCGAGGATGCAGTCCACGACCTCCCGGGCCGAGAGCCCGTCGCAGTTGATCCGGCCGAGGCTGAACATCGGCGTGCGCGGGAGGTCGATGTGCTCGACTTCTCCCGATGCGAGATCCACGGCGAGGCCGCCCTTCTTCTCCGCGATCTCCCCGTAATTGCAGTGTTCGAGCGACCCGCTGTACCAGGCGTTGTCGGCGACCTGCACCTGGCCGTGGAAGTGGCCGAGCGCGATGTAATCGAACCGGTCGGAGAGGATGGTCGCGTCCAGTTCGTGCTCGGCGACGGTGTGCAGCCGTTTGTCCTTTAAGATGCTCGCAAGGCCGTGGGTGACGAGCACGTTGGTGCCGCCGGCGAACTCAACCCCCTCGAACGCCCTCCGGTAGCCCTCTGCCTCGATCATGTTCGGTATCAGGTGAAAGACGGCATCACCCAGTTCGACCCGGCGGTAACGGTTGTGGTGGGCGACGTAGAGGCCGCCTGCAGCGTAGCCACCACGCTCGAGCACCTCGAACGGCGAGGCCGTGTACCGGGTCTTGGCCATGCTGTGGTTGCCCGCGACCACGAGCACCGGGATTCCCGCATCCTGCAGGCGGGAGAGGGCGTCGAGCGCCGTCGTGTAGGCGCGGGTCTTCGGCTTGACCTGGTGGAAGAGGTCGCCCGCATGGACGAGCGCATCGGGACGTAAGGCAACGACCCGGTCGATGGCGGCAAGGAAATTGTCGTAGATGAGCTGTTCGCGCAGGTTCATCCCGGTCTCCGGATTCACCCGGTTAAAAGCCGATAATCCGAGATGCGTGTCTGACAGGTGATCGATCTTCATGCCCAATTAGTCTCCGTGTCCCTTGAGTATAAAT
>JASGMC010000110.1 GCA_030156625.1 Methanoculleus sp.
AAGATGCTGGCGGTCAGGGATGAAGACCAACTTCGCCGTCGCCCAGACTTCCTCCTGCCCGGTCAATGCCATGGTTGCCGGGCAGAACCCCTCGTTAACGATACCGCCACGACCGGGACACCACAGCACTGCGTTGGCATCTCCACAAATCCCTGAACCGCGCCCGGGCCGACTCGTTTGCGAACCCCTGCTCATGCACCAGGGCGTCCCAGAGTTCCAATTGCCGGAAACCGGCATAACCTTTATGAGTGCGGCTCTGGAGGAGGACACTCTCCTATCAGACTGGTCGTATCGCCTCTCTCCATTGACTGCAGAGCCATAACAGAGCTTCTCCCATCTCTTTGTTACTTGCAGGATTCTGGTCCTTCCGTTTCTGGAGCAATCCATGGACGTGTAAAGGAATGTGATAGAAATTATAAGTAGAACAGCGTCCATCCCATTGTGTGTATGCTTCCTTGAAGCGTCTGCAAGAATTCGTGGGGTCTCCCCATCCTCTGGTTGACGGCCGGATGATAGAGCCCCCGCATGCCCGGTGTGTTAGCGCGGAGTTTGTGCCGGTGATGAGTGCAGCATCGGTAAACGCTGAAAATAGTCATCTTTTGTCTGACTACAGAGTTGCAGATCTCTCAAATCGTGATCCGATGGTTCTCCCTCTCAGGAAAATCCATGTTCATGCCTATCGGTACACGATCCCTCCACCAGGCCGGCATCGCTTCTCTCCGTGTCCCCTCGACATACCGGCTTCATGACCGAACAGCCCGTTCAATCAGTGCGATCTCTTCCTCTGAGAGTCCGTAGAGCTCGTAGACCAGCGCGTCAATCCTCGCATCGGTCGCCTCGATCTCGCGGCTGATGAAGATTTTATCTTGCCCCATCCTCGCCCCGGCAAGCCTCCGGTTCAGGTCGAGCATCTTCTCAACGAGGGAGACCATGCGGTCGTGGCGGGCGACGTCGGCAGGGTCGGAGGGGTCGATGGGGCGGATGGGTATCTGCGATACGTACATGGGTTTGTATTCAAAATATCCACCTTGTTTTGTTGAGGATATGTTAAAAATGATAAAGTCTGAAACTTTCGAATTGAGGACGCCGAGCAGATACAGGTCGTTTGTCGGGATGATCGATGTTTTATCATTGGAATAAAAGCCATCAGTATCAAAGGCATACGACGCGCTTTTTACGATCGCAGGAATGATTATCTTCGGCTTCTCAAACTCTTCATAATAATCACAAGCCCGCAGTTCCCACCAGTAATCGCCTTTATCATACCTCTTCTCTGCAGCCTTCTGAAACGGCTTTAGATACGCCGCAACCGCGGGATACTCATTCTCCACCCAGGCCCATTTACTCCGGTACCCCGCACCCTTTCGATTAGAAACCCCTTTCTCAAAGAGGATCAAGAACTTATCCGCCTCCAGCGGCGCATACCGCTTCACATCCCGCCCGGCGAGGAACGGCTTGATCACCTCCGCGCTCCTCGGGTCCTCTGCAATCAGCCTATCCCCGGTCTCCGCATCGATGACGAACGCCTTATTCAACCCGGTAAGGACGCCACGGTAGATCTTCCCCTGCACGTACTCCCCAAGCGGCACCCCGGCGCCCCGGACCTTCTTCAGCAGAGCGCCGGTCTGCTCATCCACAAGCGACCACCCCTCCTCATCCAGGTCGTCCTGCCTGACCAGGAAACTCGACTCCCTGACATACTCCGAGAGGTCAGAGAAATCCAGCGACGCAACCTCCGTGACCGGGAACGTCTCACGCGGCTTTCCGTGCGATACCCTGATGATACAGGGGTACGTCGTCACCCCCTGAAACACCGGCAGATCCCCGAAGTCCACGATCTCCTCGATCCTCCTCTCCTTCAGCCACCGGCGGAGAGGTTTCCCATAGTTCGCCCGCAACCATTTGTTCGCGACGATGTAGCCGAACTGCCCGCCGGGCCGAAGCAGGGAGACACCCTTCTCGATGAAGTAGGTATAGAGATCGGCAACCCCGTGGTAGACCGCATAGTGCTGCTTCGCATACTCCTTGAACTCATGCCCCAGCGTCTCCTGCCTGACGTAAGGCGGGTTTCCGATCACAACATCGAACCCGCCGCGCTGCATAACCCCGGCAAACTCCCTCTCCCAGTCAAACGCATTGATCCGCTTGCGTTCCTCGATCCCGGGCAGGACCGCAAGATTATCGTAGATATCAGAACCAACGAGCGAGTTCCCGCACTTGATGTTGTCATGCAGGCTCGGGAGCGCACGCTCGGCAAACAGGGTCAGCTGCCTTGATACCGTCTCCTCGCTCTCGTCCTCAAGGACCTTCAGGAGGAGGGAGAGTTTCGTCACCTCGACCGCCTGCTGGTCGATATCCACCCCATAGATGTTATTGAGGAGGATCCGTTTCCGCTCGGCCGTGGTCAGTCTCCAGTCGCTCCTCACCCGTGAGTCGGTGCCGTTCGCCGCCTTATAGATCGGGAGGTGCTGCCCGGATGCGCCCCGCCGCCCGCGCCGCTGCGCCCCCTCCCGTGCAGGCGGAAGAAGCGCCCTGACCTCGGACGAGGTCGCCCCCTTCTCCTTGATCACCGGGACCAGATGCTCGATGTACCAGTCCCTGTGCCAGTTCAGCAAGAACTGGTATGCGCCAAGCAGGAAAGAGCCAGAACCGCAAGCAGGATCCAGTATCGTGATATCTGAAACCTCCTTCGGCGTCTTCCCGCGCACCACCTCACCCACCGTCTGCCTAACGATGTAATCGACGATATAAGTCGGCGTGTAGAAGACGCCCCCCGCCTTGCGCACCTCCGGTTTCTCCTCCACCTTCGCACGATGCCCCTCTGTCAGGCGGATGACCTTACCGAGGAACTGCTCATAGATCTGCCCCAGAATCTCCGCGGGGATAGCCGAGAACTCATACGGGCTCTCGGGATAGTAGAGGCGGCGGATGATCGTCTTCAGCACATCATCGTCGATGGCAAGCGAGAGCGTCAGCGTATCAGGCGGCTCGTTCCGCCCGGGCTCCTCCTCGAAGTGGAACAACCCCGAGTTATACCGGTCGTCGGCATGACGGAAGAGATCACAGAGACGCTGATAAACCCGGTCGCCGGAAAGCAGTTCCTGCAACGTCCCATACGGCTCGATCCCACGGTCCTCACAGATCCGCAGAAAGATGATCCGGTCGATCGTCCGCTGGACAGCGAGGTTCAGTTCGTCCACAGCGATCTCGGGGTTGCGAAGCGCGATATTTCGGGCGAGAATGTCTCGCCAGGCCTCGATATCGGCGAGAAACGCCTCGTCGACACCCATGGTTCCCTTCTTATCGGTCTCAGAATCGGCAAATTTGTCGAACGCACCCTTGAGGATACACTCCCGGGAGAAGATCTTCGCGATCCATCCCCACTGCTCCGGGTACTCCCGGTAGGTGATGTAGCCTATCCGGGCCGTCCCCGCTGTATCCCCCTTCCGGATAGGTTTTGTGCAGTCATAGACAGCAAACTCCTCAAAGTTCGTAAGAATGCTCAGTTTCAGTCCGGCGTTCCAGGCATACCTGCGCAGCTGGAGCGCCGACTCCGTATCGTCCCTGATCTTCACGGACGGCTTCTTCGCCTCGACGATAAACTTCCGAACCCCGCCTATCCGGAACGAGTAGTCAAGGAAGTTCGTCTGCCCACGTATCCTGATTGGATCCTCGTGCGCAACCTCTTTATACGCCTCGGAATGCCCTTTCTGGTTATCGACATCCCACCCCAGCGCCCTGAAGAAAGGATCGATGAACTCCCGGCGCAGCTGCGTCTCGTTGTACTGCCCCCGGTGGTATGCCTGGCGGTGATAATCAAAGCGTTCGACAAGCAACCTGATGGCGTCGGGGCATGCTACCTGATCGGGCATTCAAGCATCGGGCTCCCTGGTTAAACCTTCGAGCCCGATGCTCATAAATAGGTTGTTTTTTTTGTCGATATGGGTCGCAAGGTCCATGCAATTTTGGCAAACAGTGTTTTATAGGGAAGAACCCAGATACCAAAAAAACCAGATGCGAGGGGAGCGATTTGAACGCTCGAACTCCTGTGAGGCAAAGCCCCTCGCCCCTGCGTCTATACAAGTGCCTGCAACGGGGAGAGATCGGTCCGAATCCCCGGTCGCAAAGGAACTGCGGGAAGCAGAGCACTCTCTCACAGAGTTAAGTGGGCAATCAACCAGTTTCACGCCCTTCGTGCCGCCGCCGGTATGTCGTCGTGGCTCCCCGTGTCGACGAAGCCCCTCTCCCGGCATCGGTACTCGAAGACTTCAACTTTGCCGTGCGCATGCGGGAAGGCGCGGTTTATGGCCGCGTTTACTCGGAGGCCAACGCCGTGGGGCGGTGATGGCAAACCCCCCTCCCGGATTCACCGGAGCCGGGCCGTGTATTCTCCCGCCCTACAGCAGCAGCGTCGTCACCAGCAGAATCGTAACAAGCGACCCGATCGTCGAGACGAAGACGATCTGCGACGCAAGCCTGGCGTTGGCGCCGTACTGCTCCGCGAAGATGACGGTGTTTGCAGCGGCCGGCATAGCGGCCATCGTGATCATGACACCGTTGATGAGGGGGTCGGCAAAGACCGGGGAGAATAGGTAGCAGTAGGCCACAGGGACGGCGAGGAGGAGGACGGCGCTCGCAGCCCAGATCCGCCAGTCGCCGACCATCTCCCGCGCCGGGAACGTCGCGAGCATCGCCCCGACGATGATCATCGCAAGCGGCGTGGTCACCCCGCCGAGGAGGTCGATCGCGTCTATGAACGGGGCCGGTATCTCCACCGACCCGAGGAAGAGGAGGAACCCGGCGATGGAAGC
The DNA here is from genome assembly GCA_030156625.1 of Methanoculleus sp. Taxonomy (GTDB): domain Archaea; phylum Halobacteriota; class Methanomicrobia; order Methanomicrobiales; family Methanoculleaceae; genus Methanoculleus. The sequence goes on from JASGMC010000110.1 coordinate 4,812, forward strand.
CGCGATACCGGGGTTTGCAAGCAGTCTCGGGTCAAATCCTCCCTCCCGCTCCCCGGTGAGCATCGCTATCCCGACCGAGAAGACGAGAAGGTTGAAGACGAGGTTGAAGATGGCGACGTAGAAGAGGGAGTCGGCGCCAAAGAGCGTCTGGGCGACCGGGAACCCCATGAACCCGACGTTCCCGAAGACGATCGCGAACTGAAAGACTCCCCTCTCGGAAGATGTCATCGGCATCACCCTCGTGACGGCCCAGGCGACGGCGAACGAGAAGGCAAAGAAGACCCAGGTCGCGAGGAAGAGGGTCTCGGTACCGGCGAGGCGCTCGGAGGTGATCGGAACCTGCATGGATGCGATGATCAGCGCCGGGAGGGTGATGTTGATGAGGAGACCTGAGAGCCCCCGGGTGGCCCTGGGGTCCACGATCTTTGTTGAGACGGCGACGTAGCCGGCGGCGATCAGCAGCACCAGGATGAAGATCTGGTCAGCGACAACCAGGAAATCTGTAACCCAGCCACTCATAAACGGAGACGCTCCCTCCTGACCTAGCAGTGTGGATTCTGATAACTATTTACGGTTCTGCCGCGGGGTGGGGCGGTCTATCTGAGGCCATCGATCCAATACGCACCCCGTTTGACAAACCTCTTCCAGGATGGATTCCAAAGGGCTGACATCACCGTGCACCCCTCCCCATCCGGGTCAGGTGTGGGGCGCGGGGTTTTGTGCGGAGATGCTCCCGGTTTTCATGCGGCATGCCTGCAAAGAGACGAGCATCATGTGGTTTCCTGGAGCACGTCAGCATACCGTGTCCTGGATGGCACCCTCCTCACCCGGTTCCCGGTGAAAACTCCCCGAAGATCCTGATTCCGTCCTTGACACGGCCATCCGACCAATTGCCCCTCGCTGCCCGCCGCGGGAGGGGGGGCGGACGTTAAAGCATCCTCTGGTGCTCAAAAGCGCCATCCCGGGAACAACCTGGTCGCCGGAGCAACCGTTGCAATCGCAAACAATCAATGTTAATACTCTTTCGCACTACCGGATAGTTATATGAAGGATCTCCGGCACATCGCCAGTCTTCCTATTCTCGATGGGTTCACGGCGGTCCGTGAGGAGGCGGCATGACGGTTGCGCCCTACGTGCCGGAACCGCTGCCCCCTGACGTGATCGACTGGGAGGCCCATATCCCACAGATAGCGTCGGCGAACCGTGCCCTCGCCAGGGTACGACGGTATTCTCCAGGCGATCCCGAACCCCGGACTCCTGCTTTCCCCGCTCCTGACGCAGGAAGCGGTGCTGTCGTCCCGGATCGAGGGGACGCAGGCGTCGCTTGAGGATGTCCTGCGGTTCGAGGCGAACCCGAGGGAGCGGATCAACGACAGGGCTCTTGCCGATATCCAGGAGATTATCAACTACCGGGAGGCACTCAACATTGCGGTGGACACCCTCAAGACCCGGCCGCTGGATACGGCCCTCGTCTGCGACCTGCACCGGATTCTCCTGACCGACAGCCGGGGCATGGACCGGGAGCCGGGGTGCGTCCGCACGATCCAGAACTTCATCGGACGGGATGCGCGGATAGAGCACGCGATCTTCATCCCGCCGGCACCGGAAAGGGTTCCTGGGGCGCTCGCGGACTGGGAGGCCTACCTGCAGCGCGAGGAGAAGGACGTCCTCGTCCAGCTCTCCGTCCTGAAGGCGCAGTTCGAACTCATCCACCCGTTCTGTGACGGCAACGGGCGTATCGGGAGGATGCTCGTCCCGCTGATCATGTACGAGAAGGGGCTGATTGGAAGCCCGATGTTCTACATAAGCGCCTACCTCGAGCGGCACCGGCCGATCTATTACGAGCGCCTGCTCGCGGTCTCCCGTGAGCGGGACTGGAACGGCTGGATAACGTTCTTCCTCCATGCCATCGAGGAGCAGGCGGGAGCAAACGGCCGGAAAGCAAAGGCAATCCTCGATCTCTACGACGAGATGAAACGGACGGTGCCGGAGGTGACCCGGTCGCAGTACGCCGTCGCCGCGATCGATGCGATCTTCGGGACGCCGATCTTCATTCCGTCCGAATTTTACGAGCAAACTGGGATCCCGAAGAA
>JASGMC010000111.1 GCA_030156625.1 Methanoculleus sp.
GGAAGAGGTCTGGGCTGCCCTCTCCAGTATGCGCAAGCCGGGGATGACCTTCTCCGAACTGATAGAGGAGATGATCGAGCACGAAAAGAAGCGGCGGCTCGTTGAAGATATCAGGCGGATCCAGGAGACGGAAGAGCTCGTGGAGATCCCATTGTGACGTTCGCCGTTCTGTTCCGGCAGTCTGCAGCGGACTTCCTGCACAGCCTCCCGGAGAAGTCGCAGCGCATCATCACAGCGAAACTTGCTATTCTGCGGATCGATCCTTATCCGGGTAGCGGAGGAGACAAAGAGCGCCTGAATACGGGTGATACGGAGGTGTTCCGCCTTCATATAGGACGGACATTTACCGCGATCTATCTCATCCATACCGACAGGAACCGGGTCGAGATCACTCACCTGATGACCATTGAGCAGGCGCATAAACGCTACGGCAGGCTGTAATAATAGTGTTCGTTGCCCTTCGGGGAAGTCGTTCCCTCGAAGACCACCGGTCTTCTCGAACTCCTGCCCTTCGGGGAAGTCGTTCCCTCGAAGACCTCCGGTCTTCTCGAACTCCTGACTCAAAACCCTTCAGGTTTCTCAAACTCCGGCCCGGCGGGCCATCGCACCCTTCGGCCAGTCGTTCCCAGAACGAATACCCTTATCCCCCTCCCTCCACAACCTATTCCCCAGGAGGCTACCCGCCTGAAGATCGCCTACGTCTACGACGCCGTCTACCCCTGGGTGAAGGGCGGGGTCGAGAAGCGCATCCGCGAGGTCTCGGTCCGGCTACTGTAGCCGAATAAACAGGAGGCGCGGGACAGCTTCCGGCAATCCTTTGTGATGCTTGATCCGTCTCTTCAGGATGGGCAGGGGAACGTATCTGACGGTCGCGATCTGTTCACGCTATACTGTAAGCGTGCTTGGGGTGGATCAGTAAGGTGCTTGGGGTGGATCAGTAAGGTGCTTGGGGTGGATCAGTAAGGTGCTTGGGGTGGATCAGTAAGGTGCTTGGGGTGGATCAGTAAGCGGTGTTCAGATCCCTTGCATCCCTGTGGAAAGAGCACTATTGCCCACATCCCACGTCGGCAGTCCTCCGGTGTCCGGAGTGCGAGAAGAACCTGCAGAGTTTGCATTCAGATCTCCTGTTCACTTCTTCCCACTTTGTATTTCTGCTCCGGATGGTTTGGCTCTCCGGGGATCACGTATTCCAATTGCCCGTCATGTATCATCGGTTTTAAGTAACTGGCTGATACCCATTTTTTGCTTCTCCCAACCAATTGGGCAATCTCCCCGGCAGAGGAGGGGCGCACGCTGCAAATCTGAACGATAACTCGCATGACTTCCTGTGGCGAACTCCTTTTACCCAGCATTCTTATTGATTCGGCAATATCCGGTAGGATTGCTTCAGAATCCACACTCAGAGTCTCCTCCTCGTCCAGCGAAACCTCCACCCGCTGGTGAGTCGTGCACACAGGGGCAACCCCGAGCTGCCCGGTTGGAGTATAGAAGGTCATCGCGCCATGAGGATGCTGGATAAGAAAACCCAGATCCCGGAGTTTCCCGAGCAATTTGCTTGCACCGACCACATCGAGTTCGATCAGATCGCGACACTGCTCATTCGAGATAGACCCGTTCCGCCTGACAAAGACGAGAGCCATCGCCTCTTCATCGGATAAGTCAGCAGCGCTGAAGCCACGGAGCCATTCGAGTTCTTCCTCAGAGAAGAAATGGTGAAGGGAAAATGCGGCGCGGAAATAATCGGCCTGATGATTCGATTCAAAGACCGGCGGGGACAGGCGGGCTTCCCGGGTTAACTGTACCATCATCCGGATTCCACTACCTTTGTTCTCAGCCAGGTTTGTATCGTGCAGAACCGCTGCAATGGCCGGATTTCTGGTAACAGAGGTAATACTTCCCTCATCGCCGATCTCAACAAGTGAGTGTCCAGGATTCGTTATCTCCAGCCTTCCCGGATAACGGATAATCCGTATCGTCCCGCAAGATCGATAGTTTCGGTGCATCAGCGCGTTCACAACCGCTTCGCGGACGACTCGCTCAGGGATAAGGGGTCTTTCGTGCCGCTGGATGGACCCCTCATGGAACGCCACGCACCTTGGAATATCGTCCATAACACCTGCGATGACCCGTGGAATCATACGTAACAGCGGTTCGCGGAACTCAAGCGCGTACGAGATCTCTCCATCCCATTTGTGGCCTGGAACGCGGATGTAATCAACACGCATCAGCGGGAGATACTTCCGGATTGCCATATCCCTTCCAAAGAGGAGAATCCCGGCCAACGTGGGGATTAGCTCATCGCCTTGCTTATCCGCACACTTCAGGGCAAGGAGAAGGTCTCCATCATTCCAGTTCAACTCCGGTGCATGCGGGTTGGCTGCGCGTCGTGCTCGCCGGTATTCATCGATTGCATGCGGATCGATATCATCCAATGACGCACCGGGAATAACCGACTCGTCATACGTCCTCCGTTCTGCACTCGTATGGAACATCCGGATATCCTCGTCAGTACAATGCTGAGCCGTCGAGCCGATGCGGCGGTAGGCGCCTCGCGGCAGACCTTGCGCTTTTATGTAAATGGGCTTATTATGGGGCACTTCTTCGGGGATGTACACCACGATCACCGGTTTTTCATCAACCATGCAGACCCGCACATTCGGCCTCAGGGGCCGGTTGAACGCGGAGGCACAGAGTGAAGCAACTTCTCTCTGTAATTTATCGGGTTCGTGGACGCCGGTAACTCTATAGTTCCCGGTAGCCGGGTCGCGGGAAACACCGAGCAGGAGATACCCTCCCTCGATACCGGGCTCGTTAGAGAACGCCGATATCGTCTGAGAGGCGGTTTTCCCCAGAGTTCTGGATGTTTCTTTCGCTTCGATGCGCCAATGTTCGTCACATGTATTAAGTTCTGATAGAAGTTCCGCACAACCCCGCATTCTACGACTCCTGCAGATGATATCCGGTCTATATCAGATCAGTCTTCGCCGATAACCATATACTGTTCGCATGCCGGACGAAGGGTACTTCCTGTTTGCCTCCAGAAGGTTGCGGGAGTTATGCGAGGCAGAGCGCCGGTTCCTCGCCCTGATGAGGGGCGAGTCGAAACCCGAGCAATATATCAGGCGAACCTCTGTGACTCCTGAGGGGACCCTCCGTCCTGAAAGTTCGGGGGTTCACTTGCGGTCGCGTTCCCGATCGCCTCCTCTCGTCCCCGGCCCCAGAACGAATACCCTTATCCCCCTTCTCCCGCAACCTATTCCTCAGGAGGCTACCCGCCTGAAGATCGCCTACGTCTACGATGCCGTCTACCCCTGGGTGAAGGGCGGGGTCGAGAAGCGCATCCGCGAGGTCTCAGTTCGGCTCGCGGACCGGGGGCACGAGGTCCACGTCTACGGGATGCGTTGCTGGGACGGCCCGGCCGTGATCGAGCGCGACGGGGTGACCCTCCACGGCGTCTGTCCGGGGGAGGCGCTCTACTCCGATGGCCGGCGGACGGTCCCGCAGGCGGTCCGGTTTGGGAAGGCGGTGCTCCGGCCGCTCCTCTCCTCCGGCGCCGACGTCGTCGACTGCCAGAACTTCCCCTACTTCTCCTGTTTTGCGACGAAGGCAGCGTCGGTGCGGCGGGGGTTCCCGCTCGTCGTCACCTGGCACGAGGTCTGGGGCGACTACTGGTACGACTACCTCGGCCGCCGGGGGGCGTTCGGGAAGGCCGTCGAGCGGCTGGCCGCCGGGCTTACCGATCATCACGTCGCGGTCTCGCCCTCGACGGCCCGGGCGCTCGAAGCCCTCGGGGTCTCGGGGCCGGTCCCGGTCGTCCCGAACGGGATTGATCTCGCGCGGATTGCGGCCGTCCCCCCGGCGGCGGAGGAGTGGGACGTCATCTTCACCGGCCGGCTGATCCGGGACAAAAACGTCGACGTCCTCCTCCGGGCGCTCGTGCGGGTTCGGGAGGAGGTGGGGGATCTCCGGGCGCTGATCGTCGGCGACGGCCCGGAGCGGCCGGCGCTCGAGCGGCTCGCGCGCGATCTCGGGCTTCCGGTGACGTTCGCCGGTTTTTTGCCGGACTACGACTCGGTCATCGCCGTGATGAAGGCATCCCGCGTCTTCGTCCTCCCCTCGACCCGCGAGGGCTTCGGGATCGCGGCGCTGGAGGCGATGGCCTGCGGGCTTCCGGTGGTGACGACGGATCATCCCGGGAACGCGGCGGGGGACCTGGTTGTGGAGGGGGTGAATGGGTACCGTTGTTCTCTCACTCCCGAAGCGCTATCTGATAAGATCCATCGGGTTCTCGAACAAGATCCATGTCCGAAAGAGGCCTGCACCGAATTCGCGCGCCACTATGACTGGAAAGAGGTTGCGGAACAACTTGAAAGGCTTTATCGGAAATTATAGAAGTACTTCTATACGGGCTTTTGCAACAAACGAGGAGCATCGGAATAACCAAGAATGAATGGGATGTGCCGATCGATGGAATCCATGATTTTCCTGCACCCCACCCACCGAGCATCTGCCTGGGAAAGGGCAGTGTATGATCCTGTGCAATGAGCGATATCCAGTGAGCGTTCAGGGATGTAACCTGACCTCGGCAAGGTGTGTTCATGGGCTTAATGAGTTTGTTTGAGAAAACTGATCACGAGAACAGGCAACGCATTCTCGAATTGGTCGAGCATAATCCTGGTGTACGGCTGCTGGATTGCGGGTGCGGAAATGGGGATTTCACCCGCCAGATCGCAGAAAAGATCGGGACGTCGCAGATATTCGGGATCGAGTGCATTTCAGGAGCGGGCCCGGTACACGATGGTTCCATACGGGTTGTTCACTCAGACCTGAATGACCGATTTCCATTGGACGGCGGGATGTTCGATGTCGTCCATGCAAACCAGATCATTGAGCATCTTTATGAGACAGACTCATTTATCAAAGAGATCCACAGAGTCTTGAAGAAAGGCGGATATGCCATTATTTCCACACCGAACCTGGCCGGCGTTCACAATATATTTTCATTGCTCCTCGGAAAACAGCCTTTCTCTGCGCACATTAGTAATCAGGTGATTTTAGGGAACTCGTTTGATCCAAAACACGGCTTCCAACATGCAAGTCGTGGGGAAATTCATCTGCGGATATTTACGTATGGAGGCTTGGTCGAACTCTTCAAGTATCATGGGTTTACTGTTGAGGAAGTACGTGGCGCTGGGTTCTACCCGTTTCCAGCACCGGTTGCACGAGTGCTTGCGAGGGTTGATGCAAGGCATGCGGTTTACCTGACCATAAAGGTGCGGAAGTGAGGCGTACCGGAGGTCTGGGGTTGCATCAATCGGCCTGCGGGCTTCCGGTGGTGACGGCGGACCACCCGGGGAACGCGGCGGGGGACCTGGTGGTGGAGGGGGTGAACGGGTTCTGCTCGGGGCTCTCGGCGAGGGAGTTCGGGGAGGGGATTCTTGCGGGGCTTGATCCGCACCGGATCGGGGTTTCGGACTGCCGGGCAACGGCGGCGGCGTATGATTGGGGGCGGATTGTTGAAGCGCTTGAGAAGGTTTATCAAAATATCTAACCAACCCTGACATTAGATTTACGCCCTTTGGTTTTTACGGGCCTATTTGGGGAGCAGATTGCATGTCATGGAAGGATCGGAACGTTCTTATTACCGGGATCAGTGGGTTTGCCGGGTCGTACCTGGCCAGGTATTTGATCGACGAGGGTGCACACATCTACGGACTTGTCCGGAGGCGGGCCGACGGTGCCATCCCCCAGAATATCGCATGGAAGAAGATCGAGAACGGGATCACCTTCCTTGAAGGAAACCTGGAAGATATCTCCGGGCTGGCCACGGCGCTTGATATTGCAGAGCCGGACACGATCTTCCACCTTGCCGCCCAGTCTTTCGTGCCCCGGTCGTTCTCACACCCGATAGAGACCTCCCAGATCAACTCCATCGGCACGAACAACCTCCTTGAGGCGGTGCGCCGGAAGGACTATGACCCGACGATCGTCTTTGCAGGGTCGTCCGAGGAGTACGGGCTGGTCTTCAGTTCCGAGGAGCAGTACGAGCAGGCGAAGGTGAAATACGGGACGGTCTATCCCGAGCCGGTCTCCATCCCCGAGGTGCCGATCAAGGAGACGAACCCCCTCCGTCCCATGTCGCCGTACGCCGTGAGCAAGGTCTACGGCGACCACCTGATGAGGAACTACTTCTACACCTACGGGACGAAAGCGATCGTCTCCCGGGCCTTCAACCATGAAGGGGCCGGGCGCGGGAGCATGTTCGTCACCTCGGTCGTGACGAACCAGGTTGCGAAGTATGCGGCGGGAGATATCGACCACATCACCATCGGGAACGTCAACGCCTTCCGCGACTGGTCGCACGTCATGGACACCATCCACGGCTACTGCCTGATCGCCGAGAACGGTCACCCCGGCGACGTCTACAATCAGGGCTCGATGCGGACGACCTCCGTCCTCTCTTACATCCTTCTCTCCCTTGAGAACGCCGGGATGCCGGTCGACCGGATCGAGAGCATCAAAGGCGGCAAGGCCGTCGAGGCGCCGACCGAGAAGGACACGTCCGCCGCCTTCGGCGTG
>JASGMC010000112.1 GCA_030156625.1 Methanoculleus sp.
CCTCGATCAGTTCGTCCGCCGAGACGAACTTGCCCGCCCGGGTGCTCATCGAGCCTTCGGGGAGGGAGACGAACTCGAAGAAGACGATCTCGGGCGGCTGTTCGCCGAGAAGTTTGAGGGTGGCACGGAGCTGGGCGCCGATCAGTTTGTGGTCCGCCCCGAGGACGTCGATCATCCGGTCGTAGTTGCGTGCCTTCCAGGTGTGGTAGGCGAGGTCCCGGGTGCTGTAGACCGAGGTGCCGTCGCTGCGCCGGAGGATGTACTTCTTCTCGAAACCCTGTTCCGAGAGGTCGACCCAGAGGGTCTCGTCCTCGTGGGCCTGCGGCAGGCGCCGGATCCGCTCGATAACCCGGTCGACGTCGCCGATCCGGACGAAGTCGCTCTCCCAGACGAACCGGTCGTGGTGGGCGTTTAAGGCCGCGAGTGTCGCCCTGATACCCTCCGCGCAGAGGGAGACGGCCTTGCGGAACTTCGCGACGGTCTCGGCGTCGCCGCGCTCCACCTTCTGCATGAGGCGGTCGATCTCTTCGGTGATCCCGGGGTTCTTCTCGATCTCCCGGTTCGCCGCGACGTAGACCCGGGCGACGTAGTGGTCTTCCTTCTCGCCCTCCTCCCGGGCGATATCGAGGTGGTCGAATCCCCAGGAGACGATGGCGATCTGGCGGCCCATATCATTGAGATAATACTGCACCTCGAGCGGATGCCCGGCCTTCCGGAACGTCCGGGCAAGGGTGTCGCCTATAACGGTGTTTCTGATATGCCCGACGTGGAGCGGGCCGTTCGGGTTCGCGCTCGTGTGTTCGAGCACGACCCGGCCGGAGCGGCGGGAGAGGCTCCCGTAACCGGGCTCGATCGCTTCCCTGACCGCCTCTGCTAGAAGCGTCGGGCCGAACCGGAAGTTGACGTAAGGCCCGGTCGCGTCGACCCGGACATCCCCGAGTTCGGGGTTCGCCGAGAGTTTCTCCGCGATCTCGGCGGCAATCTTCTGGGGTGCCCGTTTCTCAACCTTCGCAAGTTTAAACGCTATCGTAGAGGCGAGATCGGCGTGATCCCCCCCCGTCGTGAGGAGGACATCCTCTTCACCGGTGCATGCCCGGAGCATGCGCTCAATCTGGTGGTACTTCTCCTGATACATCAGTATCCTGTCCTGTAACGCAGGATTGCAGCGATCCCGCCGAACGCATTGTAGAGCATCGAGCCTTCTTCGAAATCGTCCGAGATTATCCTGACCGTCGCGCTGCTCTGGTCCGCGAACGTGGTCAGCTCGTCGATGATATCGGTCTCTTCCGCCACGTAGAACGACCCGCCGTCGTTGGGGCAGGTGCCGAAGTCGAGGTCCTTGATGTGCTTGCCCGGCTCAAGGCTGACCGTCCGCTCCTCGGTGTAGTCGCTGTTTGAGCAGGCAAGTTTCAGCCGGGCTCTCCGGAGTTTGTCGGAGAGGAGGAGGGTGTCGACGGCGCCGAGTTCCAGGTTCTTTCTGACGCTCTCCTCGCCGTAGGCGGCCGCTCCGTCGTCTTTGACCAGCTCCTGGAGGAACCGGTTCATCACGTTCTTCTCCTTGATGATATCGAGGCCCTTCAGGGCATCCGACGCGTTCTCGACGAGCTCGGCAAGCCCGGACTCGTTCGTGTAGGAGACGTCGAAGAGCCCGATGATCCGTTTCTGCAGTTCGTGGTGGAGGAAACCGCCCGCCTCGAACTCCTCCTTGGTCGGGGTCGGGCCGCCGATCAGCACGCCCTTGAACCGCTCGAAGAAGTCTTTTTCGCCGAGGAAGACCTCGCTCGCGAGGTCGCCGATCTTCTTGTAGAACTCGTTGATGGCGATCAGCCGCAGCCGCTGGAAACGGACACTTGACTGACCTCCTTTTCGCTGCTTGCCGGGGACTGTCGAGGTTACGCCGCGGATCGGCTCGATACGGTTGCCCCGCAGGAAGCCGACGTAGGCTTCCCGCCGGTCAAGGACGATGAGGCCGTAGATCTCCTTCTCGCCGAGCATCTGCTCCAGCGGCTCGAGTTCGAACGAGGAACTGCACCGGTACGTGTAGGTGTTGAGCGGCTCGGGCGGCTCGATGATCTCGCACTCGAGGTTGGTGCGGTCGCCCCCGGTGTTGATCGTGCCGCAGAAGATCGCCATACCGTGCTCCGGCGGGCGCTTATAGTATTTCAGGCGGGAGAGGATGGAGGATATGGCACTCTGGACGTTCGTCCGGGTCTGTTTGCTCTTGATGTTCGCGCATTGCCCGAACTCGTCGCGGAGCTGGGCGGTCACGTCGGATATCTGCTTATCCGGAGGTATATAGAGTGTGATCAGCTCGGTGCCGCTCCCCTCCTTCTCCGCAAGCCTCTCAAGCATCTTTTTAAATTCATAGCGCTTTCGCGGGGTATCCATCTCTTGCGTCTCTTCCATAGGAGTTCACCAGGCCAGCTGAATGTTGTTCATTTATCGGAGCTACTATATGTTTCCCGGGGGAGGGCATAAATCTGCGCACATACGCCAATCCCCCTCCCGCCGCCTCACTGGAGGCACCGGCAGGCGAGGCAGATCGTTTTTGCATCGACGATCCTTCCGTCCGCGATCATGGCCTGAAGCTCTCTGACAGGGACGCGGACGACCTCGATCACCTCGTCGTCGTCCATCCCGTAGTCGGAGCAGGGGGAGAGGCCCTCGGCGAGGTAGAGCCAGATCCGTTCGTCGGTGTAGCCGGGAGAGGGGTAGATCCAGCCTTTCGGGACGAACGTCTCCGCTTTCATCCCGGTCTCCTCGATCAGTTCCCGGTACGCGGTCTCGTGCGGCTCCTCACCCTCGTCGATGGTGCCTGCCGGCGCCTCGTAGATGTAGTCGCCGACGGCGAACCGGTACTGCCGGATGAGGTAGCAGTCGTCCCCAACGACCGGGAGGATCGCGACCGCTCCGCCGGGGTGGACGATCACCCGCTCCTTCGTCTCCCCGTTCGGGAGGGTGAAGACTTTTTTCTCGACGGTAAGCCGTCTGCCGCGGTAGATCTCCATGATTCACCTCTCGTACGCGATCGGGTCCTCTACCCCGGCTTCACGGAACGCCTCCCTCCTGTAGTGGCAGGAGGAGCAGACCCCGCATGCCCGGTCGTTGTTCTGGTAGCAGGACCAGGTCTGTTCGTAGGGGACGCCGAGCTTGAGGCCCTTTTTGATGATATCCGCCTTCGTCATCCGGACGAACGGCGTCGTCAGGGTGATCCGTGGGTCCGCCGCCGTGCCAAGATCGACCACCCGCTGGAACGCCTCGATGAACTCCGGCCGGCAGTCGGGATACCCCGGGTAGTCCCCGGTCTGGACGCCGATGAATATCGCCTCCGCCCGCCGGGCTTCCGCGAGGCTGGTCGCGATGGCAAGCAGGTTCGCGTTGCGGAACGGGACGTAAGTGCTCGGCACCCCTTCCTCCTCGCCGGCATACTCCTCGACCGGGATGCTCTCATCCGTCAGGCTCGAGGCGCCGATCTTTTTGAAGTGTTCGAGGCCGATCTCGACGAACTCCTGCGCGTCGAGCATCCGGGCAACGCTTTGGGCGCACTCGCGCTCCTTTGCCTCCGTCCGCTGGCCGTAGGTGAAGTGGAGCGCGATGATATCGTAGCCCATATCCTTTGCGACGTAGGCGAGCGTGGTGGAGTCCATGCCGCCCGAGAGAAGGCAGACCGCTTTCATCATTTTACCCCCAGGATCTTATGGAGTTGCAACTGAAACCTCACCGGGAGGTTCTCTTTCACGATGTAGTCCGCGATGGCGCGGTAATCGGACCCCTCCACCGGCGAGATGAAGACCTCGCCACGGATATCGTAGCGGCTCATCACCGCCCGGGCGTAGAGGAGGTCGTCCTCGTCCGCCACCACGAACTTGACGCAGTCGCGGGGGGTGATGAAGGGGAGGAGCGTAAGATCGCTCCTCTCGCCCGACGAGGGGCATTTGACATCCATGCAGATGGAGGCGAAAGCCTGCATCTCCCGGAAGTCCCGGGTGCCGTTCGTCTCTATCTCGACGGTGTAGCCGTGAAGGCCGAACTTCTTGAGAAGTTCGAGGACCTCCCCGGACTGCAGGAGCGGCTCCCCGCCGGTGATGCAGATATGCTTCCCGTTCTGCAGCCAGACCCGGTCGAGGACCTCTATGACGCTCATCTCCTGCCCGCCCTCCCACGCATAGGCGGTGTCGCACCAGGTGCACCGGAGATTGCACCCGGCGAGCCGGATGAACGTGCAGGGCCGCCCCTGGTTCTTCCCCTCCCCCTGGAGGCTCCGGAAGATCTCACTGACGATCATAGGTGCGCTCTGCGTAACAGGTCGTCGACTCCCAGACCCGGATCTTTACGACATGCGCGTCGTGTCCCTGCTGTGCGGCCTCGGCGTCGATCATCTCCGCGATCTGCCCGGCCAGGAGTTCGCTCGTCGGGTCGCCGGAGGTGGTGACGACCGGGTGGAACTCCTCGATGCACGCCGCCATGGGGTCATCCTGGTTTAAGATCACCTGGTGGTCGAACCGGCCGACGACCTCCTTGATGCAGTTGTAGTCAAGGACGATCCCGGTGCGCTCATCAGCAGTACCATCTATCCAGACCTCCACGCGCCACTGGTGCCCGTGCAGCCGGAAACACTTCCCCTTATAGTGGATCAGACGGTGTGTCGCCTCGAAAAAAACCTCCTTGTATATCCGGGTATTCATCAATGAAGGTTGCCCGCCAGGATATAATATTATATCAGCTCCCGATCAAATAGCTAAGGCAGAAGATCGGCGTGCGGGCGGGTTCCACAATATATAAATCCGTAACGCGCGTTGCTTTATAGCACACCAGGAGTTGCTCCTATCCACAAATTCAACTAATTCGAGGGTATTCGATGGGAAATGGTAAATTTGCAGCCCGAAAACAGAAGCGCGACGCAAATAACAACCGGTGGCATGACACTGGCTACGCGCGCCGCCAGCTCGGGCTCGATGTAAAAGCTGACCCCCTTGAGGGAGCGCCGCAGGGCCGCGGGATCGTTCTCGAGAAGGTGGGTGTCGAGGCAAAGCAGCCGAACTCCGCCATCCGCAAGTGCGTCCGTGTGCAGCTGATCAAGAATGGCCGGCAGGTAACGGCGTTCGCCGTCGGCGACGGCGCCATCAATTTCATCGACGAGCACGATGAGGTCGAGATCGAGGGCATTGGCGGCAGGCTGGGCAGGTCGAAGGGGGATATCCCCGGCGTCCGGTTTGTCGTGACCAAGGTGAACAACGTCAGCCTGCGTGAAATGGTCACGGGCCGTAAGGAGAAGCCGCGGAGGTAAGTGGTATGGTAGAAGCAGAGGCAGGAGCGGGAGCCCAGCAGCTCCTCTTCAACCGCTGGGACATGAGTGAGGTGGAGATCCGGGATCCGAGCCTTGCCCGTTACGTGAACCTGCACGCGATGATCGTGCCGCATTCCTGCGGCAAGCTCGTCGGCCAGCAGTTCAACAAGAGCAACATGCTGATCGTCGAGCGCCTGATCAACAAGATGATGCAGACCGAGAACAACACCGGCAAGAAGGAACTTGCCATCCGCATCGTCCGGGACGCCTTCGAGATCGTCAACAAGAAGACCAAGAAGAACCCGGTCCAGGTGCTGGTGGACGCAGTCGCGAACACCGGGCCCCGCGAGGAGACCGTCCGGCTGAAGTACGGCGGTATCAACGTGCCGAAGTCGGTCGACACAGCGCCCCAGCGCCGTGTCGACACTGCGCTCCGGTTCATCACCGCCGGTGTCCTGCAGGCGAGCCACAAGAAGAAGAAGAGCGTGAGCGAAGCGCTTGCCGAGGAACTTATCGCGGCCGCGAACGGTGACACCCGCTCATATGCCGTCTCGAAGAAAGAAGAGAGAGAACGTATTGCAAAGGCCGCCCGTTAAAACTCTCTATTATTTTTTTGGTGTATTTTCATGACCAGACGAAAGAAGATGGTAGAGCGGGTGACGGAGCTGATGGACAAGCCGGAGAAGATCCGGAACATCGGGATCGTCGCCCACATCGATCACGGAAAGACAACACTCTCGGACAACCTGCTCGCCGGTGCAGGCATGATCAGCGAGGAACTCGCCGGCCGGCAGCTCTTCATGGACTCCGACGAGGAGGAACAGGCACGCGGCATCACCATCGATGCGAGCAACGTCTCGATGGTCCACACGTACGGCGGGGAGGGGTACCTGATCAACATGATCGATACCCCCGGCCACGTGGACTTCGGCGGTGACGTGACCCGCGCCATGCGTGCGGTGGACGGCGCCGTCGTCGTGGTGGACGCGGTCGAGGGAACCATGCCCCAGACGGAGACGGTGCTGCGGCAGGCGCTCAAAGAGGGTGTCCGCCCGGTTCTCTTCATCAACAAGGTGGACCGGCTGGTCAACGAGCTGAAGGTGGACGAGCAGGAGATGCAGATCCGCCTCGCGAAGGTGATCGACAAGGTCAACAAGCTGATCAAGGGCATGAAC
>JASGMC010000113.1 GCA_030156625.1 Methanoculleus sp.
AGCGGAGACGGTGCCCCTCGCGCTGCTCCAGAGGTTCAAAAAACACTTCCCCTTCACGGCGACGGCGTCGCTCGATGCGCAGGCGGCGAAGGTCAGGTCGGTCAAAAGCGCCTACGAACTCGCGATCATGGAGAGAGCCGGGAGGATTCACCGCCACGTGCTCGAGGACTGCGTTCCGGGGATGCTCACCGAAGGGATGAGCGAGGCGGAACTCGGGGGCGAGGTCTTCTCACGCCTGGTGCGGGAAGGGCATCACGGGATTGCCCGGTTCGGGATGTTCGGGACAGAGATGATCCTCGGGCAACTCGGGTTCGGGGAGAGTTCCATTTACCCGACCGGCTTCGACGGGCCGGGCGGGTGCCTCGGAGCAGCTCCCGGCGCGCCGGTGCTCGGCAGCCATGACCGGAAGCTCGGAGCCGGGGATCTGGTCTTCGTCGACTGCGCATGCGGAGTGCAGGGCTACCACACCGACAAGACGATGACGTATATCTTCAGGGGATCCCTCCCCGAAGAAGCAATCGAGGCACATCGCCGGTGCGTGGAGATCCAGGACGAGACGGCGTCCATGCTGCGGCCCGGGATTACTCCGGCAGAGATCTACGCGACGATCCTCGACGGCCTGGAACCTGCATTCCTCGAAAACTTCATGGGCTACGGGAAGCGGCGGGTGCAGTTCCTGGGCCACGGCGTCGGCCTGCAGGTGGACGAGATGCCGGTGATCGCCCGGGGTTTCGACGAGCCGCTCGAAGAGGGGATGGTGATCGCCCTCGAGCCCAAGAAGGGAGTCCGGGGCGTCGGGATGGTCGGGCTCGAGAACACCTTCGTGGTCGGCCGTGGGGGCGGCAGGTGCATCACCGGGACGAACACCGGCCTCGTCCCGGTGTACTGAGGGAGAACCTCCTACGTGGGGTTTGCGGCAAACGGCTGCGCCGCCTGAACCCGCTGCCCGAGGAAGTCCAGCAGCTCGCGGTTGACCCTTCCGACGTGGGTCCAGATAATCCCGTGCGGTCCGCCCTCGACCACCGCGAGACGGCTGTCCCTGACCAGCTCCGGGGTGCGCTTCCCCGAGGCGGGGAAGGGTACGATCCGGTCGGCGTCGCCGTGGATCACGAGGACCGGGACGTCGATGCTCGCAAGGTCGCTCCTGAAGTCGGTCAGCCACGCCGGGACGCAGTCGAGCGTGCCCGCAGGGGACGCGGCGGCGGCGACGCTCCAGCTGAGGTGGACGGCTTCGTCGCTGATGCGGTCGCCCCCGAGGAGATCGACGTTGTAGAAGTTCGAGAGGAACTCCAAGAGGAACGCCGGACGGTCGGCGGCAATGCGATCCATGATCCCGTCAAATACGCTGCCGTCCACTCCTTCGGGGTTGTCGGCGGTCTTCAAGAGAAACGGCGGGACAGCGGATATGAAGACGGCCTTATCAACGCGCTCGCTCCCGTAGGTGCCGAGGTACCGGGCGACCTCGCCGCCGCCCATCGAGAACCCGACGAGCGTGGCGTCGGCGAGGTCGAGGTCCGTCATGAGTTTGTGCAGGTCTTCGGCCAGCGTGTCGTAATCGTAGCCGAAGGTCGGTTTGCTGGAGTTGCCAAACCCCCTGCGGTCGTAGGCGACGACACGGTAGCCCGCATCGAGCAGCACCGGCACCTGCTTCTCCCAGGAAATGCTTGAGAGCGGCCAGCCGTGGATCAGGACGGCCGATCTTCCCGTGCCGTGGTCCTCGTAGTAGAGGTCGATGGTGCCCGAATTTTCTTTACCGACGGTGATGTAGGACATGGAAACCTCCTCTGCGGGGTCCCGGGACCCGTCATACTATAAAAGACTGTGGCCCCGGAACGTTCGTCCGGGCCCGGGAGGAGTCGGGCGCCTGAAAATGGATGAGTATAATACCATCAACTTCCTGATGATCTAACCAGTAATGGGGAACCACGCAAAAATTCTCAGGAACGTACTCATCGTAGCAGGCATCCTCGCTGCAATCCTCTTCGTATTTATAGCGCTGACCGCAGTAATCCTCGGCCAATCCTCAGCGGAGAGTTTCAGGTCGACGTATCACTACGAGCTGACGATCTCGACGTCCGGCCCCATCGAAGACGCGATCCTCCTGATCCCCCTTCCTTCCCGGTACGACCCGGATACCGGAACAAACGTCACTCCCGTCGATCTCTCCCGTGCGAGCTTCAGCAACTTCGACAGCGATATATCGGTAAGGATCGAGCACGTCGACGGAGTCCCCATGCTGAATATCTCGGCCGACCGGATCGATCCCGTCTACAAAAACCGCATCGAGCCGATTCCGATCATGCCGGGGCAGAACGAATCGGAACTCCCCGAACCGACCCACGTCTACTCCGACCGGTACTCGGAAGAGACGCCGGTGCTCGTCGATATGGAACTCTATATGCTTGATAGCAATCCAGACCGCGAGATCAATACCAGAACGCCGGTAGGAGCCGAGCCCCTGCTTGCGCCCTACCGGATCGTCGGCAATCTCAGCGGTTCCGGCGGACCCGTCGACGATTACTACGTGAGCCCCGGATCGTCCGGATACGTCGTCGAGGTGCCGTTCATCCTCTCGTTCGACGCCGACGACGACAACGTCCTCAGCATCTCGTCCGAATTCCTGGGCAGAAACGAGTGGTGGGTTCTCGGCTGGCAATCGAATTCGTACCACGAGAGATTGCGCCATGAGTTCAAAGGTGCATGCAACGGTACCTATCCGGTGAAGGGCATCCTCGTAACGGGCGAGGGCGTATACTGACCCGCAGATCCTCAGCGGTCCGGGCATCACCGCGAGGATGACCAAAGCGCCTCTTTTTAATCCCGCACCGCGGAAGATCTATCATGAGCAAAAACCTGAGCGGGTGCAGGCTGTCGTCTCCCGCAGGCCGCTGCCTGTCACCGGAGGAGAGGCGGCCATGACGAACCGGGATACCGTCCCGTCCGATGCACCGCCCGTACCGCCCCGGGCCTCACGAACCGAATGGTACATGAATATCGCGGTCGAGACCGCCCGGCGGTCGACCTGCATCCGGCGGTGCTACGGGGCGGTCGTGGTCAATTTTGCTGGGGAGATCGTCTCCACCGGGCACAACGGGGCGCCGCGAGGAGAGGCGCACTGCGACGAGTTGAACACCTGCATCCGCAAACAGTACAACATCCCCTCCGGGGAACGCTACGAGTTCTGCCGATCTGTGCACGCGGAGATGAACGCGCTCCTGCAGGCGGGGAGGGCTGCTGCCGGGTGCACGATGTACCTGGCCGGGTTCGAACGCCTGACGGGAGCGCCCTCGTATGACCCGCCCTGCCTGATGTGCTCGAAGATGCTGGTGAATGCCGGCATAGGCAGGGTGGTCGTCAGGACACCGGATGGATTGCGGGAACTCGACCCGCAGGAGCTCTACCGGAAGCACCTGGACAGCGTGATTGCAAAGGTCTCGGGGAAATAGTACACAAGAAGGCGCCGGAACGGACCTGGTCGGAGGGCCTGAAAGAAAGATTGGAGCCCCTAAGGCTCCACGATGACGACCGGCTTGATAAGGTCTCCCGGCTTCTCCTTCATCAGGAGAAGGGCCTCTTCCAGCTTATCGAAACCCCTGAAGACGTGCGTCGCCATGAGCGACGGGTCCATGCGCCCGTGCATCACCACTTCGGCCAGCCTCTCCATTCTCACCCGTCCGCCGGGGCAGAGCCCGGTCATGATGTTCTTGTCCGCCATACCGAACCCCCAGGCGACCCGGGGAAGGGGGATGGCGTCCTGATCGCCCATCCCCTGGCCGAAGTAGTTGATGTTCGAGATCACCGATCCGGGTCTGGCCGCCCGTACCGCATCCATCATAACCTCGGCACCGCCGCCGGCAACGATCACGGCGTCGACGCCTGTTCCGCCCGTTTTGGTCCGGATCTGTTCTGCAGTATCTCCTTCCCTGTAGCTGACGATATCCGTAGCGCCGTACTCCTTCGCCACCCTGACGGCGGCGGGCCTCGTGCCGACGGCAAATATCCTTCCGGCGCCCCGGAGTCTTGCACCGGCGACGGCGGACAGCCCGACCGGTCCGATCCCCAGGACCGCCACGGTGGCCCCGAACTCGATGTGAGCGTTTTCGGCACCCATGAATCCGGTACTGAGCATGTCCGGGAGCATGACCCCCGCCTCCAGGGACATGCCCTCCGGCAGGTGCGCGAGGTTGTAGTCCGCCAGGTTCACGTGGAAGAACTCGGCGAAGACGCCGTCTTTGAAGTTCGAGAACTTCCAGCCCCCGAGGAGGCCGCCGGTCTGCGAGGGGTACCCACGCTGTGCGGCTTCCGTCTCCCAGTCGGGGGTGATCGCCGGTACGATGACCCTGTCGCCGGGTTTGAAGTCCCGGACTTCACTGCCCACTTCGTCCACCACCCCGAGGGCCTCGTGTCCCAGGATGAGGTCGTGCCTCTCACCGATCGCCCCCTCCCAGACGGTGTGGACATCGGAAGTGCACGGGGCGAGCGCCAGCGGTTTGACGATTGCGTCTCTCGGACCGCAGGCAGGTCTGTCCTTCTCTATCCATCCGATCTCTCCAATCTCGAGCATTGCCAGGCCTCTCATATTCTATCCCTCCATCTGATGGGGCCAGAGGAGGAGATCGTATAAAAGTACCGGGGGTCGTCGCCGACCCGGCTGACGATCGCGCGGGACCGGGAAGAGTCGGGAGCACCGGGTGGACACTGCGCCGGCGGCGATACGGGCTGTTCGGGGGAGAGGTAAGTGAGAACCTGTTCCGGCAGTGGGAGGGGCAGCTGTCCCGGAGCGCCCGGGAGCGAGAGGACCCGCCGGCCGTTCACCAGACCGCTCCACCATCCCGCGTGACATTTCCCGGTTAAAAGGATTTCACAATTAGCGAACCTCTATTAACGGGTAGACACTTTTCACCACCGTACTCCAGGGGACCCTGCGTAGTCCGGTAGCGCTACGGTTATTACCGCCTATGGGAAACTCATTGTTAGTGCTTTAAATAGGAGTCCCCACATCAGATGCCAGCGCACCCGGAAGCTCCACGGAGGAAGTCTGATCTCACCGGACAGGATGAGGTTCCACAGGAGAACCCTGCAAAGACCGAAAGGCTCGTCGAAGAGCGGATCCGGGAGCTTCAGGCAGAGATTGATACCCTTCGCCGGGAGAATGAAGAACTCAGGCTGGCCGAAACCAGGCGCAGGAGAGACGAGGAGGCGCTGCGCAAGGAGAAGGAGAGAGTAGGTGCCATCCTCTCCGCGCTCGACACGGGGCAGTCCCTTGTCGACCCGGATATGACAATCGTGTGGGTCAACCAGAAGGCACGGGACATACTTCCCGAACAGGAGCCCGTCGGCCAGAAATGTTACCGCTATTTTGAAAGCCTGAGCGAACCGTGCGAAGTGTGTGCAGCACAGCGCGTCTTTGCAACGGGCGAGGTTACGAGAGTGGAGAAGTGCGTCCAGCGTCGTGGACGCTGGATGAATATCGTTGCCCAGCCGGTGAAAGATGCATCCGGCCGGGTAACACATGCGCTCGAGAGTTTCACCGACATCACCGAGCAGAAACAGGCTGAAGAAGCCCTGCGGGAGAGCGAGGCCAAGTACCGAACCCTGGTGGAGACCGCTCTCGACATCGTACTCATCCACGACAGTGAGAAGATTCTCTACATCAATCCGACCGGGGTGAACCTTCTCGGCGCATCCAGTCCGGATGAGATCCTCGGCCGGAACTTCCTCGAGATCATTCATCCCGACTTCCGCGACCGTATCCGGGAGAACGTTGCAATGGATCTCCTGGGCGAACCTTCGCCAACCACCCAGCTCCAGCTCCTCCGGCTGGATGGTACTCCCTTCTGGGTGGAGGGGAAAGGCGTGATGGCCTTCATTGCCGGCACCCCTGTCGTCCAGGTGATCATGCGGGACATCACCAGGAGTAAGCGAGCGGAAGAGGCCCTCCGGGAGAGCGAGGAGCGGTATCGTTCCCTCGTCGAGCTCATGCCGGATGCCGTGGTCGTGCACCGGGACGGCATCATCGTGTACGCGAATCCCGCCTGTGTCCGGATTGCGGGCGCGAAGAGCCCTGAAAACGTCGTGGGCAAACCGCTGGATCTCTTCGTCTCCCCCGAGTTCCGCGAGCGTATCGCCGGGCAGATCCGCCGGATGGAACAGGAAGGCACGGCTACCCCATTAGCCGAACAGGAACTCAGGACCCTCGATGACCGGACGATCCAGGTCGACATCACGGCGACCCCCATACCCTACCGGGGCCGGCCTTCTATCATGGTTGTTTTCCGGGATACCACCGAGCGCAAGCAGGCCGAGGCGAAGCTCCATGCCGTCATGGAAAGAGAGCATCTGAGAGCCACCGAACTGGATGCGACTCTTGCGTCGATCGCATCGGGCGTCATCATCTACGATACCACCGGGGCTATCGTTCGGATGAACGAA
>JASGMC010000114.1 GCA_030156625.1 Methanoculleus sp.
GAAAGGGCTATAAAACCATCAAGCGAACCTTTCAGCAGGGTGGAGCTCTCGGCTACTATGGCCCCCAGATCAACGATCTCCTCTACAAGATGAGGTGAGATTGATGCCCGTAAACAAGAGATCCAAATACAGGGGTTCACGGACCTGTGGCGGCGGCACGCACAAGAACCGGCGTGGCGCCGGCAACAGGGGTGGACGAGGTAGAGCCGGGCAGCGCGATCACCGCTTCTCCCACTTCTACCTGAAGGGTGAGATATCCAACGGCAAGCACGGGTTTGTCAACAAGACATCCGTGCCGGTATCCGCTCTTGACGTAGGGGAGATCGACCAGATGGCCGAAGCACTGCTTCGTGAAGGGCTTGCGACCCAGGAAGGAGACCTTATTACCCTTGATGCTGCCGAGATCGGCATCGAGAAGGTACTTGGTGGCGGAAAGGTCACCCACAAACTGAGTATCTCCGCGGCCGGATTTTCGGAACGGGCCCGGGCAAAGATTGAGGAGATGGGCGGTCAGGCAACGACCGTCTGATCTTCTTTTAAGGTGAAACCATGGGAGATCTGCTGGATAGATTTGAACCCATCCTTGCAGCGATGCCTGCAGTCAGAAGTCCCGAGGGGCATGTCCACTTCAAGAACAAACTGATGTGGACGCTTGCGATTCTGCTCCTCTACTTCTCATTGACCAACATCAATATCTTTGGGCTCTCTCCGGAGTCACAGGATATTTTCGGAATATATCGTGCCCTGCTTGCCGGTGCAAGCGGTTCGCTCCTGCATCTCGGTATCGGGCCGATCGTCACCGCGTCGATCGTGCTGCAGCTGCTCAAGGGTGCCGGACTCCTGCAGATCGATACCGGCGAAGCACGCGGGCAGGTCATGTATATGGGCCTGCAGAAGCTGCTCATCTTCGTGATGATCATCGTCGAAGCGTTCCCCATGGTCGCGAGCGGACTGATGATGCCCGACCCGTCGGTGGCGATGCAGTTCTTCGGCGGCAGTACGCTCACGGTCTCGCTTCTGATCTTCCTCCAGCTCTGCATCGGCGGCCTCTTAGTGGTGCTGATGGACGAAGTCGTCACCAAGTGGGGCGTGGGTTCTGGCGTGGGGCTCTTCATCGTCGCGGGAGTCTCGCAGGGTCTCGTGAACGGCTTCCTGAACTGGCAGACGGGCACCGATCCCTTCCCGATCGGGTTCTTCCCGCGGCTGTTCGCCATAGGGACTTCGGGGGCAAGTTTCCTCGAGTATTTCGGCACGGACTTGCTCGCCCTCGTCACGACGATCGCCATCTTCATGGTCATCGTCTACGTGGAGTCGACCCGTATCGAGATCCCGCTCGCGCATACCGCCGTCCGCGGGGCCCGCGCGCGGTTCCCGGTGAAGCTCATCTACGCGAGCGTTCTGCCGATGATCCTGGTCCGGGTGCTGCAGGCGAACATCCAGATGATCGGAATGTTCCTCTCGAACGCCGGGATAACGATCCTGGGCACGTTCCAGGGGCAGAGGCCGGTCAACGGCCTCATGTGGTACATCGCTCCCATCAACCAGCCGCAGGACTGGATGTGGTGGCTCTCCGACCTCGGGCACGCCCCCTGGGAGATCATGCTGCGTATGGGCATCGATATCACCTTTATGGTGGTCGGGGGCGCGGTCTTCGCGCTCTTCTGGGTCAAGACCGCGGGCCTCGACTCAAAGGACGTGGCCCGGCAGATCCAGAGGAGCGGGATGCATATCCCCGGATACCGGCGGAACGAACAGGTGCTTGAGAAGTACCTCGACCGCTACATCCCGCGGATCACCGTCATCGGCGGTGTGTTCATCGGCCTCCTCTCGGTCGTCGCGAACCTGTTCGGTGTGATCGGTGCGGTCGGAGGAACCGGGCTGCTGCTTGCGGTGAGCATCACCTACCGCCTCTACGAGGAGGTCGCAAGCCAGCAGATCATGGAGATGTATCCGTTCATGCGGGGATTCTTTGGGAAAGAGTAAGTTCGGAGGCCTGGCCCGGGGGGTCAGGCCGGAGAAGTTACTCTTCGAGAAAAAGGTGCCTCAGCACCTTTTTCGAGTAGGAATGAGTCCGGAGGCCCACTCTCCTCCCGGGAGTGAGCCCATCCGGCTCTCTTTTCCCAGAACCGCACAACATCCGTTTTTCCACCCGGACGATCCCCGCGATCGTTCAGCCCGAAGTGATTCCGAAAGGACTTACTTTTCAGGCGCGGATTTATTTTATACTGAACTATATTCTAAATGGAGTGATAAAGTTGGGCAAGAAAGTCGTCGTGACGGGGGTTCCCGGCGTCGGGAAGACCACCGTCATCAACGGTGCGATGGAGAGACTGGCGGCCGAGGGCATTTCCTACGAGGCCGTCAACTTCGGCACGTTCATGTTCGATGTAGCCGTGAAGGAGAACCTGGTCTCGGATCGCGATGAAATGCGCAAACTCGGAAAAGATGTCCAGAAACGCCTCCAGCAGGCGGCTGCCTCGGGGATCGCCGCCATGAGCGGCGATATGAATATCATCGTCGATACCCACAGCAGCGTCAAGACCCCGACGGGATTCCTTGCGGGGCTGCCCGAATGGGTGCTCCGGGAACTGATGCCCGATATCGTCGTGCTGGTGGAGACCGACCCGGACCAGATCCTGATGCGCCGGCTCGGTGACGAGTCGAGAACCCGCGACATGGAAGGGTCGCGTGCAATTGCCGAACACCAGGAGTTCAACCGCGCGGTTAGCGCGGCATATGCGATGTACACCGGCTGCACCATCAAGATCGTCCGGAACGAAAACTTCCTGCTCGAACAGGGCATCGACGACCTGGTGAGTGTGCTGAGGTAACCCGACATGGTAGACCTGAAGAAGCACGGCCCGACGATCGCC
Source organism: Methanoculleus sp. (assembly GCA_030156625.1). Classification (GTDB taxonomy): domain Archaea; phylum Halobacteriota; class Methanomicrobia; order Methanomicrobiales; family Methanoculleaceae; genus Methanoculleus. The sequence continues at coordinate 2,874 of JASGMC010000114.1, forward strand.
CTCCTCTTCACCATGCTCGTGATGCTCTCGTACAGCGTCGAGTGGATACGGGTGACGGTCGGTTCGGCGATGAATGTTGTGCTGGGCCCGTTCATCGATACTCTCGGCGTGCCGTTTTTCATCATGATCATGATCCTCTCCGGCGCGACGGGCCTGTACTCGTCGCTCGTCCAGAAGTACACCATCGATTACGAGAAGATGAAGGAGACGCAGGAGAAGATGAAGGCCTTCCAGAAGGAGTTCCGGGAGGCCCAGCTATCCGGGGATGAAAAGCGGGTCAAGAAGCTCCAGGGGAAGCAGGAACGGATGATGCAGGACCAGCTCGACATCTCCCGGCTGCAGTTTACCCCGATGGCGATCATCCTCGTGCTGTCCGTGCCGATCTTCTTCTGGCTCCTCCTGCGGCTCCCGCCGGTCGGTGCGGAGGTCGCACTCGCAAACAGCATCGTGATGCCCTTCCTCGGAGCCGTCAGCCTCTCGGGCTTTGCGTTCTGGGTAGTCCCTGCGTGGATCCTCTGGTACATGCTCTGTTCGCTGACCATCAGCCAGGTGATCCGCAAGGCCCTCAACATCGGGGGGCTCTGATGCGTATCACCGTCAGCGGCCCGCCGGGAAGCGGCACCACATCGCTCGCCCGGTATCTCGCGGGGAAGTACGGGCTCGACCTCATCTCCGCGGGAGAGGTCTTTCGCCAGCTCGCCCGGGAGCACGGCATGGATCTCGCCGAGTTCGGAAAGTTCGCGGAGAACGATCCCTCGGTCGACCGGATGATCGATGCCCGCCAGAAAGAGATCGGTGAGGGCGCCGAAGACATCATCGTCGAGGGCAGGCTCTCGGGCCGGATGATCGGGAACGCCGATCTCCGGATCTGGCTCTCCGCGCCGCTCTCATGCCGGGCAAAGCGGATTGCAGGCCGTGACGGGATGGATGAAGAAGAGGCCCGGGTCTACACCGAGAACCGGCAGCGCTCGGAAGCCACCCGCTACCGGAACTACTACGGTATCGAGATCGACGATCTTTCGGCGTACGATATCGTCCTCTCGTCCGAGACCTTCGGCGTGAACGCTCTCGGCGCGATTGTGGATACCGCGATCGCGTGCCATCGACAGCAGCAGGCCGCCGACCTCTAGAGCCTCCCTGCCCTTTTTGCCTTTATCTTTTTGATGCGGCGGAGCCGTGTCCATTCCTGCCGCTCCATCTCGTCGCGCCGATCCTCGATGAACCGGCGTGTTTCCTCAAGATCCGGGATGATCCTGAACTCCAGCGCGTTCACCCTCCGGCGGGTCCGTTCGATATCGTCGAGCAGCCGTTTGACTCCTCCTTCGAGTTCGGCGCTTGCGATTATCGCCTCGAGAAGGTCCTCGTAGGCGTCGGCGGCGTCATCGATGACCGACGACGTCCCGAGGATACCGTAACCCCGTTGATCGAGCGTCTTCTTCACCATCACCGGTTCGAGTTCCGGGAGCCGCACCCCGAAAACGTTCCTGTGTCCGGCCGTGTAGGCGGGGGAAGTCTCCACTGAGAGTGCTGCAAGGAGCACCCCCGTAGCCCCCTCCATCATGGCGGCGACCGCCACCATCTCCCGTGCCCGGCTGTATTGCTCTTCGAGCATCCTGCGCTCTCGGGCGGTCTGCTCGGTGAGTTTGACCAGTTCCAGCATCATGCCGTCCAGTTTCATCTTAAGGAGACGGTGTATCCTCTCTGCGAGCGCCATCCGCCGCTTGACGAGCAGGAGACCGGACCGGGTTGGTTTGATGTCGTCGACCGGCATGCTATCCCTCCTACAGGACGATGTACTGCCATATCCGCTCGGACGGCAGACCAAATGCTTTCCCCCGTGCGATTGCCCGCAGGTTCGCGATCTCGTACTTCTTCCGCTCAAGATACGCAAGCACCGGGAGGACCGAGAACGGGTGGCGCCGGGAGAGAGATTCCAGCTGGTGGAGCCTGATGCGCGTGACCCCCCTCTCGATCTCGTGAACGGGCCGCCTGCGCTGGTGCCACCGCTGCCAGATCAGTTCTGCGGCGTCGAAGCTCGAGATGTTCGGGTCCTGCCGGAGCTCGCGCACCGCCTGGGCGAGGACCGGGGCGATATCGGTCGCGAGGAATGCACTGACGAACTCTCCCTCCGTCTCGATGCCGTAGAGCCGCCGGAAGAGGTCGATGGGGATACGGCCGCCCGGGATCATGGTCTGGTCGATGACCCTGACATCGCACGCTTCTTCTGCGCAGTGGAGCCGGAGGAGGTTCCTCATGTTGGTGATATCGATCTCGAACCGGAGGTAGGCGTTCAGTTCCTGACATCCGCTGCACCCGGATGCGCCGAGGTCGAGCAATCCGGCGTAGTACTGCCGGTAGAGCTCGTTCTCGATCCGGGCAAAGGCTCCCTGCTCCCCGCAGATCCGGTAGTATTCCGCAAGGATCGGGTAGAGCCGCCAATCCTGGAGGGCCTCGAGGATCTCCTCGCAGGTCGTGAAATCGAGGAGGCGGGTGAGGAGCGCGCCATCGATCTCGCCCGCCGGGATGAGGAGGTCGCGGACCTGCCGCCGGGGTACGTCGTGGACCGTGCCCCGCAGGATCGCCATGACGTTCGCGATGTCCCACCGGTTGAGGTATTCTCCGGTCAGGGTCCGCAGGTCCCCGGGAGCAATCGCCATAGCATGCCGGAACGACTGTGCCAGGTTGCGGTTTACCGCCTCTTCGATGAGCTGGGCGCCGGCGAAGTCGTGCGCGAGATCCACAATCTCCTGTCCGTAATAGTCCCGCCGGCCGAGGTAGGTGACGATCTCCGGTATGCTCATCCCCATGATCCGCAGGTAATCTTCACGGGGGAGGAGTGTGGTCCTCCGGACCCGGAACCGGGTGCAGGCATAGATATACGAGGGGGAGATCGCGCCGGGCGGGGGCATGTACCCCTATTACCATCCGCTCGTATAAATTCGCACCCGGTTGATGGGCGATGAGGGGGGAGCGGGCCGGGAGACTCGATCCGGGTTCCGGCAACGCATGCAGGTTCCCTGGCGATTCCTAAAGTGTCCGGAGAGTGTCGGGCAAAAGAAGCGGGTCAGGGCTGTCACGGTCTCCCCGAGGGTGAGGCCGCACGGTCGGTTGCCGTAGTGGTTATCGTATTTGCGGGGGTCGCTTGCCCCCGTGCCGGTAGTGGCCTACGAAACAACTGATAATAACTTTGTTGAGATCGCATCCGGGTGTTCCCGATTGATTGCAATCCGGGGCACGGCTTTCTATTGGGCTACGCACTTCCGGTGCTCAAGTTCCGTTCCTACCGGAACGTCGCTTATCGCCATGACTGCCCCCGCCCCCGGGGGCGGGGAACGACTGCCGGGAGCGTAGCGGACGGCAGGAGTTTGAGCACCGAAGGTGCGTTTGAGGAGGCCGGAAGCCGGGCGGGGTGGGGGTTACACGCATCTTTAAGGGATGGAGACAGGGGAGGGGGAGACCCCTCCCCACCTGACGGTGGTCGAACTCCGTTCCTTCGCACCTTCGGTGCTCACGCTCCTGCCCTCCGGCCAGTCGCGCTTCGGA
>JASGMC010000115.1 GCA_030156625.1 Methanoculleus sp.
CTCCCCACCTGACGGTGGTCGAGCTCCGTTCCTTCGCACCTTCGGTGCTCACGCTCCTGCCCTCCGGCCAGTCGCGCTTCGGAACGTCGCACTCCCCGTCAGCCCCTCCCCCCGTATGGCGATAGCCACCACGGTCCACTGTTTCGGGCTTTTTCCTCGCTTCGGCCTTCCGAACGCCCATCGCAACTCGCACCTTCCGGTGCTCGAACTCCTGTCCTACGGACAGTCGTTCCTAACGGTGCTCATGCCCCCGCCCTCCGGCCGGGTGCATTCAAAAAGTATCCGGAGCCTTCGGGGCCGCCCCTTTTGAGAGCCCCATCGGTATACTTCCTTCCGTGCCCCCGGCAACCTTCGCGTAAAACGTCTCGATCTCGTGGACGATTGCCTGCCAGTTGTACCTGGTCCGGACGAGCTCCTTCGCCTGCTCGCCGAACCTGGCCCGCAGGGCGTCGTCGGCAAGCAGACGCCCTATGGTTTCGGCGAGTTCCTCCGGCGTGCACCTGGTATTGAACCCGACGGTGTTGTCGATCCATCCGAGCAGGTCTCCCTTCCCCGTCGTCACGATGGGTGTTCCGCAGAGGCACGCTTCAAGGAACGTGACGGGAAAGCCGGTGAACGTCGGCGTCACGAAGACGTCTGCGTCGGTGTACGCAGCCATCTTGTCCTCCTTGCTCACGAACCCCGTGAAGACCACCCGGTCGTCAAGATCGAGCGACCGGACCAGCTGCCTGAACTCGTCGTTGTGGCCCATGTCCCCCCCCACCAGCATGAGAACGGTGTCGTCGAACTTCCGCGCGACCAGGGCGAACGAGCGGATCAAAAGATCGATCCCCTTCGTCGGGTCGAGCCTTCCTAAGTAAAGCACGATTTTCGTGGCGTCATCGATGCCCCACGCGGCACGGAACCTGCCGCGGGCCGGAAGGTCGGGGTACTCGGCGAGGTCGATGCCGTTCGGGACGATCGCGATCCTCTCATCGGCAACACCCAGATCGCGGTAGCGCCCGGCCTCCGTCTCGTTGAGCGCGATCACCCCTGCGGCGCCGAGGATCACCTTCTTCGACCAGAACCGGTCGAACAGCCGCTTCATCCGCGCAGAGCCCGTATCCTGCGGGAGCGCCCCGTGCGCCTGGAGCACGTAGGGTACGCCGTACTTCCTCGCGTAGTGCGAGGCGATGACGGTGAGCATGGTGCGATGGTCGTGGATGTGGATCACATCGAACTTGCCGATCTCCTTTCGCGCGACCGCTGGCATACGGTAGGGCATCACCGGCAGGATCGCGCCCCGGGTGTATCTTCGTAAATTTTCAAAGTAGTAAACGTCCATCCCGTCGACTGCGGTCAGGCTGTTCGTCGGCAGGTCGTTTGGATAGATGCTTCTGTTCGTCGTATAGACCGTGACATCGTGCCCGTTTTCGTGAAGGGTATGGGAGATGTCATATGCTACCCGCGCCACCCCGCCCGACTCCCAGAGCGGTTTGAAGAACGGGGTGACCTGCAATATCTTCATGCCTGTCCTCCTGCATGTCGTTGCCTCAGCCGTCTCCTGATCAGACCCGCATAACAGTTCAGGCAGAACGGCGTCATCAGCCAGACCCCGCATTCGACCAGGGGCGCGAGCCCGTGCTGACGGATCCGGTACCGGTAACTCTCCAGGTTGTACAGCAGGTAGTCCTCGCCGATCTGCTCAAACCACCATTGCCGGCTGACCCCCCCGTTCTGGACCCGGTCAGAACACCTCGCGATCCAGCGCTGCACCCGCTCCCGGGTCCGCCCTTCCGCCACCTCCGGCTGGAAGTCGCTGTTGATGACGCAGGGAACGACCGTGTAGTCCCGGATGCCGTGCCGGTCGAAGTCCACCGAGAGGATCATGGTGCTGTTGATCTTCTCCTTGAAGATCTCGGTATCAAACTGGAAATTCCCGAGGGAGTAGGCGATCAGGCCGTCTTTGTACCGCTCCAGCCCCTGGATGGTATGCGAGTGGTGCCCGAGAACCAGGGCCGCTCCGCCGTCGATGAGGCTGTGGGCGAGCCTGACCTGGTCCGGGGAGGGGTAGTAGGTGTTCTCTACCCCCCAGTGCAGGGAGACGACGATATGGTCGCACCGGTCCTTCAGGGCCCTGATGTCGTCGAGAATAGCCTTCTTCTTCAGTTTGGGTACGGTGACGCCCGGCGGTGACCGGAACCTCCCGCTCGTATACGCGAGGAAGCCGAGCCGGATCCCGTTCTGCTCGACGACCAGCCCTCCCGGCGGGTCGTCACCCCGTGCCCCTCCGATGTAGGCGATACCGCGGGCCTCAAGACCTTTGAGGGTGTTCTCAAACCCCTCCCGCCCCATATCGAGCGTGTGGTTGTTCGCCACGCTGAGGATGTCGAACCCGGCGCCTTTGAGGAACTCACCCGCCTCCGGCGGGGTTGTATTGACCCAGCGTTTCCTGCTCTCGGTGCCGCTCTCGGAGAGGACCGTCTCCAGGTTCCCGAAGAGCAGATCTTTCTGCCGGAGTTCATCCTGGATCAGGGCAAACGGTTCTTTGCCGTTCCTGATCCAGAGGAGCACGTCCCCGACGGCCCGCAGCCGCACCGATGTCATGCTCCTCCTCCGGCAGAATCGTTGCCCGGGGCGGGAGATCCGGGCCTGCAGCCGGTCTCCGTCGTCGGCCTGAAGGTCCCCGCCCCTTTGAACCGTGGCGGTGGAACCCCGCTGGCGTCTGCGGGCGGAGCTACTCTGTACGGGTGATCGTGAATACTACCTTCCCTCCCCGATGCATTGAGTTCCAGACAGGCGATCCGACAATATATATTTTGCCCTGATTATGCCCACGGCATGCGTATCTCGACGCCTGCGGCGTTTCGGGAGTTCCGGAATCCCGGAGGGGCATGGTGCGGCTCCGGTAACGGTGGAACTCGTGATGCCGAACCATTAACTGCTTATGCATCGAGTATGTACCTGGACTGTCGGGCGGCAGATGATGAGAGTTACCCCCCACTGACCGGTGATGAAGCAGGGGACTGATGCCGCTGTCCTGCGGAGATGGTTTTTGCGCCGGGCACCGCTTATTTTGTATCTTTGCTCTCCGGTCGGGCTGTCCGTTCCCTTGAGCGAGCGTAACCCACGTTATCACGGCGGATGCGGTGCTCCCGGGATCGATGATGGCCGAACTGTCCCGCCGGTTCGCAAAAATGGCGCTAGTCAACGCCCCGATCGCCTCCGATCGCGCTCATCGCGGGGTTCAACCCCCGGCACCTGCTTCGAAATACCACCTTCCTCTCGTTCACCGGCCCCGCAGCGCAAGATATACCCCGGAGGGGATCTGCGCGAGAAGCAGCGTCCACCATTTAGATCTCCAGAGACGCCGCGTCTTACAACCCTTCAAATTACTCCTCGCGAGATCGGGCCTGCCTGCCTCCAGATTGCGGCATGCAACCTGAATCTGCCTGGATGCGACATATTCCAGCAGATCTCCTTTCAACTCCGGCGGCACCTCCCCGGCCTGCAGTGCGTTCCGTGCGGACGCCACGAAGGCATGCTCTCTGATCGGCTCTTTCTTATCGCAGGCCCTGTTCGCAGCTTCTTTGTGGTAGATCCCCATGCCGTCCCAGGTGAAACCGATAGGATATTTCAGAGCAATCCGCCCCCACAGGTCCACGTCTTCCCCGTACCATGTGCCGGTATTAAACCCCCCCACCTCGTTCAGGATACGTTTGGGGACGACGACGATCGACGACGAGATCGGCGGGGTGCCGCGGATTGCGTCCCTGTAATAGTTGGGGAGCAAGCCTTCCCATGGTTCCGGGGGTATTTCGGCACTGAATGGTGGGACCCGGGCCGTCGAACCGTTCTCCTGCAAGAGGTATGCCGTCCCGTACGCCCCCGCCTGGGGGTACTTCTCCCGCAGTCTCAACAGGGCTTCAAGATGCCGCGGCATCCATTCGTCGTCAGCATCCAGAAACGCAACCAGCTCCGCCCGGGCCGCCTCGATCCCCCTGTTTCTCGCCGCCGACACCCCCCGGTTCTCCTGCCGGATCAGCCGGATCCGGGGGTCGTCGAACGCCCCGGCCATCTCCGCCCCGCCGTCGGTGGAACCGTCGTCCACCACGATCACCTCGAAATCCCGGACGGTCTGGGCGAAGACCGAGTCTAAAGCACGGGCGATGTAGGGGCCTTTGTTGTAGAGGGGGATGACAACCGAAACACCCGGCAACACCGTCCCCTCCTCTTGATCTCCCTCCCGGGAGTACTCGCGAGCGTACTCCGAACCGGTGCGGTTGCTCTGGAGGGCTGCAGGGGCCGGCCGGTCTCTGTCTTCGGAGATCCCGATGCGCCCCGCTCCCCTGAATCCGGCATCCCCGGTGCTCGCGGGCATTCATGTCGTGGACAATATATAACTATTAAAATATTTCGAGAGCTGGCTGAACTGGGGCCCATAGTGCCCGAACAGGGGCCGTTTCTGCATCCCTGTCCTGGAACGCCGGATGCTCTCCCCTCTCCTCGACTGCGGCCGCCCGGGCCGTCACCCCGCCCGCACGACCGCCCCGGAGTTCCTCGCCCGCGTCAGAAGCACCGAGCCTCCCCGGTCGCCGAGCGCCTCCTTCGCCGCCCGGGCAACATCCGCCATGCCGGAATCCCCGACGGCGTAGACCGTCGGCCCGAACGAGCTCAGGCCCGCACCGGCGGCGCCGGCCTGCACCGTCGCCTCGAGGAGCGAGGAGACGACTGGATGCTGCATCGCCACCTCGACTTTCTTGAACCCAAGAGTTTGCGTCCTGTTGATCGCCGAGCCGAAGAGGTCGAGGTCGTGCTCGACAAGCCCCGGGATCATCCGCATGAGCACCTCGTGGCAGAGTTCCCGCACCTCATCGAGCGGCACCGGGCAGTGCGTACGGAAGATGTCGACCTCCCTTCCCCCGTGCGCCCCTGCGCTGGTATCCGGGGTCACGAGCAGGATGCGCCAGTCCTCCGGGAACCGGTGCCGGGCGAGAACCGGCGGGGGCGCGACGCCCCGCGATGCCGCCGAGGGGCGGAAGTCCTGCTTTCCTTCAGGAGTTCCGAGCCGGTGCCCGCCGTCCAGGATGAACCCCCCCTGGTCGAACGCCGCCGTGCCGATGCCGGAGGTCCCGCCGCGGCCGACGGCCTTCGCAAGGTCGCATACCGGGGCATCCCGCTCGTAGAGCCGGCAGAGGGCGGCGGCCGTGGCGAGGGCAATCTGCGTCCCGCTCCCGAGCCCGGCGTGCTGCCGTGCGGTGGTATGGAGGGCGATCTCCGCACCTCCGGGGAGTCCGAGCGTCTCCTTCGCCGCCCGGGCCGCATCGGCAACCCTGCGGCGTGCCTCCTCGTCGCCGCCGCGAACCTCGATCCCCGTGGCTTTCCGCGCATCGAGCACGCACCCGGGCTCGTCGAGGGTGACCCCGACCCCGCCGTCCACCCTGCCCGAGGTGCCGTTCATGTCGAGCAGGGTGATGTGGATCCGTGACGGGGCGTCGACCAGCACCCTGATCTCGTCCGCAAACGCCGTGCAGGGGAAGATCTCCTCGATAGCGATCAACGGCTCTTCGCGGTGGATGATCCGGTATTTTCGCGAGAGCATCGGTTCGCACCGGTGGACGTTGAACGTCCGGGCCAGGTTCGTACCGGCCCGGATGACGCGGGCATCGGTGATCTCCCGGCGCGACTCTATCCGGTGGCGGCGGAGGATCCTCCCTATCGGGATATCGGCCCGCATGAGGTCCTGCCTGAACTCCGGCGCGAGCCGCCGGAGCGGGGTGCAGGAGACTGCATAGATGAGCACCTCTCCCGTTACGCTGTCTTTTAGCTCCACGACACGGTAGTTGACCTCATCGCCCTGCTCGATATCGAGTGCCGCCGCCGCCTCGTTATCGGCGCCGACGACGTCCTGCACCAGGGTAGTGATGGTGACGGGATGGCCCGTCGCCATCTCGAGCAGGCCGGTCACCGACCCGTCGGTCCCGATGAGAACCTTCTGCATCGGGGAGAGTCTTCCCACGCCCTGTTCGATCTCCCGTATCTTCTCGACGATGCTGTCTGCCGTCAGGGGTTCCATATCCTTGGGTAGCGTTGTACATGGAGACTACAAAAAGGTGGTGCCGGAAAATCCCGCCTCATCAGGGGGGGTTCACGGCGAAAAGAGCAGGGAGAGGAGTTCCGGGGCCTCTATGAGCCCGAACGAGCCCCCTTTCGCCTCATGCTCGGAGAACGCGGAGACACCGTCCTTTCCTTTTCCGAGCACCGCAAACGGCACCGGGTCTGCGGTATGGGTCCTGCACCGTATCGGCGTCGGGTGGTCGGGGAGGACCGCGACGGCCGTATCCGGGCGGTCGAGGACGATCCCGATCGCCTCGTCGAGCCGCTCGATCGCCCGCACCTTCTCCTCCACGCTCCCCATGTGCCCGGCCTCGTCGGG
>JASGMC010000116.1 GCA_030156625.1 Methanoculleus sp.
TCTCGAGGTGAACGGGACGCCGAACTGGCACTGCATGGCAGCCCCCATCCCGAAGCTGCTCGCTCTCTACCTCATCGAGAGTGAGCGCGGGATGCGTGCCTGAGGAGAGGAGGTGGCGAAGGCCTTTTGGGGCCCCATACCATATTAGCGGGCGATCTCACTGGAGATACTCGATCTCTTTTAGGGTTTTCTCTGCGAGTTCTTTCATGCGGGCTGAGATCCGGCCCGATGACGAGAACTCCACATCCTTCATGGCGTTTGCAAGTTCCGTTCCGAGCACGAATATTGCATACTTATGTTCCATTTTGCTCTTATGCACCTGAGAAGGGTCTATCTTCAACGCATAATACTGCGAAAATTTCAACTCCGGGTTCTGCAACTCAAAAAAGTCTTTAATCTCAGTAAGAATCCCATGTAAGGCTATTAACTCTTCCTTGTGCATATTCTCTCCCAGAGATAAAAATGGTGGATATAAATATATATAAATTTGCACCCGGGATAGCCGTTATCCGATCTTTATAAGCCTGATGGACAGCGGGCGCTTTATAATACCTTTAAAATCCCGGGCAGCCACGAACTCGAGGTCCCTTCCGCCGAGCTGATCGAGGAGTTTCTGGTCGATGGTGCGATCGACGACAAGCCCTTCAACATCGCCGTTCAGATTCTGGAGTGCGCCCTCGACATCGGCGGCGTTCGATTCCAGGAGGACCGTGTAGTCCGGGGAGAGGAACCGCGCAATTTTTTTGTCCCGGACGTCGGCCATGTGCTCGCCGAGCGTCGAGGGTGGTTTTGGGCTCTCCTCCCTGCCATTTCCCTGCCGTGGCGACGGCCGCCCATCTTCATCGGCAGAAACCCGCACATCGGCGGAGCCGGCGTACACAGGCAGCCGCTCCCCTCTCTCCTCGTCGGGCAGCGGGGCGGTGATAACTTCCGCAGGCACTTTGTTCCGGAGCGCCTTGACGATCTCCTTGCGGCTCATCTCCTCGACGCTCTTTCCCCGCGGACTGTACGCCACGAAGTCAATCTCGGCTATCTGGAGGAGCTCGCGGAGGATCAGCTCCCCGCCCCGGTCCCCGTCGAGCAGGGTCGTCGCGGTCTTCTGCGAGCAGAGATCGATGATGATGCGCGGGACGTGGGTTCCCTCGACCGCAACCGCATTCTTGATCCCGTAGCGCAGCAGGTTGATGACGTCGGCCCGCCCTTCGACGATGATGATGGCGTCGGAGGCCATGACGTTCGGGCCCGCATGCACCCTCTCCTCGCCGAGGTACTCGAGTTTCTCTATCCTGATGACTTCCCTGACCTCGTCGAGCAGGTCGTCGCTGTTGATGGCGCCTTCGTCGAAGTCTTCGAGGAGGAGTTCTTTGGCGCGCTCGACGATCTTGCGCCGCTTGGTCACCCGGATATCCTCGATGCGGTCGACTCTCACACGGGCCGTACACGGCCCGACCCGGTCGATGGTCTCGAGCGACGATGCAAGGAGCGCGGTCTCCGCCCGATCCAGTGATGATGAAATGAGTATTTCGCCTTTGGTCTCCCCCCGCTTCGTGATTATCTGAACGTCTATCCTGCCGACACGCCCGGTTCTCTGTAAATCGCGCAGGTCGAGGTCTTCGCCGAGCAACCCCTCGGTCTGGCCGAATATGGCGCCCACTACGTCGGGCTTATCGACCACCCCCTCGATCTGCAGAGTAAGATGAATGAGATACTTGGTAGTTTCTGGTGAATACATGGAGTCTTGCCTCCTTTCATTGTAAATCTGATTGCCGTATGCCGCGCAGGATTTCATGCGCGCTGGCATAGGGTCAATTATATATCTAGGGTGCAATTACTTAAATCAGATGGCGATCTGAACGCAAGATTTTTTAAACGTAAAATCCAAAAGAACAGGTCTATCGGTGGTCTATTTGAATTTATCTTTCAGTATAGTTATTCCGTAATAAAAAACCGCTTCATCCCGGTAATCCCGCTTCTTTCGCCAGCGCCTGCTCAGGCACCGGCTGCATTCAGGGATGCAATAACAGAGGATTTCGATAAACCGGCGATAGTCACGGTCTTTGAGGAAGATGTGTGCCCGGCGACGATGCCCACATCGGCGCGGGGGACATTGAACGTCTCTGCGAGGAGGTCGATGATGGCGCGGTTTGCTTTCCCGCCGACGGCAGGGGCTGCCACCTGGCATCGGATACTCTTCCGCCATTCGTTGTAGCCGGCCGGAAACGAAGAACGCTTTGCACCTGCCGTAACATCGAGCGCTATGATCACTCCGTGTGCGGCTTCGACGACGGCATCGGCATAGGGCTCCATAAGAAAAAGACCTCTTGAAGGGATGTCGCCCGGCACTAACGATCGATGCTCACAGGCGGCTTGTGCCGTTCCTCACCCGATCGAACCCATATGCCAGGCGTGCCTGTCGCGCACCTGGGTTGTCCCGCGGATCATGTCCAGGCGTCTCGCCAGGTGATCACCCGGGGACCTAAAGATGCGCTTTATCGGCTTTATATTATTTATCCTGCAGGGATAAATATCCTTGCCCGGGATACCATGCAGGGCACGCCTCCCGCAGGTCGCCGCAGGCGCAGGCCCGCGCTCCCCCGACTACCACCTCTTCCGGGAAGACCGCATCGAGCCCCTCGAACGGCGACCAGCCGCATTTTGCGTGGAGGCACGAAGCGTCGATGCGGGTGATTTCGTCCGGGTAGAGGGCGAAGTCCGCCCGGTCGCCCGGCTCGAACCCTGCGCGCGGGATGCCGAGGATGGCGGCAGGCCTCCACGACGTCTTCTCGATCACCGAGGCGAGGGTGATCCGCCCCCGGAGCACCGCCGCCATCAGGAGCGGGACCATCGTCTCGACCCCGGGGATACCGGAGGGAGCGTTCTTGAACGGCACGGCTTTCTCGCTGAGCGTGTGCGGTGCATGGTCGGAGGCGACGACGTCGATCGCATCCCAGCAGGACCATAACTCTCGCCGGGTCTCCTCGTCCCGGAGGGGGGGATTCACCCGGGCCCGGGTGTCGTCCGGATCGAACATCGCGCGCGAGAGGAAGAGGTGGTGCGGTGTCGCTTCCACCGTGCCGCGTGCGGCCCTGACTGAGGCGGCGGTGCTGAGGTGGCAGAAGTGGACCCGCATGCCGGCCGGGGCGAGGTCCGATACCGCCCGCACGGCGCGCGCCTCTCCGGCACCGGATCGCGCGCTGTCGTGTTCGGCGAGCGTTTCCGGCGCCCGGTCCGAGACCTCCTCGGCGTGGACCGTGGCGAGTCCCCCGAGGGCATGGATGTGGGCAAGCAACTCTTTGAGGGTCTCCGCATCAAGCCCCTCCCCGTAACTCGACGGTGCGGCGAAGGTCTCCCCGAACGCCATGGCGCCGGCGTCCCGCATCCCGGCAAGATCGGCGTCCGGAAGAACGCCTGCGTTCACCGCAAACCCGCAGACGGCTTGCTTCTCGGCCTCGCGGATACGTTCCCGGAGGAGTTCGGGCGTGGTTATGGGCGGGATGGTGTTGGGCTGGTCGACGACGACCGTCACCCCGCCGGCGACCGCGCTCATCGTGCCCGTGTGCCAGTCCTCCTTCTCCGCCTGCACCCCTCCCCGCATGTGAACATGCATATCGACCGCCCCGGGGAGGCAGGTATATCCTCTACAGTCGATCGTCTCTCCAGCACGCACCGGTGCACCGACGTGCCGGACGATACCGTTGGCGACGACGATGTCGGCGCGACGCCCGGTCGGGAGCGTCACGTTCCGGAGCACGAGATCGGCGGTCATCTGCAGCACGCCTCCAGGTCGTCCCGGGTCGCGTAATACACCTCGACCATGTAGGCGGGATGGTAACGTGTCTTTGATTCGCGGAGCCCGGGCACGCCCATGTCGCACTCGCGATTAACGTAGCGGTAGCGGTCCCGGAGCGCCGCCGCCGTCTCGGTCGTGATCACCTTGTAAATGCCCGGGTAGGTCTCGGGGAGCGCCTTTTCGAAGTGGACGACCGCCATCTCTTCGTTGACCCTGCCGACAATCGATATCGCCCCGATGGTGCCGCTGATTCTGACAATCCAGCCCTCGAGGCCGATAGCGAAAAAGTGGTTCACGGCGAAGAGGATGGCTTCTTTTTCGGCGGCGAGGATGGGCTCGGAGTCGCAGTCCCGCCACTCGCACCAGACGACCAGGAATTCCCAGACCTCATCGATGTTCTCCTCCGTGATCTCCTCGACCGTATACGCGTATTCCCGTCCGAACCGGTTAACCTGGCGGCGGATGGTGGCGTAGCCCTTCCCGGCGAGGTCGGCGAGGGCTTCGGTCCGGTATATGTAGTCGAAGAAGTTCCGGTTTGCACGGAGGGGGAGGGCCGGGTAGAGTTCCCGGATCAGCGCTTCGTTTACCGGGTCGAGGACCCACAGGGGCGTATCGCCGCCTTCCCTCGCCGCGAGGTCGACGACGTCCCCGACCAGGTCCGGGCTTTTCGGGCCGATCGGCATGCGAAACGACGTTACGCCGCCGATGGTGCTTGAGAGGACGATCGACCCTTCGACGTGTGCAAACCGGTAATTCGCGTAGTGGTTCCAGCAGACCATGTTCGCAAACGTGTTGTCGCTGTGCACCTGGGGGAACTGCCGGTAGTGCTGCAGGAAGAGGTCGCGATCGTCCAGGCTCACGGGTTTGAAATCGGTAAATTTCAGCATGCCTCACCAGTCTTTCGGATACCATCGCATGGGTATGTGCCCCTCCATTCTGCGGAACCCGAGCGCGGTATAGAATGTTTCGGTCCCGGGTTCGGCGACAAGGGCGACCCAGGCGACACCTGCAGAGCTACAGTAATCGAGCAGCGTAGATAAGACCATCGTTCCGACTCCCCGGCCCCGGTAGCCGGGGAGGACGACAAGGTCCTGGACGTAGCCGTCCGAGACCCCGTCCGAGATCACCCTGCCCATGCCGACCGCTTTGCCGGTCGCCCGGTCGACGGCGACGGCAAAGGCGAAACTTCCAGCGATGAGGGCGGCGAGATCCGCAGGGTCCCATCGCTCGTTCCACCAGCCGCCCGCCCGGTAGAGGTCGGCAATCGTCTCCACGTCCCAGACGTCCACCAGGCGCACTTCGATGCCTGCCTCCTCCGTCATCGTAGACTGCCTCTCCATAGGACTGCTCATGGTGTTATCGTATATGACAGGCGCGGGTCGTCCGGGACGGCGTAAAAAGTGGTGTCATCTGCTAGCAGACTCGCGGGACCGGGTCGCCGATCGGCGGCTCGATGAACCGTTCTCCACCGATGGCGGTCCGCATGACCACGTGGGAGCCTTCGACGACCTCGCCGACGATCGCCGCTTCACGCCCGTAGGGATGCGAGCGGAGCGCCGCGAGGACGGCCTCTGCGTCAGTGGGCGCGACCCCCATGATGACCTTGCCCTCGTTCGCCACCTCGAGGGGATCGAGGCCGAGCATGCCGGCGGCGCTCCGGACGCTCGTCCGGAAGGGGAGGGCTTCCTCCTCGATGACGACGCCGACACCGCTTTTCTTCGCCATCTCGTTGATGGCGTTCGCAAACCCGCCTCTCGTCGGGTCTTTCATGGCATGGATATCCCCGGCCGCGAGCGCCTTCTCGACGAGCGGCCAGAGGGGGGCGACGTCGGACCTGATCTGGCCGCCGAAGTCGAACCCCTCCCGGTGGGCCATGATGGCGATGCCGTGGTCGCCGATGGTGCCGCTGACGATGATCGTATCGCCGACCTGGAGGCCGTTGTCACGAACCACCCTCTCGGCGACGCCGATGCCGGCGGTGTTGACGACGATGGTGTCGAGTGCGCTCCGCTCGAGGACCTTGGTGTCTCCCGTGACGAGGTTTGCCCCGCACTCACCGAGGGCGGCGTCCATCGATGCGACGATCCGCTCGAGGTCGGCGACCTCGAAGCCTTCGGGGATGACCATGCCGCACGAGAGCGCGATCGGCCGCCCGCCCATCATTGCAAGGTCGTTGATGGTCCCGCAGACGGCGATGCGCCCGATATCCCCGCCGGGGAAGAAGATCGGCGAGACCACGTGGTTGTCGGTCGTAAAAACGATGTTCTGGCCGTTTAAGGGGATGACCGCGCCGTCGTCCAGCGACTCGAGCCCGATCCCGCCGGCGTTGTTGTGCTCGAGGTTGGTGATGACGCGCAGGAGCTCGCCCATCACCTCGCCGCCGGC
>JASGMC010000016.1 GCA_030156625.1 Methanoculleus sp.
TGTCCTCATGCCGTGGACCGTGGTGGCCTGCGCACCTGTGGTGCTCGAACTCCGCCTGCACCTCCGGTGCACGCGTCGTTTATCGCCATTGGGGGAACGACTGTCCGAAGGACAGGAGTTCGAGCACCGTTAGGTGCGAAGAGGGGCTTGACGGGGAGTGCGATGCTCCGAAGCGCGACTGGCCGGAAGGCAGGAGCGTGAGCACCGAAGGTGCGAAGGAACAGCGCTCGAGCATCGTCAGATGCGCAGCCCCACGGTCCACTGCAACGTGATACTTCCTTATTTCGATTGCGTTGTTGCTGACGAGGGAGACAGCAGTATGATCTCTAACGGGAGGATTTCTCCAGAGCAAAAAAGATAGTTATTAGAGTGCGGGCCTGCCCTTCAGCGCCTCGACGAGAAGGCGGATGCCCGCCTCGAGGTCGCCGATGTCGATCACCTCGACGGGGGAGTGGATGTAGCGGGCGGCGATCGAGAGCGGGATGCTCGGGATACCGCCCCGCTCCAGGTGGATGATCGTCGCGTCGGTGTTGCCGCCGGTCCCAACCTCGATCTGGCAGGGGATATCGTTCTTCTCCGCGGTCTCCCGGAGCCACGCGGTCATCCTCGGATCGGCCATGAGCCCGCGCCCGCTCGCGCTGACGAGGACGAGGACCGGTCCCTTGCCCATCTCGACGCTCGCGTCCTTCTTCTCGATCCCGGGGTGGTCGCCGGGGATGGTGACGTCGGTCGCGATCGCGCAGTCGGGGTTTAAGGAGTAGGCGCTCACCTTCGCGCCTTTGAGCCCCAGCTCCTCCTGGACCGTGAATACCCCATAGATGGTGTGGGGCGACTCCGCCTGCTGCAGGGCCTTGATGAGCATCGCGACGCCGACCCGGTTATCGAGCGCTTTGCCCGTGACGCGGTTGCCGGCAAGCTCCGTGTACTCGCGGTCGATGGTGATCGGGGTGCCGATCTCGATCCCGAGGTTCTTCACCTCCTCCTCGCTCACCGCGCCCACGTCGACGAACATATTCTCGATCTTGATCTCTTTTTTGCGC
This sequence comes from Methanoculleus sp., assembly GCA_030156625.1. GTDB lineage: Archaea > Halobacteriota > Methanomicrobia > Methanomicrobiales > Methanoculleaceae > Methanoculleus. Next base: position 1,041 of record JASGMC010000016.1, read on the forward strand.
TCGTCCTCCTTCATCACGTGGGGGGGCTTTGCGCCGAGGACGCCCGGGACCGGGCCGTTCTTCCCGTGCAGCACCACCCGCTGGCAGTAGAGCACCGGTCCGTACCAGCCCCCGATGGGAACGACCCGGATGAACCCCTTCTCGTCGATGAACTGGACCATCAGGCCGATCTCGTCCATGTGGGCGGCGAGCATGATGGAGAAATCGCCGCCGCGCTTGGTGGCAATCAGGTTGCCCATCGTATCCTCGCGGAACTCGTCGACCGAACCCGCAAGTTCCTCCCTGACGATCTCCCTGATGCTTCCTTCGCTGCTCGAGACGCCGTGGGCGTCGGATAACTTCCTGAGTAACTCTTTCACCATTCTTCTCTCACCCCATCAGCGCCTCGAGCCGGCCGACCGCACGGGAGAGGTTCTCCCGGGAGGTCGCGTAGCTGAAGCGTGCATATTCGGGTGCCCGCGAGCCGAACGCCGAACCCGGCACGATGATGATGCCGTTCTCAACGGCCTTCTCGATGAGGGATCGCCCCATCGGGACGAACATGTAGAACGCGCCTTCCGGCCGGGGGAAATCGAAGCCGAGACCGGAAAGCCCGTCGTAGAGGAGGTCGCGCCGTGCGCGGTACTCATTGCGCATCCGCGCGACCGGTTCCTGGTCGCCGGTGTACGCGGCGAGCGCGGCATACTGCGATATCGACGTCGCGCACGCCTGGGCGTACTGGTGGACCTTGAGGAACTCCGGGATGTAGTCCTCGGGCGCCGCGAGGTAGCCGACCCGCCAGCCGGTCATGGCGTAGGTCTTGCTCGCGGCGTTGACGGTGATGACGTCCTCGCCGAACCGGGCCGCACTGACGTGCTCTTTCTCGTAGATGAAATGCTCGTAGACCTCATCGGATACGACGGTGACGCCCCGGTCGGCCGCATACTCCACGAGGGCGCGGATGGACTCCTCGCTCTCGACGGCGCCCGTCGGGTTTCCCGGGGTGTTCAGGATAAAGAGCCTTGCTCCGTCCATCTGCTCCTTCGCACGCTCGACATCGATGTGCAGGGCGGCATCGAGCAGCACGCCCTCGGGCTTTCCGCCGGCGAAGGCCGCAAGGGCGGCGTAGGAGACGAATCCCGGGTCGGTGAAGAGGACGCGGTCGCCGGGGTCCACGAGCGCCTCCATGACGAGGTGAAGCGCTTCGCTCCCTCCTGCCGTGACCAGGATCTGCTCCGGCCGGTAGGCGAGACCGTTCTCCCGCGCAAACTTTTCGCAGATCGCCTCCCGGAGTTCCGGTATCCCGGCGTTCGGCGTGTAGCCGGTTCGCCCCTCCCTGATGGCGGCGATCGCAGCCATCTTGATATGGTCGGGCGTATCGAAGTCCGGCTGCCCGATCCCGAGGTTGATTGCATCCGGCCCCCCCGCTTCGAAGAGCTTGCGGATGCCCGACATCTCCACCGACCTGACCCGGCCGGCGTACCTGTGTTCGTTCATGATATAACCTCACTCGATGTTCGCGTGCCGGCACTGGAGGTCTTCGGGCCTGCACTGGATGATCTCCATCAGCCGGGATATGATCGCGTCCGCAAAGACCATGGCAGTCGTCTCGAAGATGGTGCCGAGCGGTGCGAACGATTTGTGCTCTCCCATCATCTGCCGGATCTCGAACTCCGCCGACTCGTCGGCCACCCTGTCCCGCTGGCTCTCGATGATGACGATGCAATCGGCGATGCGGCCGATCCTGGAATCTCTCTTTGAGGTGATAAGGCAGACCCTTCCGCCGATCTCCTTTGCAGTCTCCGAGATATCCGCAACCGTCTTCGTCGCGCCGGACCCGGAGAAGACGATAATGACGTCTCCCGGCTTCATGGCCGGGGTCACGGTCTCCCCGACGACGAATGCGGCGAGCCCGAGGTGCATCAGGCGCATGGCAAATGATTTCGCTACAAGCCCGGAACGCCCGGCGCCCATGGTGTAGATGCGATTCGCGTTCAGGATCTCGGCGAGGAACGCATCGATCTCGTCGTCGGACATCACGTCCGCAATGGTCCGGATCTTGGTCGCCATCAACCGCATCATGTTCTTAACCGGGTGATTTGTCATCGTAGTTCCACTGTTAGGTTTCACGAGATCATACATTAGAATATCCCAGATGCGCCGGTACGGAGAGTGATTGCTCTCGCCACCCGGAACTGCCGGAATCCGGCACGGGGGGGAGGCGGCAATTGCCGGAAAAGCCGATAGAATGAACCCTTCCGGGGCGAGCGGGCGCAGCCGGTTGCCACCGGGGTCAGAAATCGCCACATTTAGATCCTAAATGTCAAACCCGCGGCACAATTCCGGCAAATAACACCCATTCACCTCACCTGATCACGCCAGGATACGCAAAAGGCTATCTTTGATGATCGCAGAATACATACAAAATTCGGCGCGGCGTTCCGGCCGAAGAAAGGGAGTAACTGCTGTTTAAATCCGATTCTACAGCATTGTTTTTCCCTTTCGCCACCTCACCGCGCCGATGTTGGTAAATTCTCCCAAACAAGGGACAGATCAGTGATTACGCGGGCCTGCCGTTTCCCGCACCGCTATGCGGGAGGGCGCACGGCGGAACCCGGGGGACAACAGCAGGTGAAGGGATGGAGAAACGGCCGGCAGGGCATTCTGATGAGGAGATCCTCGGTCTCCTCGACGAAAACGTACGGGAATGGTGCATGCAGCGACTGGAGGGGCGTTTCACGCCGCCGCAGCGGATGGCGGTCCCGCTCATCCGCGATGGAAAGAACGTCCTCATCTGTTCGCCGACCGGATCGGGAAAGACCCTCTCGGCGTTCCTTGCGATCATCGACGACCTCTTTGTCCGGGCACGGACGGAGGGGCTCGAGGACAGCGTCTACTGCCTCTATATCTCGCCGCTCAAGTCGCTCGCAAACGACATCCACAAGAATCTCAGCCAGCCCCTCGACGGAATCGCCGGGATCGCCCGCGAGCGGGGGATCGATCACACGCCCGTACGGCACGCGATCCGGCACGGGGACGTCTCGAGAGCAGATAAAGCAAAGATGGCGAGGAACCCCCCCCACATCCTCAACATCACCCCCGAGACTCTCGGAATCCTCTTGAACTCCCCGAAGTTCCGCGAGAGCCTCCGGACGGTCCGGTGGGTCGTCGTCGACGAGATCCACTCCCTTGCGGGCTCGAAACGCGGCGTCCACCTCTCGGTGAGCCTCGAGCGGCTCGAGGAACTGGTGAAGGAGACCGGCGGCGGCTTTACCCGGATCGGGTGCTCGGCGACGATCGAGCCCCTTGAGGAGGTCGGCCGATTCCTGGTCGGCGCCGGGCGCGAGGTGGAGATCGTCGATACCCGGTTCGCGCGGGAGTTCGACTTAGAGCTCCTCTGTCCGGTCCCCGATCTCATCGACACCACACCCGAAGACCTCTCGCGGCACCTTTACGCGACCATCCACCGCCTCGTAGAAGCGCACAGCAACACGCTCGTCTTCACGAACACCCGGAACGGCGCCGAGCGGATCCTCCACAACCTCCGGGTCCGCTACCCGGAGTGCTACACGGAAGAGAACACGGGGTGCCACCACGGCTCGATGGGGACAGAGGGAAGGCTCGCCGTCGAGGAGAAACTCAAGTCAGGGAGGGTGAAGGTGGTGACGACCTCCACATCGCTCGAACTCGGGGTCGACATGCCCCACGTCGACCTCGTCCTCCAGGTGGGATCGCCCAAGTCCGTGGCGGCGCTCCTCCAGCGGATCGGGCGGGCCGGGCACCGCCTCGGCGAGGTGGTCAAAGGGAGGATCGTCGTCCTCGACCGCGACGAGCTCGTCGAGTGCGCGGTGATGCTCCGGGAGGGGCAGAGCGGGTTTGTCGACCGGATCCACATCCCGGAGAACTGCCTCGACGTCCTTTCCCAGCACGTCTTCGGGATGGCGCTCGAGGGGACGACGCAGGTTGATACGATGCTCGAGGTCGTCCGCCGGTCCCACTGCTACCGGAACCTCGAGGAGGAAGACCTCATGAGCGTCGTCCGCTACCTCGCCGGGGAGTACGCGGGGCTCGAGGAGCGGCGGATCTACGCGAAGATATGGCACGACGCGGAGGAGGGGACGGTTCGAAAGCGAGGGCGGAACGCCCGGATGATCTACTTCTTAAACTCCGGGACCATCCCGGATGAGTTCTCCTGCGACGTCCTCACCCGGGACGGGACGTTTGCCGGCAACCTGGACGAGAAATACCTGGAGCGGATGAACAAGGGCGACGTCTTCGTCCTCGGGGGGCGGCGCTACAAGTTCGCCTACCGCCGGGGCGGGAAACTCTACGTCGATCCGACGACCGACCGGCCGACGATACCGAGCTGGTTCTCCGAGAAACTCCCGCTCTCGTTCGACCTCGGCCTCCATGTCCTCCGGTTCAAGGAGACGATGCTTCGTGCGATGCAGACGATGGGAACGGAAGACCTCGTCGATACGCTCCTTGCCGGATACCCGATCGACGAGAACAGCGCCCGGAGCATCTGCGCGATCTTCGAGCAGCAGGTGCGCTACATGGGCGATCTGGCCGTCCCCACGCCCGGTCGGATCGTTGTCGAGGAGCAGGTCGACCGGGAGAACCACCGCCGCCTCTACTACTTCATGACCAACTACGGGTTGCGGTTCAACGACGGGTTCTCCCGGATCGTCGCCTTCATGATCGCGCGGGACATCACGACGAACGTCTCGGTCGGGATCAGCGACACCGGGTTTCTGGTCTCGATTCCGCTGGAGAAGAGAGCCGACCCCGTGCGCATCATCGGGGGCATCCGGGCCGACGAATGCAGCGAGATCCTCGAGGAGGCCGTCGGGGATACCCAGCTCTTAAAGCGGGTCTTCCGGATCAACGCGGCCCGGTCGTTCATGATCCTCCGTAACTACATGGGCAAAAGAAGGAGCGCCCGGCGCCAGCAGGTGAGCGCTGACATGCTGATAGCGTTTGCCAAACGGCTCGACGGCTTCGCCGTGATGCGGGAGACCTACCGCGAGGTGATCGAGGACCGGTTCGAGGTCGAGAACATCCGGCGGATCGTCGACGGCATCGGTGCGGGTGCAATCGAGGTCGTCCTGACCCGTGCCGCGTCCCCGAGCCCGCTCGCGTTCGGGATCGCGACGCTCGGGGTCTCCGACGCGGTCTACGCGCAGGACCGGCTCTCGATGCTCCGCGAGTTCCAGCGCCGGGTGATGAGCAGCATCGGAGGTGAGGCGGCGGCATGAGCGCGGTCATGGAGGCCGAACTCCTCTCCCGGTTCGGCTTTTATAAGGGCGCGCTCTACGTCAGGGAACTCTCCCTCTGCGTCGTCTCCGACGTCCATATCGGGCTGGCGGAGACACTTTACCGCCAGGGCCTCCACTTCCCGCTCCACGAGGAGGAGACGCTGCTCGAACGGTTCGAGGCCATCCTCCATCGGTTCAGGCCGGCGGTCTTCATCCTCGACGGGGACATCTTCCACGCCTTCGACCGGGTGAGCCGGGACGTGAGGGAGACGTTCTCGGCGATCCTTGCGACCCTTCGGGCCGAGTGCGAGGCCGTCCTTGTCCGGGGATCGCACGACGCCATGCTTCCCACGGTCGCAGGAGGGACAGTCGAACGCTACGACCGCGGCGGCTATACGGTGATCCACGGCGATCAGGCGGTCGACGACCACGGGACGCTGATCATCGGCCACGACCATCCGGCGATCGAGATCGATCTCGCCCGGTTCCCCTGTTTCCTCTACGGGGAGGGCGTGGTGCGCGGGAGAGACCTCATCGTGATGCCGGCCTTCAACCCGCTCTCTCCCGGCGTCACGATCAACTACGTAAGAAGCCGGGACTTCCTCTCGCCCATCCTCCGCCGCGTGGATCCGAGCACCCTGCAGCCGGTGGTGGAGGTGGACGGCGAGGCGGTGGTCCTCCCGCCGCTTGCCGGCATCCGGCGGTTCGCGTGAAGAGATATCAGGTGACCTTCCGGTACAGGGCGATGTCGAGCGGGCCGGCAAACAGGGGTCCTGCCCTCTCCCCGAAGCCCCTGAAGTGCGGAGTTCCGTTGTGGGCGTCGATTGCGGCCTTATCTTTCCAGGTCTCGATGAACGTGAACTTCGCGGGGTTCGCGAGGTCCACGTAAAGGTCGTAGGAGACGTTCCCCTCCTCGCCCCGGCTTGCATCGACGAGGTCCAGGGCAATCTTCATGAATTCATCGGTCTTTTCCGGTCTCACCGTGCATCGTGCAACGATCGTTATCATACGAGTCTTCTCCATGCCGGTCGGCAACGTTCGTGATGTTGCTGCAGAGACGATAAACCTGCGCATCTGCCCGGCGAATATTGGAACGCTATAGCGCCGGGGCTCAAACAGGGTCCCGGGATCATTGTGTGGATCGCAAACATCCTCGGCGGAACGGTCATACTCTTCCTCGGAATCATCATCCGGGTCTTCAACGCGAGCGGCCTCATTGCAGGCTACAACACCGCGTCCGCGGAGGAGAAGGCGAAGTACGACGAGAGAGCGCTGACGAAGTTCGTGGGCGGCCTCCTGATTGCCGCTTCCGTGATCCTTCTCGCACGCGGGATCCTGCCGGCCGTTGCAGGAATATCGTGGGCCCTCTTCATGGCGATCGTCATCGGGGGCGTCGTCTACATGAACACCGGGGAGCGGTTCAAGCAGTGAGGGGGGCGCTCCGCAGCTCAGGCAGGCCCCGCAAACCCGGCCGCCCTCTCTGCATACACCGGATACCGGGCCGAGAAGACCGCTCCGCCAAAGATCGGGAGCCAGATGCAGATATCCGTGACGATCCCCGGCGCTCCCGGATAGAGGACGTAGAGCACCTCGCTCGCAAGCCCGATGACGAACATCAGGCCCCAGAAGGCCGTCAACTGACGGTTCAGCCGGATGAAGAAGGGATCGGTCCACTCCTCCTCGGAAACCTCGCGCCGTGCATACTGCTCGGTGAACGGTACCCCGAGAAGGAGGCTCCCCAGCGTGCCGAGGAGGAGAAACCCGTTCGAGGCGATGCCGAGGAGCGGGACGATATCGAACCAGCAGAGGGCCAGCACGAGGACGGAAACGACCGCAAAGAAGAGCGTCGTCGCCCCGGCGATGATGAACCGGTCCTTGAGGTCCCGGTAGCCGACGACGATGGACGCGGCGAGCGAGAGGAGGAGGATGAACTCGATCGGCACCGGGGTGTAGACGGCGGGGCCGCGAAGATGAGCCAGGGGGAGAAGGAGACGAGAAGGTCGAGCGTCTTCATGGGGGCAACAGATCCTGTATTGAGGGGTTCCGGATGTCCAGATGAAGCTTTTGAAAATGAACCCGCATGAGTAACCCCTATATACCCTCCCGCCATCCGGAGTCCCGGAGATGACCCTCCATGACACGCCGGACTGTTATCATCCTTGCCGCGGTTGCGGTGCTCGCCCTCCTCGGCATCGCCGTGGCCGTCGTGATGCCCCCGGGGGGCACCGCCGGCACCCTGCCGCTCGATACGATCACCCTCCCGCCGGGCTTTGCGATCGACGTCTATGCCGGGAACGTCACCGGGGCGCGATCGATGACCATGTCCCCGAACGGGACGCTCTTCGTCGGGAGCCGCGGCCCCGGGAACGTCTACGCCATACCCGACCGCGACGGCGACGGTAGGGGCGATGAAGTGATCGTCATCGCGAGCGGCCTTAATTCCCCGAACGGGGTTGCGCTCCGGAACGGCTCCCTCTACGTTGCCGAGATCGGGCGCGTCCTGCGCTACGACGATATCGAGGCGAACCTTGCCGACCCGCCCGGGGCGGCGGTGGTGAGCGACGCCTTCCCGGACGACGCGTCGCACGGGTGGAAGTTCATCGCCTTCGGGCCCGACGGGAAACTCTACATCCCTGTAGGCATGCCCTGCAACGTCTGCGACCCCGAAGACGAGCGGTTCGGCACCATCCTCCGGATGAACCCGGACGGGACCGATCTCGAGGTCTATGCCCGGGGCATCCGCAACACCGTGGGGTTCGACTGGGACCCGGATACCGGTGTATTGTGGTTCACCGATAACGGCCGGGACTGGCTCGGCGAGAACGTCCCGCCGGACGAGCTGAACCGGGCGCCTGAGGCGGGGATGCACTTTGGGTTCCCCTACTGCCACGGGCGGTCGATCCCCGACCCGGAGTTCGGGGCGGAGCGGTCATGCAGCGAGTTCACGCCGCCGGAGCAGGAACTCGGGCCGCACGTGGCTGCGCTCGGCATGCGGTTCTACACCGGCGAGCAGTTCCCGGGGGAATACGAGAACAGGATCTTCATCGCTGAGCACGGTTCCTGGAACCGGGCGGAACCGATCGGCTACCGGGTGACGATGGTCGAGCTCGAGAACAGCACGCCCGTCTCCTACGAGGTCTTTGCGGAGGGCTGGCTCCAGGAGGGCGATGCATGGGGACGGCCGGTTGACGTCGAGGTGGCAAACGACGGTTCGCTCCTGGTCTCGGACGACCGGGCGAACGCCGTCTACCGGATAACCTACGGAGGGGTCACTTCCCCTTCCGGATGACCCTTCCGAAGGAGAACGGGGTCGGGCCCGGCACGGTGACCGGGAACGTCCCCTCCGCCGCCCGCCGCACGTCCTCGATCGAGTAGAACGCCTTGGGGTTGAACTCGTGGATGGCATCCTCCACGTCGCGGATGTTCTTTCTCTTGACCACCGAGAAGAGAACCTTGCCGGGACCCTGTTTCCCCTGGGCGTCGAAGACCGTCACCCCGTAGCCGGCGGCGCGGAGGTAGTCGATGAGGTTCGTTGCATCCCGCTGGGTGATGATCCGGATGAGCGCAAGCCCCATCGCCAGCCGTTCCTCGACAAGCATCCCGATGTAGTTCCCGGCGGCGAACCCGGCCGCGTAGGCGAAGTAGTTGAAGGGGTTCGTGAGGTTCTGAAAGATCTGGCCGACGGCAACGATCCAGATGAAGATCTCGAAGAATCCAAGGACCGGGGCGATCACCTTCATCCCCCGGGAGACGAAGATGATCCGCATCGTCCCGATGGTGACGTCGCAGATACGCGCGAGAAAGATGAACACCGGGATTACGACCAGCGAGAAGACCTCCGGGTCAATCTCCGGGACGATGGCGAGCATGGATCATGGTTGACGAGACGGTGATATATTTTTATCCATATTCAAATATATGTCTGACACAAAAAATCCCTGAGAAAGAATTTTACGGAATACTGTGAAAAATGCGCGGGAAAAAGGCTGGAAGCCTGCGCAGATTGTGGCGGATGATCGCGATATCCGGATCTTCGGTCGCTTCCCCCTCCATGAGAACTCCACCTTCAGGAGTCCGGCACGGTAAACGCCGCAAAACCGCTGCATGGCGCACGTCGGCCTGCAACAGAGGCCATGACAGGATTCTCCATAGGATACCCTTATGGCATAAGAACAGCATCAGGCACAGTGTGGTGAGACACCATGCCGAAGTGCTACAGTTGCGGTGCAGAGATCAACCCGAAGAAGACGCGATGTCCAAAATGCGGGGCAAAAGTTGAAGCAGGGACCGGAAAACAGCCACAAGCCGGCGTTGCAGGGGGGCGGCGATAAAAACCCGAAAACCTCTCACCTGACTTTTTTTACCTGCTCGGGATCATTTTCCACCCTGCAGCGCGGGGAGGTGCGCCACCAGTAGTAGACCTCGTAGACCAGCAGCGCCAGCAACACCGCACAGGCGCCGAAGAAGAAACCCATCACCAGGTCGTGGACCGGCGGCACCCCGGCGCCATCGAAGGCGGGGCTCTGGAGCGTCGAGACGTCCTCACCGGTGCCGCCGGTGTATTTCTCCCCGTTTTCGGAAACCAACCTTGGGGCGGGCGAAAAGCCGCCGAGCGGCAGCACCGCCGGGAGGATTGCCCAGAGCCCGAGGCTCGCGAGGACGACGACTCCAAAGAGCGTCGCGTACTTCTGCAGCACCGACCGGAGATCGCTTGCCGGCGACGCGATGATGAGGACCTGGTTCGCGAGGCCGTAGACCTTCACCTCGCGCCCTTTCTCGCTCCAGCGGGTCTGCATAACCTCAAGAAGCCCGGCGCCGAGGAGGTTTTCGATGTGGTAGGAAGCGGTGGTGATCGGGATCTTCATCTGCCGGGCAACCTCCGACGACGTCAGGGGTCCGCCGCCGAAGGCCTGGATGATCGCGTTCGCCGTCTGGCTCGCCATTGCCCGGGCGATCTTCTGTGCCCGCTCATCGCCCGGCTGGATAACTACCACATCGTCAACCATGGAGCGCTTCGATAATTCGGTTGCGCCCGTGCTCGAGCGCCTCTTCGAGCCGGGAGGCGTCCGAGCCTGCGCCCTGCGCAAGGTTCGGCTTACCGCCGCCCTTCCCGCCGAGGATGCTGCAGACCTCCTGCACGACATCGACGGCGTTCACCGCCGGTGCGCCAGACGTCGCCACAACCCTCACATTTCCGTCTCCCGATGCAAAGAGCGCCACGCCGCCCTCGGCGGCGACGGTGGTGGCGAGGGCGACGAGTTCCTTGTGGGTCGCATCAAGCGTTCTGACGACGACCCTGACCCCGTCCACCATCTCGCCGTCGAGACCGCGCATCTCGAGGTCCACCACCTTCTTCTGGAGACGTTCGATCTCCTTCTTCTGCTCCTTCCATTCCGAAAAGAAGCGTGCTACCGTCGCCGGCAGGTTCTCGGACTGGACGCTCACCACATCGGCGGATGCCTGGAGGAGCTCCTCCATGCGCTGCACGGCATGCACGGCGGCGATACCGGCCGCAAAGACCAGCCGCTCGACGCCGTCCTGGATATGCTCGACGCCGAGGATTCGGATCGGCCCGATCTCGCCGGTCGTCCGGACATGCGTTCCCGCACACGCCTGCACGTCGCCGCCGACCTGCACCGTCCTGATCTCACGGCCCGGCGGGACGCCGCCCTGGTAGAGGCCGAACCCGTGCTTCTGCTCGGCCTTCGTCCGCTCCTCGACGTGGACGTAGACCGGCGTATCGGCCATGACCAGCCGGTTCGCCTCAAGCTCGATCCTCCTGAGTTCTTCGGGCGTGATATGCTTGTAATGCCGGATGTCCAGACGGGAAGCCTCGCTCCCCTTCTGGGCGCCGGCCTGGTGCACGTGGACGCCGAGCACCTTCTGAGCGGCGTGGAGGAGAACGTGGGTCGCCGTGTGGTGGCGCATCAGCGACCATCGGCGTTCCTCGTCGACCATGCCCTTTACCCGGTCGCCGCGCTTCAGGGGACCCCCCGTGACCCGGTGGAGGATAACCTCCCCGAGTTTCACGGCTTCCTCCACCCGCACCATGCTCTCGGACGTCACCAGGGTGCCGGTATCGGACGGCTGGCCGCCTCCCTCGGGGTAGAAGAGCGTCTGGTCCAGCACCGCCATCCCGTCGAAGTAGTCCAGCACCATCGCCTCGAACTCGATCTCGTTCGGGAGCTCGTAGTAGAGTTTCTTTGTCGGGGGGAGAGCTTTCGCCCGCTCGCGGTGGCGGGCAAGCGGGTCCTCGCCCTTCGCCTCCTTCTGCACCTCCGAGTGAGACTCGGCGATCAGCGAGTAGAAGTTGTCGGGGATCTCCACGACGGCGCCCTCGGCGGCAGCGACATCCTTTATCATCTCGGGCGGGATGCCGTGCGAGTCGTAGAGGGTGACGACCTCGGCGAGGGGAACCCGGGAACTCTTTGCCTTGTAGTTCCGGGCGATCTTCTGGACGATCCGGGTCCCGCGCTCGAGAGTGCCTGCGTACCTCTCTTCCTCGTTCTCCACGATCTCCCTGACAACATCCACGTCCTGCCCGAAGTTCTCGATCCCCACGATCTGCATCTGTGCCTCGATCAGGTCGGCGAGATCCTCGTCCATCGAGAGGTCGTTCATCATCCGGAGCGTCCGGCGAAGCACGAGCCGTGCGAGATACCCCTCCCGGACATTCGAGGGGACGATGCAGTCGCCGAGCATGTAGGCGATGCAGCGGGTGTGATCGGCGATCGAGTAGACCTTCTCGATCGGGACGACGATCCGCTCCAGCCGTTCGACGGGTACGTCGATTGCCTCGGCGACCTTTTTGCGGAGGTTGTGGAGGTTCGTCCCGGAGATGTCCATCACCCCGGCGAACCGGGCGCTGAGCCCCATGATCTTCGTGAACTCGGGGTTGTCGAGGAGGTTCTCGAGGTGGGCCGAATGCATCAGGCGGCTCACCATCTCCGGGAATACGGCGTCGTAGATCGTCGGCGAACCCTTCGAAGCCCAGACGAACCGCTCAAGGCCGTAGCCGGTATCCACGATCTTGAGCCGCATCGGGTAGTAGGGCACCCCGTTCACGTCGACGGGCGGCTGATCGGTCTTCTGCCGCCCGAGGTTCATGAAGACCAGCGTCGCGACCTCGAGGCCGCCAATGAGCACCTCGACGGAGGCGCCGGCGTTCCCGCCGCCGTACCAGGGGTGCTCCTTGTAGCTGACCCGGTTGAGATCGCCCCCGATGGACGAGATGAACTCGTCACAGAGGGCGACCGTCTCGTCCTTCCAGTAGATCTGCTCCCCGGGGGTGTTGAAGGCGTGATGCGCCATCATCTCGAAGAGCGTCAGGTGGCGCCCGGACCTCCCTACCGAGTCGAGGTCGTTTAAGCGGATGCAGGGCTGGGAGATGGTCAGCGGGTTCGCCGGCGGGGGGACGACACCGCTCGTGACGAACGGCTGGAAGTCGGCGATGGACGCAATGGTGAGATAAATATCGTCTCTCCACCGGGCGGCTACGGGGTATCGTTCGAGGCGTGTATGACCGTGCCGCTCAAAGAACGAGAGGAACGCCTCCCGCATCTCATCAACGCTATGGGGTTTGAAGACCGGGTTGCCGATGAAGTTATACGTTACACACGGAGCGTCGCCGCAGAACTCTTGTTCGGGGTCCCGGGTCCAGAAGGCCGCCCCGCAACTCTTGCAGACCTTCCGCTCAAACCCTTCGGACCTGAAATAATCGAGCGTATATTCTTCCTCGAGCATTGAAAATCACGCAGCATAAATTGGTATGATTGTGACCGATATAGTTGTTTGTGCAGCCAGTTCAAGGTTTCCATGTATCCTGGTACCAGAGGTCGTAGGATTCGTATAATCCCGTCCGCTCGGCGATGCGTACCGCAAGGATGTGCCAGCATTCGCGTCCCCGGAAGAGAAAGTCGCTGCAGGTGCAGAAGTCGCCTTCGACGATATACTCGTTGCTCCGGCCCACAACGATGAAGAAGTCGCGGTAACGTTTTACCTGCCCTTCATCGACGGCTTCGAGCGCTTTTCTTCCCCGCTCCCCGTAGACACGCTCGATGCAGGTGCGGAACTCCGGCGTCAGCGCCCGGTCCCGCTCGATCCTCTGCCAGATGCCCCTCATGGAACTACCACTACGTGTGGCGGATCAGGGACATAATGCCACCCCATGCGGGACGCGAGAACTTCCATGGCAGGGGCCTCGAGCGCGTAGTGGGTAGCTTCGAGGCAGGGTATGGGCGATGCACGGGCCGTGCTGTGCTTGAGTTCCGCCGAGAGGAAGGCTTCCGCCCCGAGGTCGACGGCCTCCCCGATCAGGCCGGGATCGAACCCGCTCCCCCCCACGACCGCCAGGCGCCGGATCGTCCCGGCTTCCCCGTAAACCCGGATCCCCCCGTCGGGGAGGCGGCGGGCGATCTCCCGGGCATCGAGGGAGCAGTCGCCGACGAGGCCGGCGGTCATCCGCTCCGTCCGCGAAAGACCGAGCCTTGATGCCAGGACGTCGTTGACGCCGCCCTCAGCATGGTCGAAGTTCGTGTGCATGACGTAGAGGTTCATGCCGGCGGAGAGGAGTGCCCGGAGCAGGCGCGACGTCGGGCCCCTGACCGCCGTGACCGGGCTCCAGAGGGGCGTATGGTGGACGACCAGCATATCGGCGCCGGCAAGAACTGCGGCATCCACGACCTTCTGCGTGGCATCGAGCGCACAGCAGACGGTCTCGATCTCGTCCTTCCCCTCGACGACGAGGCCGATCCTCCCGGCATCGTATTCTTCGGCCAGTTCGGGCGGAGCGACCTGCTCCAGTGCGGCGATGAACCTCAGGATATCCATGCAGTACCCCGTTTAGACGTCACCGGATAAAAAGGATGAATGAGGGCGCCGGCGGCCGTTCGGGCCGGGCGAACGTTCGTGTTACGGGACATTTTGCTGTTATTCGGGGACAAAAGGGCCAATATCGCCGAAAGGCCGAGGAGAATGGATAGATCAAATGGAAATAGTTATCCCCGAAAAACCCGATACTCGCTTATCATCTATCGGAGATGGATCATGTTGAGAACTCTCATCATCGGAATGACGCTCCTCGTCATCTGCGCCGGCATCCCTGCCGTATCCGCACAGATAGGGGGAGATGAAGGATGGTACCGCGTCCACTGCAACGTCGACGGTGCCGACGTGTACTTTGACGGACAGTACAAGGGCACCACCTACGGGGGATCGCTCGACGTCCCGGTCTACTCCACCGGGACGCCCTACAGCAACTTCCGGGTCGAGAAGAGCGGCTACCACTCGTACTCCGGCAGCCTGCCCTCGAGCCCCGCCGCGGGCCAGACCGTGGACGTCTATGCGACGCTGCAGCCGGTCGAGACCTCCGGCTCGATCTACGTCACGTCGAGCCCCTCGGGTTCGGCAATCTACCTGAACGGGAACTACCGGGGCGTTGCGCCGCTCACGATCAAGGACCTCTCCCCCGGCACCTACTCCCTTGAGGCAGACCACTCGGGCTACCAGTCCGATTATGCCACCGTCACGGTCAAGGCGGGGCAGCAGTCGAACATCAAGTTCACCCTGACCCCGATCGAGCAGTACGGGTCGATCAAGGTCACTTCCTCCCCCTCCGGCGCGTATGTCTACATGGACGGCGTCTATAAGGGCCGGACGCCCCTGACGCTCACGAGCGTCTCTGCCGCGAAACACAACATCGAGCTCGATCTTAGCGACTACTACGACTGGGAGTCGAGCGTGACCGTGAGCCCCGGCGTGACCAGTTACGTCAACGCCCGGCTGACGGCCATTCCCTCCGAGACCACCGGCGCTATCGACGTAGTCTCCTACCCGGCAGGTGCAGACATCTTCCTTGACGACAAGTACCAGGGCAAGACCCCCCCGGCCGGAGTGTATGCGATCTCGAACGTCGCGGTCGGTTCCCATACCGTCAGGGTAGCCCTCTCCGGCTACCAGGACTACACGACAGGGGTCGTCGTCAGCGGGGCGACAACGAGCCACGTCACCGCGACGCTCCAGCCCGGCCAGTCGACCTCGACGGGCTCGATCTCGGTCACCTCCTCTCCCTCCGGGGCCGAGGTCTACGTCGACAACGCCTATAGGGGTGTCACCCCGCTGACCCTCGACGGCGTTGCCACCGGCACCCATGCAGTCAGGGTGGCGCTCGGCGGTTACAGCGACTGGTCGACCAGCGTCCAGGTCGGTGCCGGAAGCACCGCCTCGGCCTCGGCCTCGCTCTCGCCCGTGCCGACCCAGACGCCCCACACGGGCATGGCGCCCTTTGCCGTGGTGGGGGCACTCGGCATCCTCGGGCTCCTCGTTGCCCTGCACAGGCGGGACTGAAGACAGAAATCTCCATCCTTTTTTGGCACAAAACGGAAGAAACGCCGGATGCGCGTCTTTTGAAAGTTACACACGATCCGCCCTGCCGGAATGCCTGCATACCCCCGCACAATATTACCTAAAGTAATAATCAACACCTATAAATATTCCAAAATGAATATACGTTCATGGAAAAGTCCCTGGACCTCATCAATGCCCGGATACGCGACGGTACCGCACGAGTCGTTACCGCCGAAGAGATGCCGGGCATCGTCGACGAGCTGGGAGAGGAAGGGGCACTGGCGGAGGTCGACGTCGTCACGACCGGGACGTTCGGGGCAATGTGCTCCTCCGGTGCCTTTTTCAACTTCGGGCACGCCGACCCCCCCATCCGGATGGAGCGCGTCTGGCTCAACGACGTGGAAGCATATGCAGGGATAGCGGCGGTCGACGCCTACCTGGGCGCAACACAGGAGGCGGAATCCAAAGACCACCTCTACGGCGGCGCCCACGTCCTCGAAGAACTCGTCGCCGGAGGCACCGTCGAACTGCGGGCAACCTCCCGTGGGACCGACTGCTACCCGCGCCGGAGCATCACGACGGAGCTGCTGCTCGAGGACATGAACCAGGCGATCATGGTCAACCCGAGAAACTCCTACCAGCGCTACAACGCAGCGGCGAACACCACCGACCGGACGCTCAACACCTACATGGGGACCCTCCTCCCGCGGTGCGGCAACGTCTCCTATTCCGGCGCGGGTACCCTTTCGCCGCTTGCAAACGACCCCGGCTTCCGGGTCATCGGGAGCGGCATCCCGATCTTCCTTGCCGGTGCAAAGGGCATGGTGGTCGGCGAGGGTACCCAGCACTCGGCGGGCGGGGGATTCGGGACGCTGATGGTGACGGGGGACATGAAAGCGATGCGGCAGGAGTTCCTGCGTGCGGCGGTGATGAACGGTTACGGGGTGACGCTCTATGTCGGTGTCGGCATCCCGATCCCGGTGCTCGATACCGGTATCGTCCGGAGCACCGCGGTGCGCGACGGGGACATCCTGACCGACATCATCGACTACGGCACGCCCCGGCGGGACCGTCCGTCGCTTGCAAGGGTCAGTTACGCCGACCTCAGGAGCGGGTCCGTCGAAATCGGCTCTGAGACGGTCCGGACGTCGTCGCTCTCCAGCTACCGGCAGGCACGGGCGGTGGCGACGGAACTGAAAGATTGGATCGAGAGAGGAAAGATGGAACTTGCGCTCCCCACCCGGCGGATCGACCCGGCAAAGCGCTCAAAGCCCATGCGGGAGACGGCCGTCACCCCCCGCGTCCGCGACATCATGAACCGGCAGGTGATCAGCATCACGGAAGACGAGGAGATCCGGGTGGCGGCAAAGCGGCTCCTCAAGGACGAGACGAACCATCTCCCGGTTCTCGATGGGAACGGCACGCTGGTCGGGATCATCACCACCTACGACGTCTCAAAGGCGGTGGTGACGGACGGGAGGCTGCGGCAGGTGAAAGACATCATGACCCGGAAGGTGATCAAGACGACACCAGACGAGCCGGTGGACATCGCCGCCCAGAAACTTGAGCGGAACAACATCAGCGCGCTTCCGGTGGTGGACGCGACGAACCGGGTGGTCGGCATCCTCTCGGCAATCGATCTCGGAAAGCTCTTCGGCGGGAGGCGGCGGCGATGAAACTCCTGCTGGCGTTCTCCCGGAGGGGGCAGCACGACCCGGGGAGGGAACCGGTGATCGCCCGGGTGGTGAAGGAAACCGGCGTCCTCGTCAACGTCGAGAAGGCCAACATCGACTCGATGGCCGGCGAGATGCTGATCGACGTCCCTGATGCGGACGCGGCTCTGGTCCGGCAACGCCTCGAGGAGATGGGGGTCACCGTCCGCGTGATGGAGAACGCCATCGCCCGCGACGAGGCGGAGTGCGTCGACTGCGGGGCCTGCATCAGCGTCTGCCCCCAGGAAGTCTTCTCCTTCGACGAAGAGTGGCGCATCCGGGTGAGCTCCGAGCGGTGCGTCCTCTGCGGCAAGTGCATCCAGGCGTGCCCTCACGGCGCCCTCTCGCAACAGGGATGATCCGGGAGCATTTCGAGTTCCGGCAGACGATCGCGACGATCCTCGCCGACGATCCCCGGCATATCGAGGCGGCGAAATCCGGCATGATGGCTGCCAGGCAGGAGGTCGAGCGGCAGATCGCTCTCGACCTCTATTTTGCGGCAACGCTCGAGCCGTACACCCCAAAGACCCCGGAGAGGACCCCCGATCGCATGGCCCGGGCCGCTGCAGAGGCCGGGGTAGGGCCGATGGCGGCGGTGGCGGGTGCGATAGCCTGGGCGGGGGTGGAGACGATGGTCGAGGAAGGCGCGGCGTTTGCCCTTATCGACAACGGGGGGGACATCGCTCTCGTGAGCGACCGCGAGGTGAAGATCGGCATCTATGCGGGCGCATCGCCTCTGAGCGGGCGCTTTGCGTTCCTGGTACCGCCGCAGAACGAGATCCTCGGCATCTGCACCTCTTCGGCGACGGTGGGGCCGTCGATCAGTTTCGGCACCGCCGACGCCGTGACGGTCTTTGCCCCCGACGTCGCCGCCGCGGACGCCTGGGCGACGGCGATCTGCAACCGGATCACGGCAGACGACACCTCAGTCCTCGACGACCTCTCCGGAACGAGCGTCCGGGGAGTGCTCGCCGTCATCGGCGATGCGGTGATCCGGTGGGGGGATCTCCCGCCGATCGTGCGGGCAAGGGTGGACGAACGGCTGATCACCGCCGGCCGATCGCCGGTTTAGGATCTAAATGTGGCGATTTCTGACCCCGGTGGCAACCGGCTGCGCCCTCAAACGAAGATGGCCCGATGCATCAGAGACACTCGTCCATGTAGAGAGCAATCTTTGCGTACGCCTCCGGGCCGCTGAACCGTGCGAGCGTGTTCTCGCCGTCGGTGAGGATGACGACAGGCTCTCCGCCTTCCAGTGAAAAGACAACCTCGTAGATATCGACCTCGTCGATGACGATCCCCCGGGCAAGGTCCGATGCCGCGTGGAGCTGCAGCCGCTCCTTCGTCAGCTCGTCCGGCGTCTCCCGGAAGTAGTAGTAAAAGACCTGGTAAGCGTTGAGGAAGTCGGAGGAGAGCAGCGCTCCCCGGGTCTCTTCGTCAAGCGTATCCAGTATCTTCGCAAGAAGCTCGTCGTCGTCGTCGCTTGCCTCAAAGAGGCTGTCGGCAAGTTCCGCCAGTTCCACATAATCGACCATACTCGGTTCCCACCATACCTCGTGCAGCCCTGCCCGGATACCGGCCCACAGAGCCGGAACGGTGCGGGCGGTGCATGAATAACTATATCGGTCCGCCCGGAAAAAAGAATAGGTGTGCGTGAGGAAGATCTGGATTGGACCGTATATCACCGGATTCCCGAAACAGGCGGCATTACGGTCGAAGACCTGGTAGCAGCCACCGGTTTTGAGCCCGGTGCGGTCACGGCGTCGCTCGAGCGTCTCGAGCGCAATCTCCTGGTCCGGCAGGCAGAGGGGACGGTGCGCCTCCTCTCCATTCAGGAGTCGCTGATCGAGTGCCAGTGCCGGCACACGGCAAAAGATCTCCCGTTCATCATCGAGAACGGTGTCGTCAGGGCAAAAAGGAGAGATGAGTAAGGCTATGCCCGAAGTAGCCGTGCTCCGGATAGGCCACCGGCCCGAACGCGACCAGCGGGTCACGACCCACGTCGGGCTCGCGGCGCGGGCGCTCGGTGCCCGGGGAATGTACCTCGCCGCAGACGACCCCGGGGTGGTCACGAGCATAACGGACGTCGCCTCCCGGTGGGGAGGGGACTTCTTCGTGGAGAACGACGTGAAGTGGCGGCGGTGCATCCAGGACTGGAAAGCCGCCGGCGGCAAAGTCGCCCACCTCACGATGTACGGGCTCCGTATGACCGACGCCATCGACGAGATCCGCCGAGAGGAGCGGGTGCTCGTCGTGGTGGGGGCGGAGAAGGTCCCGGGCGACATCTACGGCCTTGCCGACTACAACGTCTCGGTGACCACCCAGCCCCACTCCGAGATCTCGAGCCTCGCCCTTTTCCTCGACCACCTCTTCGAGGGGAAGGAACTCAACAGGGAATACCCGGACGCGAAGATCCGGATCGAGCCGACGAAGGTGGGAAAGAAGACGGTGGAGCGGTGACGGGCCGGGTTCTGGTTGCGGGATTCGCCACGCGGCACGTGGCACAGTCGGCCCGCCGGGCCGGTTATGCGGTCTACGCCGTCGACCACTTCTGCGACCAGGATCTCGGGTGGTACACGGAGGACTGCCTCTCGTTCGACGAACTCGCCGAACTTCCGGAGAAGATCGTCGAACTCGCCTCCCGCCACCCGGTCGACGCGCTGGTCGTCGCCTCGGGCGCGGAGGCCGTCGGGACGACGATCCCGCTCTACGGCACGCCGCCTGCGAAAGTGGAGCGGTTCCTCGACAAACTGGAGATCCAGCGGTTCTTCGAGGAGCTGGAGGTGCCGGTCCCGCCGCTCGCAACGAGCGATCGGTTTCCGGTGATGGTCAAGCCGCGCCGGGGAGCAGGGGGATGGAGGAACGCCGTCGCGAGGACCGCAGAAGACCTCCGCCGGTGGGAGGAGGCCTGGCCGGACGTCCCCTACATTGCACAGCACCTCGTCGACGGAGTCCCCTCAAGCGTCTCCTGCGTTGCGGACGGCCGGCGGGCGCGGGCCATCGCGGTCAACCGGCAGCTCCTGCGGGGTGAGGGGGAATCCGCGCACGGGTTTGCCGGATCGGTCACCCCGTTCTCCCATCCTCTTGCCGGAGAGATGATCGCGGCGGCAGAGCGAATCGCTGCCGCAAGCGGGTGCGTGGGCTCGGTCGGGATCGATTTTGTGGCGGGGGCTAAGCCCTGGGCGATCGAGATCAATCCCCGGTTCCAGGCCACCCTGGATACGGTCGAGATGGCGATCCGGAGAAGCGTCTTTGCCATGCACATGGACGCCTGCCGCGGGGTGATCCCGGCCGCGGTGCCTGCACCGCGGCAGGTCGCGGTCCGGCGGATCCTCTTTGCGGAGCGGGATATGCGCCTCGCCGTCGATCTTTCTGCGCTCGCGCCCCGGATCGCCGATATACCCTGGCCCGGAACCGGGTTCGAGGAGGGGCACGCCGTCGTGAGCGTCTTTGGCTGCGGCGAGACGGAAGCGGCGGCGTATGCGGATCTCGAGAGGAACACCGCGGCAGTCCGGAGGCTCATCGGGGAATGAGCGGTGGGCACGGACTCTTCTCTGGCGTGAGGGGGTGCCCGCTCCCCGGGGACACGGGAAAGGAAATTAAAGATTGAGAGCAGAGTATGGTAAACATCGATGCTGGAGTATATACTATTATACGATTATCCGTTATGGGAGAGATTTGAGCATGGTATCCGTCACTGAACTGTTAAACGATCCGGCAACCCACGCCTATATCCTGCGCATGATCGGGGAAGAGGGAATCGAGCTTCTCAGGCGGTTCCCCGAAGGAGGAGAGCACAGTGACGAGGAACTTGCCGAGATGACCGGGGTCAACCTCAACACCGTCCGCCACACCCTTTACACGCTCTACGAGAAACGCCTCGCCGAGTACCGGCGGCTGAAGAACACCGAGACCGGCTGGCTCACCTACCTCTGGCACCTCCGCCTGGACCGTGTTTATGACGTGCTCGAGGAGGAGGTCCGTGACGTGCTCGAGCACCTCAATGCCCGGCTCACCTACGAGGAGAAGAACGACTTTTACATGTGCAGAAACTGCAGCGTCGTCTACACCTTCACGGATGCGGCGAACTGGAACTTCGAGTGCCCGAACTGCGAGGAGATGCTCGAGCACTTCGACAACGAACTCATCGCCAACGCCCTCAGGAGAAGGGTCGATAAGATCAAGGAGAGCCTCGGGAGTGCGTGAAGAGGACTGCATCGCCCTCCTCAGGCGCGCCGGGTGCTCCGAAGGGGTCATCGCACACTGCCGGGCGGTGCGCGATCTTGCGCTCACCTACGCGTCCGACCCCCTGGTCGATCGCGACCTGGTCCAGACCGGGGCCCTCCTCCATGACATCGGCCGGGGAGTGACGCACGATCTCTGCCACGCCGAAGCTGGCGGCGCGATATGCCGGTCGTTCGGTCTCGACGAAGCCGTCGTCGCCATCGTCGAGCGGCACATCGGCGCCGGGCTGACGGCGGACGAGTGTGCGGCCCTCGATCTGACGCCGCGCGACTGCATGCCGAGGACGCTTGAGGAGAAGATCGTCGCCCACGCGGACAACCTGGTGAAGGGGACCCGCGTCATCACGCTCGAGGAGCGGCTGCAGCGTTCAATCGCCCTCCCGCGAAGGCAGAGGGAGCGAATCCGCCGGCTCGGGCAGGAGATAGAGCTTTTCAGATGATCAACTGTTTTACCTGCGGGAGCGCACGCAGGCGTTCGTAGACCGATGCCGGGACCCGCGGCTCGTCCACGATCATCACGAGTTTGGGCTCTTCTGCGAGGTAGGGATCGGTGACGAAGATCTGGCGGATGGAGAGGTCGTGGTCGACGAGAACCTCGACCGCCGCGCCGACGATCCCCTTCTGGTGCGCGTCCTTCGGGTAGAGCGTGATGACCGAGAGGCCGAGGGCCTCGGCGACCCGGGAGAGGTCGGGCGCAGCACGCATCCGGATAAAGACCTCCCGAAGTTCCGGGTTCTCGAGGATGCGACGGGCTGTGGCGTCGACGACCCTGCGGTCGGTCTCGATCGCCCTGCCGATGTGCGTGGCCGGGATCTCGATGCCGTTGCAGACGATGCGCCCCTCTTCGTTGATGCCGAACCCGTTCTCCAGCAGGAACCGGACGACGCGACTCTGGGACGGCGAATCGGCGAACTCCCGTGAGATGTCAGCCCACATGCGGGATCGTTGGAACCGGGCGCATAAATACGCATCGAAGACGTTCAAGGGGCGCCGGAGCACGGGTATGCGCACAACGGGACGGCCCCCGCGGGGACGTGCGGCCATCTCGTCCGTGAGAGGCCGGGTTCCCGCAGAGCAAGATATTTTATGTTGCAATGCGTTGTATAGAGAGGAACCGGGCGAGGGTTGCCAAGCCAGGTCAAAGGCGCCAGGTTGAGGGCCTGGTCTCGCAGGAGTTCGTGAGTTCGAATCTCACCCCTCGCATTTACTTCCTGGGTTATATTCCCTCCGCTTTCAAGTCCTCCCGTTATTCCAGCCGTTCCCGCACATGCCCGTTGTGACGGAGCCGGGAGCTTCTGCCGTATCGAAAGCCCCCCGGCGCACAAAAAGGGTGGGCGGGCTGCCCGGACGGACCGGCAGACAGACAATTATATACCTTCCGTGACGTTATCCCCGTGGAGAACCCTGCACGAGGATCTCCCTGCCGGACGGGGCTGGGCCGTATGCAGACCACTGAGCCGGACATGGAGGTGCGACCCGAGATACTCCAGATACTGGAAGCCACGGAAGATGCCGTCATCCTCGCCGATTCCAACATGAAAGTCCGCACCATCACCCCTGCCATGGAGCTCCTCGCCGGGATCTCCGCCGACGACGCCCGCGATGCGGATGCGGGCTGCATCGTCGCCGACCGAATCCTCCCGGAAGCGGACGGGGACCAGAGGGAGCGGATCCTCTCGCTGCTGCAGAACCGCACCGAGTCCGGGGGAATCACGGTCAGGGTATCCTCGGCCGCCGGGGAGCGGTGGTACGTCTTCTCCTCCCGGCGGGTGGAAGCGACCGCGGACTGGCTCGTCCGGTTCCGCGACGTCACCCGCCGGGAGGCCGCCGAAGAAGAGGTGCGGCGGAGATCGGGCGATCTGGCCTTCCTCTCCCGGGCGGCGACGGAACTTGCCGCGATGCCGCCCGAGGCCGATGTCTTCTCCGCAATCGGCGCCTACCTCCACGAACTCGCGCCCGGTGCCGTCGTCATCGTGAGCGCCACCGATATCCGGGCGGGCACCCTGAACCCGCGGGCGTTCTTCGGCATCGAGCCGTTCCTGCCGGAGATCATCGAGACCTTCGGGGAGGACCTCACCGGGATCTCGCTCGAAATCCCACCGCATATCCGGGCGATCATGACCCGCGGCGAGATCGAGGAGGTGAAAGGAGGGCTGCAGGAAGTCGCCCTCGGGCAGATCTCCCGGGAGATCTGCCGTAAATTCGAGGATATTGCCGGTCTTGGGGCAATGTACTGCATCCCGTTCGCCTGGAAAGGCGAAATCTTCGGGTCGGCCGTGATCCTCACCCGGCGGGAGGGTGGAGAGGTCAACTTCCGGGCCGTCGAGGTCTTCCGGAGCCTTGCTTCGATCGCTCTCCAGCGGCACCGGGCGGAGGCCGACCTGCGAGAGAGCGAAAAGACGTTCCGGGCCCTCATCGAGAAGGGCTCCGAATTCATCCTCATCATCGACGATCAGTTAACGATCCGGTTTGCGAGCCCGCCTATCGAGCGGTTGGACGGCTTTGCGCCCGATACGCTGATCGGGAGGCATGCGTTCGATATGATCCAGCCCGAGGATCTGCCGCGGGTGAAGGAGGTGGTATCCACCCTGGCGCAAAGGCCGGGAGGGAGCGTGCAGTTCGAGGTCCGCTTCAGGGGCCCGCGCGGCACGCACGTGGTCGAGGCAATCGTGACCAACCTCCTTGGCGATCCTCACATCAGGGGCTTTGTCGTAAACGCATGGGACATCACGGAACGAAAGCGGACTGAAGAGGCCCTGCGGCGTGCAGAACAGGAGAAGGCCCTGATTCTCGACTCGACTGTCGAGATGTTCGCCTACTATGACACGGATCTAAAGGTACTCTGGGTCAACCGCGCCGCCGCAGCATTCATCGGCAGGGAACCGGAGGACCTGGCCGGGCATCGATGCTACGAGATATGGCACAACCGTACAGGCGTCTGCGACATATGCCCGGTTGTTCTCGCCCGGGAGACCAGACAGCCCCAGGAAACCGAGATCACCGCGCCCGACGGAAGGGTCTTCTTCCTCCGCGGATATCCCGTCACCGACGAGAGAGGGGAACTGATCGGTCTCATCGAGTTCGCGCAGGATATCACCGACCGCAAGCGGGCCGAGGAAGAACGGGCCCGGCTCCACCATGATCTGGAGGTCGCGAACCGCGAAGCGAACCTGTACCTGGACATCCTCACGCACGACATCAGGAACGCCAACTGTGTCGCCACCCTGTATATCGACCTGCTGATGCAGATCCTCGAAGGGGAGCCCAAAACGTATGTCCGGAAGATGAAGGGGAGCATCGATAAAAGCACGGAGATTCTGGCGAATGTTGCAACGATCCGCAAAATTCATCAGGAACATGCGCCGTTGAAGCCGATCGACCTTCACGGCGTGATCGTCAGCGAACAGAAGAACTTCCCCGAAGCCGGGATCAGGTACGGAGGGGTCTCTCGCATGGTCCGGGCGGACGATCTCCTTGCCGAAGTCTTCCACAATCTCATCGGGAATGCCGTCAAGTTCGGCGGCCCCGACGTCGTTGTTACCATCTCGGTCGAGACGCTCGACGGCAGCGTCGTCGTCACCGTGGCCGACACCGGCCCCGGCGTTCCCGACGAACTGAAGGAGTCGATCTTCCGCCGGTTCGAACGAGGGCGGACCCGGGCACGGGGGGAGGGGCTCGGCCTCTACATCTGCCGCACGCTCCTGGAGCGCTACGGCGGGCGCATCTGGGTCGAGGATCGGGTGCCCGGCCACCCGGAAGCGGGCGCTGCGTTCCGGTTCACGCTCAAGGAGGTCGTGGGATGATCAGCGA
The DNA here is from genome assembly GCA_030156625.1 of Methanoculleus sp. GTDB lineage: Archaea > Halobacteriota > Methanomicrobia > Methanomicrobiales > Methanoculleaceae > Methanoculleus. The sequence continues at coordinate 26,388 of JASGMC010000016.1, forward strand.
GTCTCCGCCGGAAGCGGCCAATCGGAGAGCAATGCAACTTGCGTGACAGGGGAACAATGACTTCCAGGCAGCAGATCGAAGAACAGCGTCTTCTCACCGCCCTTGACGGAGAAGCCGACGGGATCCTCGTGTTCGATGAGGACCGGGCGGTGGTCCGGCTCAACAGGACGCTCTCCGTTCTCCTGGGCGTGACCCCGGAGGAGAAGAGAGGGGCGAGCGCTTCAGACATCACACGCAGGCACGTGGCGCCGCTGTCGCCGGATACGGCATCCCTGCAGGAGGTCGCCGTAGACCTGCAGAACGACAGGAATCAGGGAGCGCTCCGGGGACCTTCGCTGGTTCTCCCTTGTCTATGACCCGAATGCGACGTATGCAGGGACCGGGTACAGGATCCTCCGTTTCCACGACAACACCGGTGAGACGACTGCCCGGTTCTTCCGGACCTGCCTCGACCACTCCCCGGTCGCCGTCTTTGTCCAGGACAGGGACCTGCACTACATCTGGTCGCACAACCGGAAGTCCGGACTCTCCGATACGGAAGTGGTCGGCAGAACCGACGCCGATCTCTTCGGGCCCGAGGACGCCGGCAGGCTGGCCTCGCTCAAGCGCCGGGTGCTGGAGACCGGGGAGGTGCTGCGCCAGGAGGTGACGGTCACCCCAGGCGGCACGCGGCACATCCTGGATTTGACGCTGGAGCCGCTCCGGGATGCCGACGGAGAGATCGTCGGCATCTCAGGCATGGCGGTCGAGCGGGCAGAAGAGGTATGCCGGCCGGGCACGGATACGCTGAACCTCATGCTGCGCAACGCCCGCGACATCGTCTATCGGATCGAGCTTGCACCCGTTCGCCGTTTCTCCTACATCAGCCCGGCCGTTACGCGGATCGCCGGCTATTCCCCAAAAGAGGTCTATGCGGATCCGGAGATCGCGTTGCGTTTTATCCATCCCGACGAACTGCCGCTCCTGGAAGCGGTTTTTCGAGGAGAGTTCGCTCCGGACAGGCCGCTCATAAGTACGACGGGCAAGGAGACCCCCGGTTTTAACCGGGGGAGGAATTGCCCGCATCAAGCCCCGTACACGTTCGCCCCGCGGGAGTTCTCTTATAGACAGATGAGCCCCAAAGATAAGAGGTAATGGCATTGCGAGTCGTCAGCAACTATCTGCGCCTTCCCCAGAAGACGTTCTGGATCCTCGACACGCTCGCGTACCATGCTAAAAGCATGTACAACGTAGGACTGTACAACATCCGACAGCATTATGCCACGCATCAGGAGAACCGCCAGATCCTTCTGGGCCTCCGGCCGGATCTCACCTCGGGGGTTGACATCCTGGTCGGTTCCTACCTTCCCTACACCCGGAAGAAGGACTTCCCCTACAAAGAGTGCAGCACCTACGTGCAGTCAAAGCCGAACGAAAACTACGGATTGCTGCACAACGACCCTGCTCAGCAGACCCTCAAGTCCGTTGAAGAGGCGTACAAAGGGTATTTTGAACTGCTGACGTTGTACCGCAAGGGGCAGATAGAGTACTGCCCGAGCCCTCCGCACTACCTCCAAAAAGACGGTCGGTTCAAGCTGGCGTACCCCCGGGCACACCTGACGATCCGCAACGGGTCCGTGACGCTCGGCATGTCCCTTACGTTCCGGAAGCAGCACGGCCTGACGGGCAAGGAACTCACGTTCCCGATCCCCCCGTGCATCAAGCCGCACCAGATCCGGGAAGTCACGATCCTGCCGGTCCACGGCGGGAACGCCTACAAGATCGAGTTCTGCTACAAGGTACCCACCAAA